>NZ_JBBCVB010000028.1:0-75275 GCF_037199905.1 Serratia sp. MMO-28
CTGGCTGCTCTGGCTGCTCTGGCTGCTCTGGCTGCTCTGGCTGCTCTGGCTGCTCTGGCTGCTCTGGCTGCTCTGGCTGCTCTGGCTGCTCTGGCTGCTCTGGCTGCTCTGGCTGCTCTGCAGAGTGTTGTTCTTCCACCAGTTCTGCATAGCCTTTTTTGATAAGTTCGCGGCCATGTTGCTCTAGGGTTTCAAGGGGATCCCCCTCCACAAGAACGCGGCCATTGGCATAGATAGGACGGATAACAATAAGCTTCATTGCTGATCTCCAATGTTAAACGGCCCTTTCGGGCCGCTTGGAAAAATTAACCGCCTACGACTGGCGCGGTGAATGCCCCATAAATGAATGCCTCCGGGCGCTTAACGGCCAGAGCAAGGCGCTCTTCGCAACGAATCGAAATCAAGTTTTTCTCGAAGTCGTCGGCGTTTTCTGTAGAGATCACCACGTTGGCATCCTCACGATCGAAGAGCTGAGCTGCAACGTTGAAAGCACCAGTCAGGAATTTACCTTGGAACGCTGGCGTTTCCGTGGCAACGATTGGCAATCCCCACAATGTAGGCCCGGTTAATGCAGATGGGTTAGCCAGGATGTAACGGCCCAAGGTGTCTTTTGTCAGCTCGATTTTTGCCCAGTCAATAAAGTGCAGAACGTGGCCCGATGCAGGGAACCGCGCAAGTTGAGCTTGCAGCATTGCCAGGCGCAGATCATCAATACCGTTCTGTTGCGCCACTTCAAAGGATGGGTCAAAAGCAGATGCCTGCGGGATAATGCCGTGCAAGTGAACGCCGGTACCATCACCAAACAGAATTTCCTGCTCCTCCACATACTTCAGACCAAAGCGCATTTCAGTATCAATGGTCGATTGCAACTGAGCAAAATCGTCCAGGATCTGTTTTGAGGCTTTGAACATATGCGCAATAGTGGTTACCGCCGTTACCTTGGTGGCAAACTCGATATCGCTGTAGGGCTTAGGAGTACCTTCCGGTACCACTTTGGCCGCATTGGTGAACCCTGTCTGTTGTACCCAGAAGATTGCAGGTGATGTAGTACGCCCTGATGCGATCAGATCGCGAATGAAAAGACGCTGTTTCGGGCCTACATCAATGCCCGGTAAGCGCTGGGGCTCAACTACCCCTTCAGCTACATCGGTAGACAACAATGCTGCATTGACCGGGATGTTTACACGCCGCCCACCTTCGACGCTCGCTGCAAACGTTTTAAGCGCTTCGGAACTGATAACCACTTTCCCAAGTGTTTCAGCGACCTTGGCTGCATTTTGCAGTGGCATCTGTGCGACATGTTGCTCCAGCTCACCCAGCGCGGCTTTCAGGGTTTTCTCTGCCGCTTTCATGGCGTTGAGTTCGGTCGTCATTTTGTCTACGGCGTCCTTGGTTTCAGCAGAGAGCTGGCCGGATTTCTTGGCCTCATTCAGCGCATCTTCCGCCTTGGCGTTAAACTTGCTGGTCGCTTCCTCGATCGAGGCAGTAACTTTCTTAAGAATCTCATTAACTTCAGACATAATTTCTCCA
Source organism: Serratia sp. MMO-28 (assembly GCF_037199905.1). Taxonomy (NCBI): domain Bacteria; kingdom Pseudomonadati; phylum Pseudomonadota; class Gammaproteobacteria; order Enterobacterales; family Yersiniaceae; genus Serratia; species Serratia sp. MMO-28. The sequence goes on from NZ_JBBCVB010000028.1 coordinate 1,531, forward strand.
GATTATTGGCACGCCGAAACCAGCCCGTTCAATGCGGCGTCCAGTTTGGCTAAGGTTTCAGGGGTTGCTTCGGTAGCGCTCGGCGTACCTTCGGGATCGGCAGCAGCGCCGGGCGTGCTGCCTTTTAACGCTTGGATCAGTTTCTTGCGCTCAGAGCGCGGTGTATTGGTTTTTGCCAGTAACGCATCCAGCTTGCGGAGTGCCGCCGCTGGGGAATCGTCCCCACTGGTTACGGCATCAGCAGAGAGCAGGGAATCTGCCAATCCTTGATCAACGGCATCGCTGCCGCCGATATAGGTTTCAGCATCCATCATGGCCTGCACCGTCTTGATATCGAGGCCTGACCGGGCGGCGTAGATATCTGCCATCGCCTTGTCGAATGGCTCCAGGTCGGTGGCCAGCGCGGCAAAATCATTGCGGTTACCCATCGCATAAACCCAGCAGTTATGGATCATCAAGAACGCACCGCGCCCGATCTGTATCTCATCACCGCCCATGGCAACAATGGATGCTGCACTGGCCGCGATACCCAGCACCTTGACGGTGACCTTTCCGGGGTGTTCTCGCAGCAGGTTGTAGATCGCCAACCCCTCGAACATATCCCCGCCCGGGGAATTAATGTTTACGGTCACATCCGCGCCATTCATTGACCGTAGAGCTCCGGCGATCCGCTTGGCGGTGACACCTTCGCCCCAGTAGTCCTGCCCGATAACGTCAAATATAGAGATGCTGTTATCATCGGCGGCGGCTGCCTTGATACCGCCGTTCCAGCGCTCCAGCGCGGACGGCACTGGCTCACTGGAAACACCCGCGCAGGGGCGCCCCACCGGCGCTGCCGGAAGTTGTTTTTTTGTCATGGGGTATTGCTCCTACGCCGCTTGTTTCAGCGGGGATTGCTCGATAGGGACATCAGGGAAAAGATAGTTATGCAGGCGCGTAATGTTGCTGGCCTGCGCGCCGAGGTTGTTCTGTTTCAAGTCCTCCAGCGGCGTTAGGTTCAACTGAACCGTATAAATTTCGCCACCTGGGATCGGTGGCAGATTTTCCAGCTTGCGCACATCATTGCGGCTCATCCAACCGTTTTGCAGTGCGGTGGTGTAGTACGCAGAGCGCCCCAGGCTATCAGCGCGAAGCAAGCCTTCAACAGAGAACTCAGCAAAGTAATCCTCATCACCATCGAGCAGGCAGCGTGCTATTTCCTGCTCAATGTTCACCAGTAGCGGCCGCAGCGTGTTGGTCAGAAAAATCAGGTTCATCCCTTCAACGCTGGACGCCCAACTGCTTTGCTTCGTGACATGTCCCACCATGAACGGCGGGACACGAAACCAGCGGCAGATCTCTTCTATGCTAAAGCCTCGACTTTCCAGAAGCTGCGCGGCCTCCGGGTTCATGGTCACATTTTGATAGGAGAGCTCATTCTCCAGCACCATCAGCTTTCCAGCATTCTTTGAGCCGATAAACGATTGCAGGCTTTTACGCAGCCGCTCACGCTGCTCTTTATTGAGTGCCATTTTTGAGGATAGAAAACCCGTACTCTGCAGGCCATTCTCAAAGATCTTGGCTGCCGCTTCATCCACTGCCATGGCTGCCCCGATCACATCCCTGCCAGAACTCAGCGGCATCATGCCGCAGACGCCATCAAGACCAAAGCCGCGAATATGCATCATGCGGTCAACGGGGATAACCCGCTTAGCTCCCTCCTCGGTATAGGTATATTCAAGCCTACCAGTGGGTAGACGCTTCACCACCATGTTTTGCGGCAGCAAAGGATCCAGTGCTACCAGCTTGCGCCCTATCATTTTCTTTTCAACAAAGGCATTACCGCGCAAACAGATACTGGCCACCACCAGCAGCATAAAGCGGGAGGGGGTCATTTCCAGATTGGGCCGGCGACACAATACCTGGTAGGCAGGGTGATCCTGCGCCAGCTTGCGAGAGCCATCGGCCTCTCGCCTATACACCTTTAGCGGCAGCGTAGAAATCGACTCGCTAAGCAAGCGAATGCAGGCCCACACAGCAGACAGTTGGATAGCTTTATCGGCAGTAACCACCTTACCGCTGCTGCTGGTACCAAACCACTCCTGCCAGAATGTCCCCGTGGTTAAACTGATTGGGACACCGAGCCAATTTAAAAGGGCGCTTTTTACGCGCCCCGGTTGTTTGTTCTTACCCATCAGATACCCACCATGATCGGATCATCAAAAAAGCCATCAATATCGCCTTCATCCTCAACAACGCCCTCGGAAGCGCCGACCGACATGGCTAGCGATACCACACCATCGATACGGCCATTACTGCGCCGCTTACTGAATACCCTGTTTCCGCTCTTATCCTCTTCGATCACTGCATTCGCCGCGTTCCAGCGCAGACAGGGGTTAAAGAGGATGGTGATCTCTTTCTCTATGATCAGCTTTTCGAGTAACTCAATAGAGTGCGGCATCCACAATCCTGAGTCCTTGGACTTGGCAAAGCCCTGTCCATGCGCCACCAGTGGCACAACAACCCCCTCATCAAGTAACTCTGGCTCCAGGTAATCCATGTGATAACTGTCAAAGGCGATGGATCGCACATCAAACAGCGCAGCAAGCTGGGCAATGCGTTTCGACACGAAGCCGTAATCAATCACGCTGCCGACTGGCGCATGCACATACTCCTCCCGCACCCACGAATCATAAGGAACGCGGTCATTTCTGGCCCTGTCCATCAACGTGTCTTTCGGTGTCCAGAACTCCACTAGCGCTGTTTTGATCTGAGGAAAGTAGAGAGCAAGCGCGGTGAGATCGCGCTTGCCTGACAAGTCCAATCCGCCGTAACACTCCTGTCCCTGCAACTCAGCAATGTCGAATGTCTTTTCGCAAGCCATCCAGGCATCACCGCCAATCCATGGGTTTTCAGCGTCTACCCACTCGCAGAAATTGAGTCGGCGCACCAGGCTTTCTTTGGATGGCATGCCCCGCGCGTCTTCAACCTGTTCGCGCAAATACTCTGCATCAAAGGTGTGGCCCATTGAGGGGTTAGCCTTGGGCCAGCAGGATTCATCCTTGAAAGGATCGTCGCCTTCATCAAGTGAGCAGATAAAAGCAAAGAAGGCATCATTCGTTTTTTGCCCGGATGCCAGTTGCTTGCCGTACTGGTGATACTCATAACAAACGCTGGTTTTATCGTGGCCGCTGTTGGTGATCATAAAGATAAGTGCTTGCCTGCGCCCTTTGGTACCGGCGCGCATCATCTCGACAGCTCTATTATTTTTATGCTCATGCACTTCATCAATCAGCGCGCAGTGTGGGCGCGGGCCAGATTGCCCATCATCTGAACTGATTGGCCGGAAGAAAGATCCTGTTTGCAGGAATGCCAGGTTCCACTCTTTGCCCGCACCACCGGATGATTCGATCCGCTGTGACAATGCCGGAGATTGATTAACCATCACAACGGCATCACGAAATAGAATCATGGCCTGGTCTTTTTTGGTTGCCGCTGCATAGATCTCGGCACGTGGCTCCTTATCTGCCACAAGGCAGTAAAGACCAATCCCGCCAGCAAGCGGCGACTTGCCCGAACCCTTGCCCGACTCAATGTAGGCCGTACGGAATCGGCGTGTGCCGTTTGCCCGCTTCCAACCAAAAATCGAGCCAACAACAAAAGCCTGCCAGGGCAAAAGGATGAATGGTGCACCTTCGTGCTCACCGCCATTTAGCTTCAGAACTTTGGCAAAGAAATCGAGCACGCGCTTAACCGCATCAACATCCCAGAAAAGCCCCCTGCTTTCCCCTTGCTCCAGATCGTTGAGATGACGCCTGCAGGCGTTACGAATATCAGGGCCAGCGATAATGCGCCCCTCGGTAACATCAAGCGCGTACTGCGTTGCAGGATCAGGTGCCGAAGAACTCGTCGAGCGGGTCTTTTTCTTTCTCTCCACCATTTACATTCACCTTTGACCTGGCCGCCGGTGTCAGGCCAAATTCTACTAAGTAGCTTTTAAAACGCCGATCGGCGTCGGCCAACATAGCTACTGCCGGGTTGGCTTTAATCAGAAAATCACCCATCTGGGTTTTGGTTGTGTACGTGCGACCTTCGATGTCTACAATCTGGCGAAGCTGCAAAATCTCCGCATACAGATCACAAAGTCGCTCCAGAGCGAAAGTATCTGCAACGGTGAGAATACCCATGCCATCAAGCAAAACGGTCATTCGGCCCCAGGCCGTTTTCCCCCAATCGGTTAGGTGCGAGGGTGGGCTCGGGATCTCCCTTGCGGGTTGCGGTTCTTTATCGTTGAGTTTTCGTTTGCCCGGGTTGCCGGTGACCACCTTCAAATGGGTCGGCTTTGGGCGTCGGCCGGCCATCTTTTACCTCCAGAAAAAAACTTTTCATTTCGCGGTTGTGCACACAAATGACTAGCGGCGGTCTTTGGGAGGCTGGGCTGGGAACTTTTTACCCACCCTCCCCGCTGATGGGAATTGATATCAATTAGCCTGCCTGCTGTAGCTCTGCACCAATCAATCCAATCGCCACGGTCGCCTCGCCACCTGGGTAGTCGCTGAGTAGCTTTCGAATGACATCAACGCATACCTGAACGTTCTGCTGCTGATCGGCAGGTAGGGAGGCAATCAGCCCTTTGAATAGCAATACTGTTTCTTGGTCACGTGTCATTTCAGGTTCCAGTGTGAGTTAGGATCGAGCGGCAAACCATCAGGTGAGCAACCAGCCACCTTGCCCGTCTTCTCCATTCGTTGCTTTGTTGAGTTGTGATGTGGAATGCATAACCCTTGCCAGTTGCTGCGCCGCCAGAATAGATGCTGTGCCACCTTCATTTCTTCCGGTGTCTTCGCCTCTTTCATTCGGTGGGGAATGATGTGATCCACTACCGTTGCTGGCTCTATGCGCCCCATCTGTTTGCACATCACGCATAAGGGATTGGCACGCAAGAATTCGATGCGAGCGGCCTGCCACTTACTACCATAAGGCTTACTGTTACTCATGCCACCTCAAATAGAAAAGCCCCGAGTATATGCAAGGCAGTATAAAAGCATTATATAGCTGATAGGTTGTTGGGATTTTCGCCACTCCCGGCTCGTGGTATCCTCCGAGTTCCTACAACCAAGGAGGTAATCTCATGGCAGATAAAAACGTTGATTTGATGCTTTATCCAGTTGATGCCGCTTATCAAGTGGTTCTTGAATTGGTCAAGGCTGGCGCATTCAATTCAAATACAGATAAAGGAGCGGCAATCAATAATTGCTTCGACAAACTTCTAAAAAAATTCGAAGCTGTCCAAAGTGAGAAAACTAGTTAGAAACTAGTTATATAGAAGCGGTTTTAATAGTTTGGGCCAGATCAATGGCAATTTTCTTTTCGCAAGGATTGGCCCTTTTTGTCAGAAGTTACCTCGTTGTTGGATTGTCATTATTTCCCTGGGTTTTCCGTTGCCACTTAATCAGCCCCTCAATCCGAGAGGCGCATACATCAAGCTCGACCTGGCTCACCTGCAACGCCATTACCGCATCACCAAACGTCTCACCAGTAAACGGCGTCTGCTCACACTGCTGGAGCAGCACCGCTGGCGGGTACACATAAATCAGTTGCGGGGCCGGTGGTGGCGGTTTATTTGCGCAGGATGTTAATGACGTCATCAGGCAAGCGCTGACGATCGCAATCGCTGCCATCCAGAGCCTTGCGCAACGTTCTGTTTTCAGCATCAGCCTTTGCCCTCTTCTGCAGTTCAATCTTCAACTGTTCCTCGGTGGCGCGGCGGTCAGCACCTGCGGCATCTTTAAGCCCGGTGATTGTCTCGTCACGGTCTTTCACTGCACCCACTAGGGCTTTGTTTTCCTTCTGTGCAGCATCTAAATCGTCTGACAACGAAGATGCATACCAGCCAAGGAAGATTGCCCCCAGCAGAACAACAATCAGCGCGTATCTCATACCAGCACCTTACTGGCTATCTCAAAGCGGGATTTACGGTCATCAATACCATTCAGGCCACCATTGATTGCTTTCGTTACGGCGACAACATCAGAGCCATATTGCCCGCACTTATTGCTTGACCAGAACCAGCCCGCTGAACGCATCGCATATTGATCACGCTCAAGCAGTTCGGGGGTTGATACCAGGTCAATTTTTAACGCTGCACCGCAAGCGCTGTAATTATTCAAGCCGGTGACCTGCTTTAACCCGCGTCCACGATACTTCCAGCCATCGCCCGGCGCTTTATTGCCTAGCCGGTTCCCGTATACAAGGTTTGCAATAGCTTCTTGCTGTGCGCTCTGTTGAATGGTGCGGCCTAACATTTTGCACTGATAGTCGCTCAGTCGCTTAGCTGTAGAGAGCGGGCCAAACGTTCTCATCAGACCATCTACGGGATAATTGAGAGATTCCACCAGCGTTTTAAAGCCGCTGGATTCATGCGCCATTTGAGCAATAAACATAGCCTGCTCTACTGGGTTAGTGATGTTGAACTCTTTCAGTGTGGCTTCCAGATGCGGAAACCAGCGCGTGGCTAACTCGGCGCTGATGTTAGCCGCCCTTCGGAATTGGTCTTGTGTCATGGGGATTACCTTGGCTTTATCTTGAAAAGTTGCACTACGTTGCCACGCGCACGAAGCACAAGCAGACAGAGCACAATGTTAATGAACAGCTCAGCGGGATCAGTTGTTCCTTCGTATTTACCCATTACAATACGGAGCGTTACCGAGCCTGTAGCGAACATCAGCCCCCATGCGAGGAATCCTCCCCACAAGACAAATTCGGCACCGTTTCGACGGAAAGAAAACAGGCGAAGAAAGATCACTGCGCAGACGACAGCATTAATCAACGTTTCTGGGTCATGAGTTATCAGCATCGTCGCCCCCTCTTTTCTTTGCATTTCTCTTGTTGATACCCATCAACACGCCAAGTACGCACCCTGCGGCCAGTAGCGCACCAGCAGCATCAGCACCACGGTCATAGGTTGCAGGGAGCGCAACGATTACTAGTGCAGCAGCAGGCTTGTACATCGTTATCCCCGCAATAAATGATCCCAACGCGAGAATTAGGCGTGAGCGGAGGCCGTACTCTGATGCGGTTGTGACAAAAAGAATTGCGCCCGCAAAAGCACCGAGAACAACATCCGCTGGCAATCCGGCGAAAAACGTCATGATGGCAATCCCGGTTACTGCCCCACTACTTATTGATGCTGTTCCTGCTACCGTTGTTGTGGTAACTGGCTCTGCCATATCTGCTCCTTATGTTTGCTGTTCGCTCAGCAAACGCCGGGCGCAAGAAATGAAAAAGGCCACCAGCAGGTAGCCCAAATGAAAAAGCCCTAGCTTCTAGCTAGGGCTTTATGATGTTTTGTTGCTTAGTGAATGCTGACTTTCTCTCTTACTGATACTGCGTTAGTGAGCATAGACAGCTTGGTTAACGAAGCTATCATTCATCAATAGGATGGATTTCTCAAAATCCTTCGCTCTGATTATTCTTTGATTGACGATTCTCAAGCTCTGACGCAGCGCAGCAACCGCCAAGCTGCACAATGTTATAAAAACCACCAGCGGAAACGAGTAAATCATAAACAACCCGTTGTTGCTGATCAGGACATAGTCCATAATCTTTACTGTTCTTCTTAAAGATTTTTTTAGTGCTTCATTTTCAATGCGATATAGAATTGCAGACTGCTCTAGTACTGTAGCCCTCATTACCTTATCTGTTTCAAAGCGCTGTTGGGCCCGCCATTTATTGCCTAGAGTAAGCATGTGTAATCTATTGATTGTATTATTTAATCCTTCATGCATGAGATTTGCTGCTGCTAAATCCTTACCTAGCTTGCCTTCAATAATCTCGTTCCTTACACAATCCCGAACTTTAAAAAGTTCATTTCGGAAGTGTAATCGTAAAGACGGCTGTACAATTCTCTCATAAATGAAGTGCAATACTGCAAATCCACAAAGCACGTAAAACAGTGTTGTGATCATCGCGTTATCCCCTTCTTCTAGCTATCGCTACTGGTTCCCAAAGAATGTTGGGTTTTCTCTTGCTGGAGTCTTGTCTTCTCCATACCAATACGATCAGCTTCTAAACTAAATTCTCTTCTCATCACTTTTGCATGGTATGACCATGCACCAACAACTGTAATGCTGAAACCCCACCCCCAAAGCGAACCATCCTTCACCCCGTCGATGATGTCATGCAAGATGCTGGCTAGTTCTGATTCTGGGAGTCTACAAAACGCAATAACTAACAGGATGAAAATACAAATAGGTAACAACTGACCAGTAGACATGGAGCGGTTTAAAACATCCCTTGTAGCTTGCGCCCATGTAACTTTTACACCGCTAACAGCTCTACTACCTTGTCTACCCTTCGCCATTTTCATCGTCCCAGAGTAATTTTTGGCCGCATACTACTCTGAGTTACTACAGTCGTCAAAGATGTTCAATCAAGAAAAAGTAATATATTTACTTCATATTGCAATTATATCACTTTGATATAAAAACCAGCTCAAACAACCATTTACACAACGAATAGATCATGAAATTTACATCAATCTACACGTTCAAACTACCTTCAGTGTTGCCACATAAGGTTACTTAGTCAAGTTATAGAGTTGTATAAAAAGATAAAGTTCACAATGATGTCGCTGCCACAGCAGTCAATCTACTTGGTACAAGTGAACCTATCACCTCTATCACGTTGTACTACCTGTAACACTACTACATAAAACAAATCATCAATGCTTCGAATAACAGCGATTTTTGCAACAAAAAACCCGCTCAAGTTCGCGGGTCATTTTGTTCAGTCGCTTGATGATACAGCTTTGCGAAAGCATACACTGATTATAGAGTTTCATTACCTATTTTCAAGTCTTTTTTCACATTTCTTACACTTTCGATGCAGATAGCCACACGAACGGAACAAAAGACAGCAGAGTTGAACACTTCCAAGCACCAGCGCACTCTATCTTCTGACTGTTTACGTGTGAGCCACGGGGCGTAATCATTACGGAGAGTTTCTCCAAGCTCTGTCACTGTCTTGCGTCCGGCGTAGAAGCTTTTGCCGATGATGTACGCAGGGTTAAGGTGTTCCATCGCCGTGAGCACTGCACGTTCCATGAAGTCGCCCTCCTCTTGACGGTCAGCAGCAGCAAGCAGGGAAGTTAGCGACTGTTTCGGCCAAAGTATGGCTTTTGCCTGTTCAAGCTGTTCTTCCCCCCTGTAACCTATTTTGCGCAGTTCACCCATAACTTTAACTATCTGGCTGGCGTTCTCGTCGTCCCATTCTTCAGCAAGTAATTGCCCCCATACGCCGCTGCCGCCGCTACACCTTAGTTTTCCGTCTACCCGGCCACCGTACATATCACCCCAGGCACGCAGTAATGATTTTATCCAGAGTGTTTGAATTGCTGTCAGACGCTTGTATTTACCCAGGTAAGACTTGCGAGGGATACCAGCAACAATCGTCCATGCCTCATGTTTTGCCTTTCTCTTCTGGTTAGGGGTCATGCTGCCTTCTCCTGTTTCAGTGCCTTGCGTTTGGCTTTGTAGGTATCGCGGATTTGCTCATAGTCTGGGCGGGTTAGCCTGGCTACTTTGGGATGCGGGCCTACCAAGCGGTCAAATCGGGCCTGCCCTATCTTGGCTATCAGTCGAGGCTTGTACTCTGCCAAGTTGCCGGATAAGTGGTTATTACAGGCTGAGCACTGCTTATGGCAGTTATCTTCGTCAAACCTCAGTTCAGGGTTGCTCCCCACGGTGCGGTAATGCCCGGCATGGTATTGACCATCGTGATAACGACCACAGCTAATGCACGGCTCGGCAGCGTCACGTTCGCGGATATAAGCATTGAATTCCGTCTGAGCCTTGTTAATGAAGTGACGTAACGGCGTAACCGCCAGCTTACGAATCTTGAGCTTTGTCTTGCGCTCTTTCTCTGCCTGCCGGGCTTTAGCCGCTCGGCTATAGTCAATCGCACAGCGTGGACCGCAAACCTTCTGAAGATATTTCACTGGCGTAAAGGTTTCGCCACAACCAGGGCAAACCTTATCCTTGTACTGCTTAGGCTTCTTTGGCTTAGTTTTCATTTGCTCTCTCTCTCGAATTCCCATTCGTAAACTTCTGAGCCGTTTTGCAGCAGATCATTGAAGTCGCCAGATTTGGGCCAGCGAACAAGCACACGTTGAAGGTCGTTTTTTGCGTGAAGATTGGCGCGGGCGCATTCGAAAGCAGCAGCATGCCCCGCTGCGTTGCGGTCTGCGTCAGCAAAGATAATCAGTGTCTGTACACCCATTGGAACGCGGAATTTCTTCATAAAGGCCGTGTTCAGCGTCGCCCAGGTGTTACAGCGGGTTATCTGATGGCAGGAAAGAGCGGTTTCTATACCTTCGGCTATACCAAGCGTGGCTGAGTGTGGAAACATGCGAATAGCTACTGATCCGGTGTGCTCCAGATAATTATCATCTTGCAGCTTGAGCATCTTCTTTTGCGCTCCACCAGCAGCAGCCTTTTTATCACCATCTAACAAGGTGCGATGCAGGTAGCAAAGTTCGCCTTTATCATCAGTTGCCAGCGCATAAATCGATTGGTACTCACCACCACCAGCACGCTGATGATCGCAATAGCGCACGTGATCCATTGGCAAAGATGTGATCCCACGCTTTTTAAGGTATGCATCAGCGCCAGTTCCACGCAGGGGAGTGAGAGTGGCAAACTTGCGGCTGACGCGCTCACGTAATGGGCCTACGCCAGAACGGGGTGCTGGCACTGAATCACCAGGCACATATTCCCTGCCGATCAGCTTGTCTACCTCTGCCGCCAACGTTTTGAAGTCTTTTCCCGTGGCCTTGGTCAGCAACGCCCAACCATCCCCCACGCTACAAGTACAGATATAAGAGCCGGTCCCGTTCTTATCATCACAGCGGAATTTACCCTTACGACCACACAACGGACATTCGCCCTTGAAATGGTTTTTGCCAGTTACTGGCGGCAAGCCGTAAAACTTGAATATTTCAGGCCAACGCCCGATAGCTGCTTGTTTGGTATTCATGCGGCTTTCCCTTCTTTCTGTTTCGACTTCGCGAACGCTATCTGTCGTGATTTGATGAAATTGCTTACCACCGGGGTGATCTCCATCGGGGTGTAATGCAGGCCGTTAGGCCACTCGCTGAATTTTTCGCGGAACATATGCTTGCACCAGCCTTCGCTGATGGGCCTGCCCTGGGCGCTGCGGGAACGTTGGTAAAAGAGGATTTGACTCCACCAGGCTTGCTTCACTTCCTTCGTGATAACTTCCTTGGTTTTCTTGACTTTCTTGAGCTTGCGGGTTTTGTCTGTCTCTACGTCTTCGCCGCCGATCGGCTTGAAACCACACTTAGGGCAGATATAGACGCCAATAGGCTTCACGTAATGACACTGGGTGCATTCCTTCGGCAGACGTTCAGGTTGTTCGGTTTTAACCACTCGGGCTGGGGCGTCTTCCATACCATCAGAACTGGCTGGCAGGTAGTCGTATTCGATATCATCTGGATACCCCATAGTATTTACTGTGCTGGTGTGATCGAAGATGAGGCAGTAGTCTTTTCCAGGCGCTGTGCGTAAACCGCGACCAATGCATTGCAGCCAGCGAATTTCAGATTTTGTCGGGCGGGCATAGATAATGCAGCGAACATCACTATCAAAACCGGCAACCAGCACCCCGACATTGATGATGATCTTTGTGATTCCCTGCTCGAAGCGGCGGATCGTCAGTTGCCGTTCTTCGTGTGGTGTGTCTGCCGTCATTACCTCGACGGTTACACCTGCTTTGCTGAATTCGATGGTGACAAAATTAGCGTGGGCTACGTTGACGCAGAAACAGATAGTCGGGCGGTTTTCTCCATTCTCCAGCCAGTTATTAACGATATCCCCGACTAGTTTCGGGTCACTCATCACCTCAGCCGATTGATTTTCTTTGTAGTCGCGACCGTAACCAGCCTGCTCAGATGTCTCCACGTCGCTCAGGTCTGGATGTGACGGGGCGTAAAACTCGTAAGGGCTCAGAGCGCCGATGCTGATCAGCTCTTTCATGGTCGTGGGCTTGATCAACTTCTGGTAATACGTGCCGAGGAACTTCGCAAACGGTGTGCCAGATAAGCCGATCACTTTCACCGGAGTGTTAGTGGTCAGGTGTTCGATAATCTGGAGAATCTTTTTACGCTTGAGGTGTGCCTCGTCGATGATCAGCAGGTCGATATTATCCGGGAAGTCACGGCGAATCAGAGTATCGGCAGAGGCAATCTGGATCAGGCGGCGCGGGTCGTATGCCGGGTGATCACGCCAGATATAGCCGATCTCTTCAGCGGGTAGGCCGTATTCGATAAACCGAGTGGCGGTCTGGTCTAACAGCACTGTGTAAGGGGCCACAAACATTACGCGCATGTTGCGATTGATAAACCCGGCAGTAATCAACGCTGCTATGGCGGTCTTACCAAAGCCGACAGGTGCGTACATCATGAACGATGCGTGTTTCTTCCATGCCGAGCGCAGCATGTTCAGTGCGACAATCTGTTTTTCTCTTGGCTGGATGGTAAGCATTCGTTCACTTCCTCGTTTAGATGTTTAGCCGTCTAAATGTCTGCCCGGCGCTTTTAACTACTCGATCCCTTAAAGATCACCTTCTTGGTAAAGCCTGTTCCTTCCCCCACACCCCTTCAAAGATCACCCCCCTAAATCCCCCCTAGAAAGTTTCCCCTCTCCCCCAAAACAAAAAAAACATCTAGCCATCCAAACACCCAGACACCCAACTCACTTAACCAGCGGCGGCGGTTGTGTGTGGCCTACGCTCGCTCTTGCGTACCTGTCTGCAAACAACCTCAGCCGAGTGTTTGCCGCCCTGCGCCCCGCGTTCTCCTGCCGGTAGGAAACCGGTTCAGCGTCAAACGCCTCTTGGTAAACCTCCGCGTAGGCAAGCGCGATTTTTCCCCGCTGCCCAGGGGGCAACGTTCCTAACTGTTCCTGAATCCAAGACGCATCCTCACGGCAATAAGCCGTGGGCATTAACGTCCTCACGAACGTGTTTTCGTGCATGATCAACCCCTATGCGCTTACGTCACAGTGATGTGCCTCCAGCCGTTTCCGCTGCGTTCATTAGTCTTTCCTGTGCAACGCAATTACAGCTCTTACGTATTCGTCACGAGCTGCTACATGCCGGTTATGCAGCGCTAGAATTTCCGACGCTTCTCTAGCGTCGATAACGCCATCATTTGCAATCGAATTCTGAATGGTTAAGTCAACTCGGCCCCGTTTCGCAGCCACCAGCGTTCCCAGAGCAAAAAGCTCTACATGATCCAGTTCATCCCGTGAGGGGACTTTCACGCTGATGCGCCCTTTTCGAGCTGAGAAGTATTCGGCCAGCAGGCAAGTGCCAGAAAGGTCCTCGATCGCTTCCAACTCACTGACTTCGAAGAAGCGACAACCGTTTTTTTCATACAGGTTGTTGTCGAATTCCGTTTTGCTCATCCCTAGTGCGCCAGCTATCGCCGAACGACCACCAGGGAATGCCGCGCACATCGCCTTCACCACTTCTTTGAGATTTTTCTCTACCATTTCTCTTTCCCTTTGGTAGTTACGCTGCATCAGTTATCAGGAGATACTCTTTCCACCAGCTAAGCTGCCTGCGGCGGTGGAGCGGAAAATAAGTTTTTCTTGCTGAGTTCAAGAATTTCTTTTGCGCTGTACTTCCCTTCAGAAAGGCTCTCTATTTTTTCGGCATAGTTAGTCTTCTCAGGGAATCCAGACTCATAAAATTCGGTTTTGGGTAGAGCTTGATTGCCTAGCCATTTGTAAACCGCCCGCTCACTGACACCGCATGCTTGCGCGACAGTGGCAATACCAAGGGTTTTAATAGGCTCATCTAATCCATTCATACACACCTCTTTTGTACTGTTTGTACGAATTATGGTTGAACTGAAAGTTCTTTGCAAGGGATGTATTCTGAACTGATGGTACAAAGAGAAGAAAAAGTGCGTGAAGAGTTTGCCAAGCGGCTTGCACTGGCCTGTAAAAACGCTGGCTTAGATGATCATGGACGCGGAATGGCTCTTGCTCGTGCTCTCGGGGTTACTTCGAAAGCGGTTAGCAAATGGCTAAATGCGGAGTCCATGCCACGTCATGGAAAAATTCATGAGATTGCTAATTTTCTACAAACAGATCCAATCTGGTTGCAGATGGGAGGAAGTGATGAATCAGGCATAGTAATGCTTGGTAATATCGTCGGTAACAGTTATAGCTACCCGCTTCTTTCTTCTTCAACTGCCAGATTTGACTCTGAAAATCTCGAAGATGTAGAGATATCAGGAACAATTCAACGTATCTCAACGGAGAAAAGAGCAAGTGCAGCATCGTTCTGGCTAGAGGTAAAAGGCCATTCGATGAACGCACCTCATGGAGTAAAACCAAGCTTTCCTGAAGGGATGCTGATCCTTGTTGACCCTGTAGAGAGAAGTAATCTCAAACCTGGTGATTTTTGCACTGCCGAGATTGGCAATAGTTCTGACGTTATCTTTAGGCAGTTCATTAACGAAGCTGGTATTGATTACCTTGTTGCTTTAAACCCTTCATTCCCAATGACTGAGTTTAAGCAGCGGGAAGTTAAACTCGTAGGGAAAGTGGTTGCTTCAAAATGGGCTGACGACAACTTTTAATCATTATTTTCAGCAATATATCTCCAAATAAAACCGGCAACTAGCCGGTTTTTTTATACCTCACCCCCTCGTTTTAACATCTAAAAATTAATTTCCTTACTTTTCAATAACTTCAAACAAAAAGTACCAAATTAAAATAAATTCGTACTCATGGTTCTTGACCCAAATAGAACTTATAGTTCAATATATATCCACCAGCACACAAACAAGCACTCAAGCAAAGGGCTCAACAATGGAAGAGATCAACACAATCGTTACAGGCATGGTCGCAGAGCGCGATAAGCACCTCGCCGATTTGCAATATCTGGTGATGACCAGTGCCGCATGGGGCGTTAAGAAAGTTGATGTGGATGTTATTGCAGCAGCAGGAATGGTGAAGCTGTCAGAAAAACTTCTACGCGCTCAGATCGCTTTGCAAAAGGCTGAATCTCAGCTCTCAGTTATTCGCTCCGTTCTTAATCCCTCTATTCAGGGTTATGGAATGCCAGAAAAAAGCGAAACCGCTGAAGCGATCTCGCTGGAATTAAAAAATCAGTTTATTTCAGAGTTTGCGCCCGAACAGCAGAAAGAATCGCCTGAGCAATGTCAAGTGATGAGCTGCGGTTACCAGGTGAAAGCCGGTTCTTAACTTCGTTCTCTATTTCCCAAATAAATTTATTCGGGCTTTCAGCCTGCTTTGCCAAAACAGTAATCAGGGAAATAAGTACGGCCTCGGCAGCAACGTCGTAATTGGATGACGGAGTGCCGAGGGCTGTTTGAGTTTCGAACGATGACATTAGATTTCCTTCTTGGTTGTGTGAGAACTCCCAAGATAACACCGGTGCCTCAGGTGCGAAAACCATAGGCACCAAACATGAGCTGATTTATGAGTCAGTTCATGTTTGGACAGTAGTAACGGCACACGCCGCCCGCTCTTTAACATTACGGAACGCACGACAGGCAAACCTCGGTCCCCTGGCAAATTGAAATTGCGCCGGTATGGATACCAGGCAGGCAGGTGATTCGTCAGTTGACGATAACTTGCGTAGAGGCTTACACCGAGCAGCGCTGATAAGTCGTGCAATTCGAAGTGTCACGATGATGTGACGTGAGTGTTTAACCATAGGAGATAAGCCAATGAAGCACTAAAGCGGATAGACCGCAGCTTACCGGCCAACCCCGCCAGCGGCGAGGTAAGGGGCCAAGTTCCCGCAGCGACGCACCAGGGGAAGTGAGGCGCATAGCGCACTGGGCAGTTTGGCATGGCGACCCATTAACGCAGCAACCAGCCATAAAAAGTGTTTTTACCCTGCCGCTGCCAACAAGGGGCGGCAGGCATAAAACCACTGAGGATTACGAAAATGATTACAACTTATGACCTTGGCAACAACGAATGCGTAAAAACTGGCGTATTCCCAAACGGCAACGGCACGTTCACAGCCATAACGTTTACGAAAAGCAAAGAGTTCAAAACCGAAACTGGCGCGGCTAAGTGGCTTGCTCGCCAACTGGCTGACTAGAGCAACCGCCTCGGCAACGGGGCTACAGCAGGGGGTACAAAGTATGTTCCAGCCTATTGATGATTTAATTACGTCTGGTGCGCTCTTTGTAGCAAATCACTCAGGCGGTAAGGACAGCCAAGCGATGCTAATTAAGCTGCTCGAAGTCATACCACCTGAACAACTGGTTGTTGTCCATGCATCTCTTGGTGAAATGGAATGGCCTGGCGCGTTGGAATTGGCGCAGCACCAAGCGAAAGACGCTGGCGTTACATTCATCGTGGCAAAGGCCAGTAAAACCCTATTCGAAATGGTAGAACGCCGGTATCAAAACCGGCCAGAAGTACCCAGTTGGCCCTCTGCAAGTACGCGACAATGCACCAGCGATCTAAAACGCGGCCCCATTCAGCGGGAGGTTAGGCGATATGCAAAAAACCACGGGTTCAAGACCATTGTTAATTGTTTGGGGCTTCGCGCTCAAGAATCACCTGGGCGGGCCAAACGTAAAACATTTAGCAAAATGGGGATCAGCAACTCGGTAAACACCTGGTATGAGTGGTTGCCAATCCACGAGCTGCAAACTGATGAGGTTTTTTCTGTTATCAGTGATGCCGGACAGGAACCGCACTATGCCTATGCCTTGGGTAACGAACGCTTGAGCTGCATTTTCTGCATTATGTCCAGCCGTAATGACATTAAGAACGGTGCCAAACATCATCCGCTGTTACTTGATAAATATATCGGCATGGAAACACGCACCGGTTACACCATGCATATGAACCGAATCCCAATTTTAGAATTAGCAAGCTAGTAGAGGGTTGCTCGATGGATATTAATATTTTTGGCAAAAGCAGCACTGGAACCATTCATCATTACCTTGGCCCGCAATCTGCACAGTGTAGTTCGCGCACTCGTGGAATTCGCCTCGTTCTTATCACTGAGCAAGCGTTCTTATCAGCTCGTGAATCGTCGTTTTGCCGCAAATGTTTTCCAGGCGGTAAGCCTCAAATAGATTAACTGCGCCCTGCGGGGCGTTAATCAAATGAGAGCTAGCGTATGACGGGCCCATAACCCAATCCATGCGTAGAGGTCGCAGCCTCGGTAGCTCTCATCTGATTAATTATTACAAAGGAGATTTGTAATGTTTACGTGTACGCCAATTATTATTACATCCTCTACCGACTGGATGAGGGTTCGGCCATCCACTCAAGCAGTTCGCCGCAATCGCTCTATCAAGTTTGTTGTTGATGCGCGTAAATCTAAATTGATTACGCTGCTTTCCCAGAAAGGCAATCCCATCTAAACCCGCTCCACTGTTACAAGCCTTGGCGGTTATTTGTTCTTCCTACCCACTATTAACGGAGGATGACGACAATGTTTAGCAAATAGCCGCCCTTTTTATTCCATCAACTATTGGAGACTCTTCAATGAGTGAAAATAAAGTCACATCGTTTAGTCAACATCTTTCATATATCAATAAAGGCACTCTTGACAGCGAACTTACTGAAGAGTTGGCAAGAGTTATTAAAGCTGTGCGTGAAACAGGTAAGAAAGGGGCTATTACCCTAACGCTTACCTGTTCAATGCTCAATACGCGTGATGAAAACACAATGAAAATCACGCCAACTGTTAAAGCGTCTATTCCTGAGCTTGGCCGAGCTGACACCATTATGTTCTCAACTGCTGATGGCGATTTGATGCGTGATGACCCGTCACAAGTTCAAATGGATTTAAAAGTTATCGATACCCAGCCAGCAGCGCCAATTAGGCTGACGCAGAACGGCTAATGTCACCCGTAGTTTAACCCGTAATAATAAAGAAAGGATATGAAATGGATATTACCAATAATAACGAGTCAGTTAAGCATATTGCAGAGCTGGCGGTAGCAAATAGCCTGGTTAAAACTGATATTCCTTACGCAGTTGTGCCACGCGGCTACGAAGTAGAATCACTTGAAGATTACATGGTTGATAAAGAGCAGATTAAACAGAACGTACTGGTTACATCTGCCTCTTCCTTGATCGCCTATGTTGTACGCTTCAAAGATGACCGCAGCGTTATTTTTGCAGACACCGAAAATACGCGTTTTCGCGGTGTGCTGGATTACCATTTGGATAGTAAAAGCCCGTTCAAAAACACGCATACTGTTACGTATGATTGCCCACTATCTGAAGAGTGGAAAGCCTTTATTGGTCGTGATAAGAAAGGGATGGATCAGATCGAGTTCGCGGAATTTATTGAGCAGAACATTAAAAGCATTGCCCCTGTTTCTGACTCCAATAATATATCTGGCACCGACCTGTTAACAATGGTGCTAGCCTTCCAGGAAACGCGCACATCTGAGTTTAAATCGGTAACCCGACTGAATGACGGTACTTACCAGATGGCCTTCAGCAACGAAAAAACCGGTAGCGGTAACACTCAACTACCGGAAAAAATCAGCCTGGCGATCTCCCCCTTCCACAACGGCACGCCTTACCAGATCGATGCGCGGTTCCGTTATCGCCTTCGCGAAGGAAAGCTCGCTCTCTGGTACGAGCTGATTGAACCGAAGAAAATCATTGAGCATGCATACAATGAAATTCTTGTTGATTTGCAAAGCCAGTTACCAGATGTGCCGGTTTTTGAAGGTCGTATCTAAGTATTAACCACTGAATAAAGTGCTGTCTTATGCGCCGCAGCAATGTGGCGCATCGTGAAGCACTTTCCACAATTCATTAATTACCAATTAATTAAAAAGGGTGAAAAATGGCAAGCTTAAGTCAATATTACAACTCAAAAGAAAGCACGGGCTCAGATATAACCACGCGTAAAACCTTCCTCGTTCCATTATCTGAGATTTACGCAGAAGAAGGCTATAACGTTCGTGAATTAAATCAGCCTCACGTTGAGGAATTTCGCGATGCTTTCATTGCAGGTGAATATATCCCCCCCCTGGCAGTGGAAGTTACAGAGCATGGCGTAAAGGTTATCGATGGTCACCACCGCTATTATGGTGCGCTTGCAGCTACTGAGGCAGGGTGTGAAATACTGCGCCTTGAGTGTAAGGATTTTGTTGGTACTGAAGCTGATAAGATAGCGTTTATGGTTACCAGCTCTCAAGGGTTGGCACTAACTCCTCTTGAACGCGCCGCTGCTTATCAACGTTTATTAAATCAGGGATGGACTCATAGCGAAATCGCTAAAAAGGTTAAACGGTCAGAATCGGATATTATTCAGCACATCCAATTAGCCGAGTGTTCTGGTTATATTAAGAGCCTTGTTCGTGCTGGCTCAATGAACTATGCAATTGCGATCGGAATACATCGTGAGCACGGCGTTTATGCTGACCGTGAAGCTGCGCGTTTGATGAAAAAAGCAGAGGACGCAGGAAAGAAAAAAGTTACAAAGAGCATGGCTCAGCCACAATTCAGCGCGAAGAAAGCCCGCCGTATGCTGGAACTCCTTTTTGATGCTGTTCCAATCGTCCAGGGTGAGAGTGACATGCTCATGCTGACTAAAGGCGTCAAAGATGAAGTAATGCAGATCATCAGTGATTATCGCCAAGAAACGCAGCCTGCCACTACTACCACCGCAGCTCCTACAAATGAACCGGAACAAACGGATGATGAACAACTTCCTTTGCTGAAAGCCGACATTATTAGCAAAAGTGGTGTTCAGGTGTGGGCATGCGCAGCAGCGGCATTTGGCGATAAAGATGAATTTCTGTTCCATGAATCAAAGTTTGCTCACACCTGGGCGGCTGACTCTTTCGAACACCCTGAAGCCGTTGTTGTGCCAACAGATATTGTCTATAAGGCCAAAAGCCTGATGACTAAATATCAGGAAGATCAAGAGTTACGCTCTTGGCTAAATGACAAGTTTGATAATGAAGTTCCCGACTCAATGTATGAGCGGATGCGCGACGTATCGGCTGAAACAATGGGCGACCCAGAAAGCCCAATAATCTATATGGGAGACTTTATTTCGCTGGTAGAAAGCATCCCCTGTGACAGTTGGGGGAATATTAGAACACTGCGTTCTGCAATCTGTTCAGCTATCGAAATGAAGGCTACCAGCGATGAGCAAAGTTAACTTTAATAATGCGCCTTTGTGGATAACAGCAAAGGCGCTTCACATCCTAACCCAATTCAGCAGCCGTCGATTAATCCCACGCCGAACCAAAGTGAAAGGCTCTCTAACCTTTCGCGTTAATAAGCGTTGGCGCTTGCTGTCCCAGGACGGCGGCAAGAATTGGCAACTGCTTACCAATAATGATTACAACGCGATTAGCGAGGTGAACCATGTGGGATGCAATTCGAAATATTGATAGCTACTGCTGGGGAGTGTTGGCGCTTTTGGTTGCCTGGGTGCTGGTGTGGGTACTTGGTGCCACCGATGAAGATGAAGAGCCTACGGAGGGCCGGGAATGAAAAAAGAAAATACCCTTGAACGCTTCAAGCGCGATACCCGTGATCATTCAATGTTAGTAGAGAACGACAACGGCGTATTTCGTCATCTGCATTTTTCACGGCGTGGTAGCAGTTGCTATCACTTTACCCTGACTACCTGGCCCGGCCATTTGTGCATTGGCGGTGATATGGGAACCTACGTTTTCCGCCGCCTGCACGACATGTTCAGCTTCTTCCGCATGGATCATCGTGACTACCAGCGCCACGGCGATGATCCACTTATCAATATTAGCTATTGGTCTGAAAAGCTGGAAATGGGGTCAGGCCACCCCAGTGATATCTATACCGAGTGGTCTTCAGATGCTTTTGAGGCCCGCGCCCAGGAGTATTACAACGATTGGCTTGAAAATATCGAAGATGGCGACGGCATAACTGAAGAAATCAAAGCCGATGTGCTGAAAGAGATCAACGACCTGAAAAGTGGCTCATATAACGAGTTTGAAGCCGCTGTTGCATACAACGATTTCAGCTCAGAGCACATCGACCTAGCCGACTTTTGGGAAGATAACTGCCGAAAAGTCACATCTGGCTTTGTCTGGTGCCTATACGCCATCGTCTGGGGTATTCAGCAGTATGACCGCCGCTGCATGGTTAAGGCCACTATGGATAAGTTCTTTGTCTATCAACTGGAGGCAGTATGAAAAAAACATTAATAGGCCGCTGTATCCGCCGTTGGAAAGTTAGATTCAAACCTATCTGTGATTCGAAAGTATCCCCCGTTTGGCGCAAGCATCACCTGAAAGGATACATACGCCAGTGCGCACTCATTACCGCTGGCTGTATGGTTCGGGAAATGGCTGAAAGAAACGCCCAGGTTGATTACGGCACTACTGGATGGACGCCTGAGTTTTCAGAGTGGTTCAACGAACCACCCCGCCGCGCTGAATATGAAAAAGAGGCCCGTGATTATCTCAACGAAGAAGCTGATAACGATGAGATCGACGACATGATCGATGCCGAAGTTGATGAGTGGAGGGGCTGATGAACGACTACAGCAAACTGAAAGCGGCAGCTTTGGCTGCTACTCCGGGGCCGTGGTATATCCACGAAAAGCCAGATATGGAGGGCGGTAACTACGGCATTGATAACAGCGACTGTGAACTTGATGCGGAAGCTGTTGTTTGGTGGGGTGGTCCTCGTTGCGGCATCTGGAAAGAAGAGGATGCGGCATTCATCGCCGCTGCAAATCCTGCTGCTGTGCTTCAACTGATTGCTGCCTTGGCAGTTGAAAAGGAACAGTCTGCGTATTACGAAAAACAGATGTGGTATTTCCACGGACTGGCTGAATCTGAGAGTGAACGCTGTCAGCGGCAAACTATTGCAGACGGTAATGAGATTTTAGCGCTTGAGGCCCGCAATAAAGAACTGGAAGCCAGTGAAACGAAGCTTATAGCCGAGCGAGATAACACCGAAGCTGCGCTAAATGCAATGTACCGCGCAGTAATGGGCGAGTCTCCAGAGTGGAGCAACCTGTATTGGTATGCTCACGGTGTTGAAGATGTAGCCCAGCGGACGGCAGATCTTGAGCAGCGACTACAGCAGCCAGCGTTAGCTGATGTGATGGCAGAACGTCAGCGTCAGATCAGCGCTGAGGGCTGGACACCTGAGCATGATGATGAACATGAAGACGGCGAATTAGCCATTGCTGCTGCCAGCTATGCATTGCAGGCCGGCGCATGTCCGTTCGGCCCTCTTTACAACGAGTCAGACTGGCCTGATTTCTGGCCGTGGGATGTTAGATGGTGGAAACCAACCAATCCTCGCCGCGACCTGGTTAAGGCTGGCGCACTTATTCTGGCAGAGATTGAGCGTTTAGACCGTGCCGCTAAGGTCGAGGGGGAGTGATATGCACAAAACATACATCGCCGGGCCAATGACCGGATCTTGCGGTGATCAGCATAAACAGCTTGCCGGGTGGCTTAGCGAGCTACTGGCAGCAAGGGAGGCGCGGGGTGTGTCTGTGGCTGTTATTCGCGACTATGCGCGGTATCAATATCTGAGAGATAAAGACGCATTTGGCGCTGACAATGAACCCGGCCTGGTTAGCTGGGATGAGTTAACAGATTTGGAGGGTGATGAATTTGATGCCGCTATCGATGCGAGAATGTCACATCCAGATATTACATACACCGCCCCGCCTGCGCCAGCGGTGCCGGATGATGTAGCGGCTGCTTTAGATTGGATTGATGACTTTATCGCTCGTTGCAATGGCGATGATCGCGGTGCCTGCCAATCCGTTAACGTGATTCGCGCCGCTCTCCAATTGCCCGGTAATTCCGAACAAGTGGAACCTGTAAGCAGTGGTTACACGTTGCCGGATGGGTGGATTAAGTGCAGTGAGAGAATACCATCCAAGGGTGAACGCCTATTGGTCTATATAGATTTCAACAGCGATGTGGTGCCTAACATCATGAAAGATGCTGAATATACGGGTAGCACATTCCGCATTGGCCCTAATACCGTCAACACTGACGGCGAGCCAAGAGTAACCCACTGGCAACCGCTACCAGCAGCACCCAAAGGAGTGACCGATGAATAATTTAATGATTGACCTGGAAACAATGGGCAATAAGCCCAACGCGCCAATCGTGGCGATAGGTGCTGTATTCTTTGAACCAGCCACCGGCAAGTTAGGCCAGCAGTTCTATACTGCGGTAAATCTCTCCAGCGAACTGGAAGCAGGTGCCGTTCCGAGCGGGGATGCTATTAACTGGTGGCTTATGCAGAGCACTGAGGCTCGCGCAGCAATCACAAGCGATCAGGCTATCCCAATTGGCGATGCCCTATTGACCCTTTCCGATTTTGTTACCTTTAGTTGTGA
The DNA here is from genome assembly GCF_037199905.1 of Serratia sp. MMO-28. Classification (NCBI taxonomy): domain Bacteria; kingdom Pseudomonadati; phylum Pseudomonadota; class Gammaproteobacteria; order Enterobacterales; family Yersiniaceae; genus Serratia; species Serratia sp. MMO-28. The sequence goes on from NZ_JBBCVB010000028.1 coordinate 24,928, forward strand.
ACAGCAAAAATATCTAAAGGTATGGGGAAACGGTGCCGCTTTCGATAACGTGATCCTGCGTGGAGCGTATGACCGCTGCGGCATGTTGCCGTTCTGGAACTGGTTCAATGATCTGGATGTTCGCACAATGGTAATGCTAGGCAGGCAGATAGGTTTTGACCCTAAGCGCGATTTGCCGTTCGACGGTGACCGGCATAATGCTCTAGCTGATGCCATTCACCAGGCGCAATATGTTTCAGCCATCTATCAGCGTTTGATGAGTGCCTGGGAGCAAGACCAGGAATTGTTATAGCTGCGGCCAACTATCAGCCACAGCATCATCATGCCGCATTACCGTATCTGTCGAGTTCATGCCTCAACGAGCTAATTACCCCTCCTGTTATTGCGTCAGCTAAATTCGTGCCAAGCGCTGACAGCATATCGTTTGCAACTGTCAGCGATAGCTGCTGGCTGTCCGTCTTACTGAGTACGCGCTTAACCTTTCCGTAGTCCAAGCCTATCTCATCGGCCAGCCACAACTTACTACGCCCTTGCTCACGCAAAAGGCGGTTAATCTCATCCACCATCTTGAGTTCGATGGCGGCTTTACCTGGTTTCATAAAAAAAATTTTAAAAAAAATTGAAAATTAGTGGCTGATAATCGGCCACGAAAATCCAGCTTTCATGCGCTTTTTTATAATCGTGGCTGATAATCGGCCACGGAAAATCGTTAACAATCGCAACTAAAAAACAACAGTGATCTACGTCACATAAAAAAGTAAAAAGCACTATATAGTAATACTCAGAAGCAAAGGGACTACTTTGCCTATTTTTACAAAAAATATAAAAGAACACATTTCACCATTTTATAAAAACACCGGGAAATCAAAACGTTGCCTTTCACTAAAAAGGCAGCTATTTATGTATTTGATTATACGGTGATCTTATGTATTTATTTTTAAATGGATTTTCAGGAAAAGCCATCAAAAACCACGCTGTATTATTAATATTTCCCTTCATTAGAAGAATTAATCAATTATCAACATTGATCTGTAAAACCGATCGATAACACGTAATTGATCGCTAGCTTCTATTTGCTTGTTTGTTAATCACCAACAACACTCAAACAGTGCGCATCCTCGCATGGAAGCTTGTTGTTAACTTTCAATGTATTAGCGGGGTTTTATATGGCAATGGCTAAATTTTCTGGCAAGAGTGTAGTTTTTCGGGCTATCATCCGCTGGCAACTACTCATTAGTTGTCGGGATTTGCACCCCGGATATCACACAAGCGCACGACCGCGCCTAGCGGTTTTTTTATGCGCAAAGTATTGCCACATCTTCGCATCAATGGTGGGGCGTGCAGGGCAGCCGCAAGGCTGGCCGGGTTCTTGTGTGACCGGTAGTGCAAACCTTGTACGTCTCACCACCCAACGATTTGCACCTGACGGTGGTGACTCCAAAATCACACAAGGAGTTCGGCCGTGAATAACCAACTCATCCCCGTATTTAATGGTGACATCAGTAACGAAACCACCCTGCTTTGCAACGCTCGTGATCTGCACAAATTTTTAGGTGTAGGGAAAGTGTTTGCTGCGTGGATTACAGCGCGTCTTGAAGAATATGGTTTCGTTGAAAATCATGACTTTATTTTGCTTTCCAATTTTGGAAAGCAAACATCTGGGCGCGGTGGTAGCAATCGCAAAGAGTATCACCTCACATTAGATACCGCCAAAGAACTTGCGATGGTTGAACGTAATGATAAGGGGCGGCAGGTCCGGCGCTATTTCATTGAATGTGAGAAACGGTTACTTCAGGAAGCGATAGCGCGTAGGCCAGCAAGAAAACGTATTGCTCCACCAGCGATCGACACCAAACGCTTTATCGGCTGCTTTGCTGCTATCGAAACAGCATGGAGTCAGATACACAAAGACCTACTAATTATCGACCCGGTATCAGCGCGAGAGGTCGGAGACTTGATGGATACCGTGCTGCGCGTCGGTAGAACCTACCAAGCCAACGCTCTAAGCAAGCTGAGATAACTCCCCTTAACTACCCATATCAAACATGACCCTGGCTATGTGCCGGGGTTTTTTATGCCTATTTTTTGTAAGAGGTCTACATGATGAACACTATGTTTTTACTGATGGCTGAATTTGAAACCTCTGATATTCCTCTTGCGAAAATTGCTGAGAAATACCTGGGCATCTCGCCAGAACTGGCAAACAAGCGTGCCATTGCAGGCAAATTACCAATCCCAAGCTTCAGGGCTGCGGACTCTAACAAAGCTCCGCGTTTGGTGAATGTAAAAGACCTGGCTGATTATCTAGATCAGCGGCGAGCGGCAGCAAGGGAAGAATTTAGACAGGTCAATTCATGACTCGGCGCGGGGAGCCAGGTCACCAATAGCACCCCATAAAATTTTAATTCATTGTTTTATTTAGTATATCAACTCCATCGAGCATTGGCGCGATGGAGAAGCGATTGGCGGCGTATTGAGAGGCGTGGTTATCTGTCGTCATGCTGAGTTACTGGCTACCTGAAATGTCTGGAGTTCAACAACCGGCGGTCTGTGCCAGTGTCGCAAACGGCTATTATAACGGCAATCGGCGGTCTTGGGAAAACTGCCTAAAAAGAAATGAATAAATCGGCGTTCACAAGTGTTCTCTACTCAATGGCGTAACACAGAACGCCTTATCCCACCGAGGAACACACCATGAACCGTTTCATCAAAAACCTGTTGCTACCCGCCATCGCCAGCACCCTGTTGTTTTCTGGTTTTACCCATGCCATGGGGGACAATAGCCAGAGCACGCCAACCTGCCCGAAAGGCCAAATCTACGACAGTAAAACCAAAACCTGCACGGTAGAAAAGAGCAGCATGCTCAGCGACAGCGACCGGGCTAACTACGCTTATGCGCTGGCAAAAAGTGGCCGCTATCAGGAAGCATTGGACGTTCTCAACACGCTACAAGATCCCAACACCGCCGTAGCGCTGAATTATCGCGGCTATGCCACCCGTAAACTCGGCCGCACCGATGAGGGCATCAGCTATTATTTAAAATCAGTGGCACTGGATCCGAACTACCCAAAAGTCCGCGAATATCTGGGTGAAGCCTACATGATCAAAGGCCGTCCGGACCTGGCCAAACAGCAGTTGACGGTAATCAAATCACTGTGCGGAACCGGATGTGAAGAGTATCGCGATCTGGCCGCGGCTATCGATCATCATCCTGAGTCATGAGGTTGCACCTCGGAGGCAGCTATCAGCAACGACGCGATTCGCAACGAGATCGGGCAATATCTTTCCCGCCTGTGGCGCTATGGCCTGGTGCTTTGCCATCGGCGGGATATTGCCGACGATTTGGTTCAGGCCACCTGCGTGCGGGCGCTCGAACGTGCCGCACAGTTTAGCGCGGGTACGCGTATGGATCGCTGGCTGTTCTCTATCCTGCACTCTGTCTGGCTCAATGAAGTTCGGGCGCAGCATATTCGTCAGGGGCAAGGCTTTGTTGACGCAGAGGAACTTGCTGACTCAGCGAGCAACGACGATCCTATCTGGGCCAATCAGGTGATGCAGCGCGTGAACCGGCTACCGGAAGTGCAGCGTAATGCGCTCTTTCTGGTGTACGTGGAGGAGCTGTCCTACCGGGAGGCGGCCGAGGTGCTTGGTGTGCCGATCGGCACCATCATGAGCCGCCTGGCTGCCGCCCGCCTGAGGCTGGCGAACGACAGTGCCTTGCAGGACATACCGGCGCGGTCGACAGGAGAAAAATCATGAGCGCTCATCACGATGTTGACGAACTGCTGGTCGCTTATCTGGATGATCAACTGGAGCACTCACAGCGACATGATCTGGAGCAACGCCTCACCAGAGATCCAGAACTGGCGGCTCGCCTGGCCTTTCTGGCTGGCAGCAACCTGCCGTTCAAAACCGCTTTCCAGCCACTGCTCGACGAAGCGCCGGTGCAACGGCTACAGGCGGGTCTGCAAACGCTCTTACGGCCTGCCCCACCCAGGATCACCCGCCGCAGGCTGATGGCAGCAGCCATTGGCTTCCTGGCGTTGGGGGTAGCAGGCGATCGTCTCTTCCTGCAACTCAACCAGCCGGAAGAGAACTGGCGCAGCCTGGTGGCACAGTATATGGCGCTGTATACGCCAGAAACGCTGGCTGGTAATCCCCCTTCCCCGCAAGAACTGGCCGCTCAACTGCAACATGCTGGCGAGCAGCTCAGTATCACTTTGCTGCCGCAGCAGTTGGTATTAACGGGAGCAACGCTGAAAAATGCGCGAATACTGGCTTACGACGGCGAGCGCATCGCGCAGCTAACCTATCTTGATGAGCAATATGGGCCGCTGGCCTTATGTATCATTCAGCAACCTGGTGAAGCAGCAGTTGAAAGTGAACGGCGTATGGGGATGAATCTGGTGTACTGGTCTGATAACAGCCATAGCTTTATGCTGATTGGCCATAATCCTCCCCAACAGATGAACGCGCTTGCCACCCAGTTGCGGCAAGCGTTGGCAAGCTGAAGCCGCTATTCCAGTGCGCGGATCACCCGGCACGGTTGCCCCAGCGCCAATACGTTGGCCGGAATATCTCCGGTGACCACGCTACCTGCGCCAATGGTGGTGCCATCGCCAATGGTCACACCCGGCAGGATCACCACGTTCCCGCCGATCCAGACGTTGCTGCCGATCGTCACCGGCTTGGCCGAGGTTTTAAACGGAAAAGCAGGATTACCGCTAAAGCGCTCGCTGGCCTTAAGCGGATGGCTTGGCGTGTAGATTTGCACATTCGGGCCGATCAGCGTGTTATCACCAATGGTAATGGTGTTGCAGTCGAGAAATACCGCATTAACGTTGATAAAGCAGTTTTTACCGATGCTGATATGCTGGCCATAGTCACACCAGAACGGCAATTCGATCCAGCTTTCATCCCCCCAGGCAGCAAACAGTTCACGCAACAGGTTTTTCTTCTCTTCAGCCTGATGGGAGTCCAGGGCCGCCAGCCGTTTGGTCAGGCCGCGCGCCCGGTGATACAGGGCAATCAGCTCTTCATCACGGCTGTTATAGATCTCGCCACGCAGCAATTTTTCTCTTTCTGTCATGTTAAAGCTCCCGATAAAAGCGTTCCAGCTGCGCGTTATACCGCTACCACGTGCCAAAACCTACCCCAGTACGCACCTGCTCGAACAGAACGGCAAGAAATCGTGAGCGGTTTCTCATTTTAAATCTTCGCTTCAACCCTAGGCTTGTCGATTAGCACCGCATTATGTGGATAAATGGCACAACCCTCGGCGATTCTGCTGAAACATGTTAAAATCAGCTTCTTTGCGTACCGGGATATTTGCCATGAACTCAACCAACCAGCAAAAGCTGCTCGCGCAGGCTGAACAGATCTGTCAGCAACGCAACGTGCGACTCACCCCGCAACGGCTGGAAGTGTTACGCCTGATGGCAGAGCAACCCGGTGCCATCAGCGCTTACGATCTGCTCGATCTGCTGCGCGTCGCCGAACCTCAGGCTAAGCCGCCCACGGTATACCGAGCGTTGGATTTTTTGCTGGAGCAAGGTTTTATCCACCGTGTCGAATCGGCCAACAGCTATGTGCTATGCCATCACTTTGAACAGCCCATGCACACCTCTGCGCTGTTTATTTGCGATCGCTGTGGGCAAGTGACCGAGCGCACAACGGAAGGTGTGGAAGAAACGCTGCAGAAACTGGCAACCGAATCAGGATTTGCGCTGCGCCATAGCGTGGTTGAAGCCCATGGCCTGTGTTCGGCCTGCGTTGAGGTAGAAGCCTGCGAAAATAAGCACGATTGCGATCATGACCACAGTATCGCAATCAAGAAGAAATAAGTGCGGTAACCATGCTGCCCCCTAGTGCCACGTTCCCCCGCTCTCAAACGTTATGGCTTGATGGGAACCAGGTCCCCCGCAGGCGGTGGCTGTGCCAGATCCACCCTAATGCCACTCCACGCAAGGCCAAAAACACCATCAGAGCCAACCATAAGCCGTGATTACCCAGCATCGGCAAGGTGAATAACGTCAGCCCATAACCGGCGGCGGCCACTGCCATACTGTTACGCATTTCTGCCCCACGAGTCGCACCAATAAACATGCCGTCCAGCAGATAACACCACACGCCCACCAACGGCAGCACCACTTGCCAGGGCAGGTATTGGTTTGCCAGCGCACGCAGCTCCGGCAGCGAGGTTAAGGCCGCCACAATCTGCTGCCCGCTCACCCCATAAACCACGGCAAAAGCGAGCGCCACCAGGCAAGCTTGCCTGCAAGCCGCACGCCATACGTTATGCAGTTGGCGATCGTCCCGTGCGCCATAAGCATGGCCAGAATGCGCCTCGACAGCATAGGCAAAACCATCCAGCGCGTAAGCGGTGAAGGTCAGCAGATTCATCAGCACCGCGTTAACCGCCACCACTTCACTGCCCATACGCGCACCAAGAATGGTTAACGAGGCAAAACACAGCTGCAGTAATAACGAACGCAGCATAATGTCGCGATTAAGCGCCAGCAAACGGCGCAGATTACCGCACCAGGCCCGACGCAACATCGCCAGCGAAATCCCGCGTATTCTCAGCACCCGCCACGATAGCCACAGGCCCAGCACCAGCGTGACATACTCGGCAACCGCCGTGGCTGCCGCCGCGCCCTGCACATTCCAGCCCAATCCCATCACCAGCCAGATATCCAGCACAATATTCAGCAGGTTACCGACGATCAGCAAAATCACCGGGGCCCGCACATACTGCACGCCCAATAACCAGCCAAGCAGCACCATGTTAGCCAGTGCCGCCGGTGCACTCAGCCAGCGGATCTCCAAAAACAACCGCGCCTGCGCCAAGACGGCCTTGTCGCCCCCGACAATCTGCAACGCCAATGTGATCAATGGCTCACGCAGCAGCACAATCACCAATCCGGCCACCAGCGCCAGCAACAGCGGTTGCATCAAGGCCTTGGCCAGCCGTTGCGGATCCTGAGCGCCCAGCGCCTGCGCAGCCAGCCCGGTGGTGCTCATACGCAGGAACAGCAACATCATGAACAGGAAACTGGTTGCCATGGAGCCCACGGCTACCCCGCCGAGATAGGTCGGGCTATCAAGATGGCCGATAACGGCAGTATCCACCAGGCCAAGCAAGGGAACGGTGATATTGGAGAAGATCATCGGCAACGCCAGGCGCCACAAGGCTTTATCGGTATCGCTGGTAAAAGCAGAGATCAGGCGCATAGTGAAATGTTCCCGTAGCCGTGCGGTGATGGGCGTTTAGAAAAGATATCGCCCCAGAGCTGGAGCGATGTAGATATACCCTTCATACTTCAAGTTGCTTGGGTGTTGACTGCCTTCACTCACCCCAGTCACTTACTTGAGTAAGCTCCTGGGGATTCATTCAGTTGCCGCCTACAAGCAACTTGAATTATTTTGGGTATATAGAGTATCAATCAGAACAATAACGTTTAGATCCAGTCACCGTTGCGGATCACGCCCACGGCTAAACCTTCAATGGTGAAATTCTGTTGGCGCAGATCGACCACGATCGGCTGGAAATCGCTGTTTTCCGGCAGCAGCTCAACCACGTTACCGTGCTTTTTCAGGCGTTTGACCGTGACTTCATCTTCGATACGTGCCACCACGACCTGGCCGTTACGCACGTCCTGGGTTTTATGCACCGCCAGCAGATCGCCGTCAAGAATACCGATATCACGCATCGACATGCCGTTAACACGCAGCAGAAAATCAGCGTTAGGCTTGAACAAGGAGGGATCGACCTTGTAGTGCCCTTCAATATGTTGCTCGGCCAGCAAAGGTTCACCGGCGGCCACGCGGCCGATCAGAGGTAACCCTTCTTCATCTTCCATCAGCAAGCGGATACCGCGCGAAGCACCGGAGACAATCTCGATCACCCCTTTGCGGGCCAGCGCTTTCAAATGCTCTTCTGCAGCATTAGGCGAACGAAATCCCAGACGCATGGCGATCTCGGCACGTGTTGGTGGCATGCCCGTTTGCGCAATATGATCGCGAATCAGGTCGTAGACCTCTTGCTGTCTGGTAGTTAGTGCTTTCATTCCGCCCCCTGTTTGTTTATACAGTCTTGCTGTGAGTATATACAGGTAAGCCGGGATTGGGAACCGAAGAATAAATAAAAATCAGGGATTAGCGAAGCAGTTCGCAACATTATGCCCCTTTTCAACTGAAATGCTGCCAAAGCACCGAGCCCCAGACGAGCAGCGCCAGCACAATCGTCAGTGAGACCGCCGCCGAACCCATGTCTTTTGCCCGGCCCGAGAGTTCATGGTAATCCGTTCCCACTCGATCGACGAGGGCCTCAATGGCGCTGTTGAGGAGTTCGATAATCATCACCAGCAGGACCGAACCGATCAATAAAATGCGCGCTATCGCACCCACATCCAGCCAAATCGCCAGTATGATGGCCACCACGGCCGCGACTGATTCCTGGCGGAATGCGGCTTCGTTCTGCCAGGCCGCAGTTAAACCTTTGTATGAATAGCCTGCCGCCTTGATAATACGTGCCAGGCCGGTTGCTTTATTTGCCATATAAAAGACACCTTTCTCAAAGGTAATATACCCATAGTCTTTCAAGCCGCAGCCAAGCGGCAACTTGCAATCCATAGGGTATAATTTAACTATATGTTTCCAGAGGTCCCCGCGCCTCGGGAAATCCCAACGCCACAGATCTGCTACCCGGTTTCTGGTATGCTTGCGGCGCATTGCTAACAAGAGGCTTTATGTTGTTATGTTAGGTTGGCGTAAAATATATTATAAATTATTGAATTTACCACTGAAAATGTTGGTAAGAAGCAAGGTTATCCCTTCAGATCCGGTCACGGAGTTAGGGTTGGATCCCTCACGACCAATTTTGTATGTTCTACCTTACAATTCCAAGGCAGATTTGCTCACCTTGCGCACCCAGTGCCTGGCGCAGGATCTGCCCGATCCCCTTAACTCGCTGGAGATCGACGGCACCGTTCTGCCAAGCCACGTGTTTATTCATGAAGGCCCGCGCGTATTCCGCTATTACACGCCAAAAGAAGAATCGGTAAAACTGTTCCACGACTATCTGGATCTGCACCGCAGCAACCCGGATCTCGACATTCAGATGCTCCCGGTATCGGTGATGTTTGGCCGCTCACCCGGGCGTGAAGGGCATGGAACACCGCATCTGCGCCTGCTAAACGGCGTACAGAAATTCTTCGCCATCCTGTGGTTAGGGCGTGACAGTTTTGTCCGCTTCTCCAATACCGTTTCCCTGCGGCGGATGGCCACCGAGCACGGTACCGATAAAACCATCGCGCAAAAGCTGGCTCGCGTGGCGCGGATGCACTTCTCACGCCAGCGTTTGGCCGCCGTGGGGCCAAGCCTGCCAGCCCGGCAGGATCTGTTCAACAAATTGCTGGCCTCCAAGGCGATTGAGAAAGCGGTCGAAGACGAAGCGCGCAGTAAAAAGATCTCTCACGAGAAAGCCCAGCAAAATGCGATCGCCCTGATGGAAGAGATTGCAGCCGATTTCTCCTATGAGGCCGTGCGCCTTTCCGATCGCGTGCTGAGCTGGACCTGGAACCGGCTGTATCAAGGCATCAACGTCACTAAAGCCGAGCGAGTGCGCCAACTGGCACAGGACGGCCACGAGATCGTCTACGTACCCTGCCACCGCAGCCACATGGACTACCTGTTGCTGTCTTATGTGCTCTACCATCAGGGGCTGGTGCCGCCGCATATCGCTGCAGGCATCAACCTCAACTTCTGGCCAGCCGGACCGATCTTCCGCCGTCTGGGGGCGTTCTTTATCCGCCGTACCTTCAAGGGCAACAAGCTCTACTCCACCGTGTTCCGTGAATATCTCGGCGAGCTCTTCACCCGTGGCTATTCGGTGGAATACTTTGTGGAGGGCGGCCGTTCGCGCACCGGGCGCTTGCTGGAACCCAAAACCGGCACCCTGTCGATGACCATCCAGGCCATGCTACGTGGGGGCGCTCGCCCGATCACTCTGGTGCCAGTGTACATCGGTTATGAGCATGTCATGGAAGTCGGGACCTACGCCAAAGAGCTGCGTGGGGCGACCAAAGAGAAAGAGAGCCTGTTGCAGATGCTGCGCGGCCTGCGCAAACTGCGCAACCTCGGCCAGGGCTACGTCAATTTTGGCGAACCGCTGTCATTGACCTCTTACCTCAATCACCATGTGCCGCAGTGGCGTGAATCTATCGATCCGATCGAAGCGCAGCGCCCAACTTGGCTGACGCCAGCCGTCAACGATCTGGCATCCCGGATCATGGTGCGTATCAACAATGCGGCGGCGGCCAACGCCATGAACCTGTGTGTTACCGCGTTATTGGCCTCGCGCCAGCGCTCGCTGACCCGGGAACAGTTGATTGAGCAGTTGGATTGCTACCTGCAGTTGATGCGCAATGTGCCTTACTCACCAGATTCCACCGTGCCAATACAAACGCCGGAGCAGTTGCTGGATCACGCGTTGAACATGAACAAGTTCGAGGTGGAGAAGGACAGCATCGGTGACATCATCATCCTGCCGCGTGAGCAGGCGGTGTTGATGACCTATTACCGCAACAACATCCATCACATGCTGGTATTGCCTTCGCTGATTGCCACCATCGTGATGCATCACCGTCACGTGTCACGCAGCGAGTTGCTGCGCCAGGTCAGCCTGATTTACCCCATGCTGAAAGCCGAACTGTTCCTGCGCTATGAAAAAGAACAGCTACCGGACGTGCTGCAGCCGCTGATTGACGAACTGACGCGCCAGCAGTTGATTGGCAGCAAAGGTGACGAACTGGTGCTGAACCCGGCGCGTATCCGCCCGCTGCAACTACTGGCGGCCGGTGTCCGTGAAACCCTGCAGCGCTATGCCATTACCATGTCGATCCTCAGTGCCAACCCGAGCATCAACCGCGGGGCTCTGGAGAAAGAGAGCCGCATCATGGCTCAGCGCCTGTCGGTGCTGCACGGCATCAACGCGCCGGAATTCTTCGACAAGGCGGTGTTCTCTACCCTGGTGGCGACGCTGCGGGAAGAAGGCTATATCAACGATATTGGCGACGCGATCCGCGAGCACACCATGGAGGTTTACACCATGTTGAGCGATCTGATCACGCCAGAAATCAAGCTGACGATAGAAAGCGTCAGCACGCCGGAAGAGACTGACGACGTGCCGGAAACGGCAGACGTGGAAAGAGAAGGCGAGTAACCACGGACTTCAACCCACTAAGGCACCCAAATCGGGTGCCTTTTTCATATTGGCCGTAAGGCCATCAGAGATAGCTCAGCGCAATGCCGATAAACAGCACTAAACCAACGTAGTTGTTATTCAGGAAAGCACTGAAGCAGGCATCGCGCTCGCGGCTGGCAATCTGCTTCTGCTGATGGATAAACAGCGCACCAGCCAGCAGCAGCGACCAATAATAGGCACCGCCAAGCTGCATAAGATAACCGACCCACAGCATCAGCAACAGCGTGGCAAACTGCAGTACCCCGACAATCAGCTTGTCATGGCGGCCAAACAGCACGGCGGTGGACTTAATACCGATCTTCACATCATCATCACGATCCACCATGGCATAGAGCGTATCGTAAGCCACCGTCCAGCAGATATTCGCCAGGAACAGTAACCAGCAACTCAGCGGCAGCGACTCACTGACGGCGGCATAGGCCATCGGGATCGACCAGCCGAATGCGGCCCCCAACACCACCTGCGGCAGGTTGGTGACGCGCTTCATAAACGGATAGACCCAAGCCAGAGCCAGTGCCGCCAGCGACAGCCAGATCGTCATGGCATTCAAGGTCAGCACCAGGGCAAAGGAGATCAGCACCAGCGCGACAAACAGAATTTTGGCTTCTCTTTCACTGACCCGGCCACTGGGCAACGGGCGGCCAGCGGTGCGTTTCACGTGCCCGTCAAAGGCGCGATCGGCATAGTCATTGACCACACAGCCTGCTGCACGCATCAGGAATACGCCAAGAACGAACACCAGCAATACGGGCAAAGCCGGTATCCCTTGCCCGGCCAGCCACAATGCCCACAGCGTCGGCCATAGCAACAGCAGCGTGCCAATCGGCTTATCGATGCGCATCAGGTGGCTATAGGCCTGCCATTTGCTTTGAGTCACGCTTCCTTCCAAGATCCTCTTCTCCCCTTATTCTGCTGAAACACCCTTCACCAGATACAATGGCGAGGCAGGTAAAAATAGCTCCGTCAGCAGCAGTGGTTTATCCGCCAGGCGCAAACGGGAACGCCGAGCCCATAATTCCCCCTGCTGGCCAACCTTAATATAATCGCGGGTTAACGTATTACTGCTGAACAGATAGCGGCCCAGCGGCACAGTGCCCAGATCGACCAGCGCCTGATCCGGGCCGGTCAGCGTTTCCTGCGGGATCACCGTCCGCCCCAGGAGCCAGGGCTGACCATCTCCCAGCAGCCGGATCTCACGCAGCCAATAGCGTTCACTGTAGGGTAAATGTTCGGCTTCTTCGCCCAGTTGAGCGCGGGTCACAAAGCATTCGCGCTGGGGCTCCACCTGCACTAGGTTGCAATAGCGCTCAAAACGACGGGTCATGGAGCCCAGCTCCATTAGCCAATCGCTAATGGCAGCAGGTAGCGGGGAATTTTCAGGCAACCACGCAATGGGCGGCAGGATGGAGTCCCTATTGCCAGACATTGTTCTACTCCATATCGGAAACCACGCCAAAACGGCGGTTCCTGACCATACAAATCGTTAACAGAAGGCCATTGTAACGCAGAAATCCGAAAGCGGCAGGTTGATTCGCAGTGAAATCAGTAGAGTTTTTAACGGGTGGAAAGTAGATTTGCTCAAAATAATTCGAGTTGCTTGCAGATGGCAAAAACAACAAGTCGGTCATAAACCGACTTGAACAGCGAAGGGGATAAAACTGAACAGCAGCTATGATGCAGACCCTGATGAAAAAGGGTGCGCTGGAGGCGCACCAATCATCAAGCCAGCATCGGCAGCATGGGGTGTTACCCCTTGCCTTTCACACTGCCAATAAACGTTTTTCTTGCTGTGGTAGAACCCAGTTTTTCGGCCTCATTCATCAGTTTTAAGGCCTTATCGATATCACCCGCCTTCACCGCCTGTTTGATAGCGTTATTAAAGTAGGCTTCGGTGTCATTGAGCATCGGCTCTGCTGGAGCGGCAGGTGCCGGGGCGGCGACAGGCGCAGCCGGTGCTGGAGCCGTTGAACCCACCACCACTGGCGCAGGTGCCGACGAGTTTGTCAGCGGCAAGCCAATCATTACGCTGCCCATATTTTGCTCTGAACGCACTTTCAGGTGCAGTTCACCCGTTGAGCTGTGCCGGGCGATCGGGTCTGGAATATCGGGAACCGCATTCCCCACCCCCATGGCGTAGGCTTTGGCCGGATCCAAGAGTTGAGTCGTGGTGGCTAAATCCTGGCGGGTGGTGTACACCAGCACATAGATCTGCTTCTGCCCCAGAGCGGGCGTCAGCTTCATCGTGCCCTCCAAACGATCGCTAGACATCACGCCAGCGCGTTCATAAGGGAAATAACTGCTGGGATAAAAAGCAGCAGGTCGCATTTGCTCATCCAGAACCAGCACGCTCGGTGCAAACACACTGCGATCGTTTACCAGGCTGCTGAGGGTGATTTCCAATGAACCGCGATCTGCAGGTAACGTAAATGCCGCTACCTGACCCTGAACATCACCTTGACTAACCTGCGGGTTGGCTTCGGTGATCTTGAAACTTTCACTGGCTGGCGGTACGACCGGTTTCCAAGGCAACTTTTGCAGCGTTTCGTGAGAAATCGCCGGGGCAACCGAGATATCCGCCTGCGCGTTAAACGCCGTGGCGTGCGCCATCAACGGGAGTGCGGAAGCGCAAGCCAGTGACAGATAAAAAGCGAGTAGATTTTTTTTCATTGTGATGGCCCTTTCGACAAGAGGCGAAGAAACTGACGCGCAACTGGCAAGAAGAGCGCGTCAGCCAAACAGATTAACGCAGAGTTAATGCAGCCGAACTCACGTTCGGCTACGGGGTTTGCTTACCACCAGGCTTCGAATTGCGCCCCGAAGGTCACTTCATCGTTGTCACCACGTCCAGCGCCATTGACCGCAGCGCCGTTGTCATAGCCCCACTTCTCATGCCAGTTGGCATAGGTGGCGAAAACGCGCAGTGCCGGGCGTGACCAGATGCTGTCGCCAGCCTGCCACTGTTGGGCCAAGGTCAGTTTATATTGTCTGTTACGCTCGTCAGTTCTTTGCGACTTAACGTTGTCATAACCGGCTTCAAACAGGGTACTCATGATTGGAGTCCACTTATACATCGGGCGGATACCCACGGTGTACCAGGTGGTGCCGTTGTTGTTGTCCAGATTGATGTTCTGGTACATACCGACGTACATCATTTCCCAATCGTCAGCCAACTTCACCGCACCATGATCCAGAATGCGCAGCATATGGCCGTCGTTATTGACGCTGGCACCCTGGCTGTGGCCCGTATTCCATGAGGTCATAGAGTCGGTCGCATACTGTACGACAAACTTGTTAAAACCACCGAGCATGCTCTGAGTGTGTTCTGCCGTAGCCATTACGCCGTTTTTCGACGCACCGGGTTGCAGTTCAACACCATCTCTGGTGCTGGCATTACCATAATCAAAGCCCAGCTCCAGCGTACCACCTGGGTTGGTTTCCATTCCCGCTAAACGCACGTCATAGACATCGTTGTACACATCAGCACGGTTATCCACCTGACGAGAAGCGATCTGACCGCTGTCATTGATATACCACTGGGTTGTACTGTTACCAAAGGCAGCAGAACCACCTGCTTCGGTATTACGCGTCACGGCAAACGACAGCTTACCAAAGCCCAGATCGACGTTTTCCAGACCTGCACCTGGGCCAGAGATATCCCAGTAGTAGAAGTCGATCATGTGAACGTCATGACGTTGATAAAAACGCTTACCTGCCCACATATTAGCACCAGGCAATGCAGCAATCAGGTTTTTACCCTGGACGTTGATTTCACGGAAGGCTGGATTGGTGGCTTCCCAATCATTAGCTTGATCAACGCTATAAGCAACGTTTGAGTCCAGGTAGAAGCTCTTATCACCGTCTTTCCACAGTTCCTGCCCCAGCTTCAACTCAGCATAGGTCTCACATTCGTTACCAAGACGGTACTTACTTTGTGCACCCGTTGTCTGGAAACACTGTTGTGCACCACCGCTGCCGGTCCAACCGATACCAGAACGCGCGTAACCATGAAAATCCACTGCCATTGCTTGCGTAGATAAAACTCCCGCGGCGACAGCCAGTGCCAAAGGAAGTTTGCGCAGAGTAGTCATCATTATTCTCCTGTTATAGTTGCCTGTCGGCATGCATGCATTTCCCCTTCTTACTTGAATTTGCAGGGGTGTTGGCCGCCTTCACTCACCCGAATCACTTACTGAAGTAAGCTCATCGGGCTTCGCTCAGTTGCAGCCTACCCGCAATTCCAAGTACTTTGGGGATCAAACGCCCGGTTCCTGATGCAGCCTGCGACACGCCGTACCGTCCTCACGGAACAGATGGCAGCGATGAGGCGGCAACCCGATAGCGAATGTTGCACCTTCTTCTACCAGCACTACGTCATTCTGGCGGTACACCAGGTTCTGACGAATTTCTGGAATTTGAATATGAATCTGGGTTTCGTTGCCCAATTGCTCCACCACCTGCACTTCGCCCATCAACGTTACCGGCGATTCGGAACTCGGTAACAGATGTTCAGGGCGGATGCCCAGCGACAGGTTGGCCCCGACCTCAACCCCCTGAGATTCAACCGGTAACCACACCAGTTGGCGATTAGGCATCGGCAGCTCAACCTGCACGTTATTGTGTTCAACGGCGGTGACCTTAACCGGCAGGAAGTTCATCTTCGGCGAGCCGATAAAACCGGCAACAAAGCGGTTGGCCGGGTAGTGATACAGCTCCAACGGCTTACCGATCTGGGCCACGCGCCCGGCATCCAGCACCACGATTTTGTCGGCCAGCGTCATCGCTTCGACCTGATCGTGGGTAACGTAAATCATGGTGCGCTGCAGGCGCTTGTGCAGGCGTGAGATCTCGATACGCATCTGCACACGCAGCGCGGCATCCAGGTTAGAAAGCGGTTCATCGAGCAGGAACACATCCGGTTCAGCCACCAGAGTACGGCCGATCGCCACCCGCTGACGCTGGCCGCCGGACAGGGCCTTCGGGCGCCGATCCAGCAAATGTGCCAGTTGCAGCACCTCAGAAACCTGATTGACCCGCTGGGTAATCTCCGCTTTTTTCGCCCCGGCCAATTTCAGGCCGAACGACATGTTGTCGGCCACCGACAGGTGCGGATACAGCGCATACGACTGGAACACCATACCGATGCCGCGTTCGGCAGGCGGTACGTCGTTCATGCGTTTTTCACCAATGAACAGATCGCCGGAGGTAATATCCTCAAGCCCGGCAATCATGCGCAGTAGCGTCGATTTACCGCAGCCTGATGGGCCGACAAACACCACAAATTCACCGTCATCGATAGTTAGATTGACGTCCCTGGAAATCACGGCCTCACCGAAGGCCTTATAAACGCTGCGCAGTGTGACGCTAGCCATGCGTTACTCCCCTGCTTTCGCAGTTAACATTTCGTGTAAAAATGGCAGATGCAAAACCCGCCAAAACCCATTGATGCCCCTCTTGCCGCGCACCGTGTTGCCAGGCCAAAGGAACCGTTGCCTCAGAGGGCACGGCCGGCTGAGTATAGGGCTGCAGGTTGATTAGCGCTTCAAGGCATTGATCCTGATGGGTAATGAGTAAACGAATTACGCCATCCCGCTGGCTGACCGAATTCAGTTCACCGTGCTGAATCACCGGCAACTGGCGTAAAGCCAACAGAGACTGGCAATAACGTAACGTTGAGTTGTTGTCGTGCTGCTGGCGGCTGATCGCCAACGCACGGTGTTCGATAGCCACCTGCTGATACCAGTGGATCTCACCGGCAGTCACCTGCTCTGGGGCCTCGTGCCAAGGCATTGGCGTTTGCGCCCCCAGCGGTTCTTGCAAATCGGCAGCGTGCGGTAACCCAAGCTCTTCCCCCTGATACAGGCAGATCGGCGCGGGCAGCAGCGCCAACAGCGTCAGAAACGCCTGGGCAGAACGCAAATCCCCTTGTCCCCAGTGGCTGACCACCCGCGGCTGATCGATCTCACCCGTACTCCAGACGTTTTCCGCCAGCCGATGGCGGTGGCTATTGAGCACCGCCACCAGTTTTTCAACGCTGAATGGCATCACCTCCAGCGCCAACACCCCGCGAGCATAATGCTGCTCGGGGGCCGCACTGCGGCAGATACGGTTGGGCCCTTCACTGTGCCAAAGCGCCAGCCCATGGCCAGCCACTTGCGCACCGGTCTCTGGCGGTAGCGCCTGCGGTAGCAGTAGGCCATCCACGGCCAGCATCTTCAGGTAAGGCAATGCCGCCATCATGCCAAGTACATCGCCAACGCCATCACCATTTCCATCACGGAAACTGGCCGGATGGATCCGGTACAACGTTGGGTGAGTGGCAGTACGCATTGACGGCATAAATCCAGGTTCCTGCTGTACATGGCGGTAAAAACAATGTTGCTGATAGTGAGGTAACGACAAGAAGGGGTAATCATCCGTAACAGGATTTTTCATGGGGGAGGAGATGGGAGGATGAGAGAACTACGCTTCCGGGTCAGAGTTCCCGGCACAAGACAAATCTGTGATCTACCTTGCAAAAATAGCCCCCCCTTTTTGTGCCTGACACCACAGAATAGGGCGCAACGTTAGCTGGATCACACTACTCGGGCATGGGGCGTAGACGGGGGGAGGATGAGAAAGTGTCCGGTTGTGACCCACTATGAGCGCGAAATTGCTCTCCTTATCGCAGTGCCCACAGAAGGATGGAATTATGAATCTCAGAATGAAAAAAAGCGCACGCATTCTGGCGCTTTCGGCCTTGACCACGCTGGTGCTGTCTTCTTCTGCCTTTGCCAAAATCGAAGAAGGCAAACTGGTTATCTGGATCAACGGTGATAAAGGCTACAACGGCCTGGCCGAAGTCGGCAAAAAGTTTGAGAAAGACACCGGCATTAAAGTGACCATTGAGCATCCAGATAAACTGGAAGAAAAATTCCCGCAGGTTGCTGCGACCGGTGACGGCCCGGACATCATCTTCTGGGCACACGACCGTTTTGGCGGTTACGCGCAGTCTGGCCTGCTGGCAGAAATCCATCCTTCCAAAGCCTTCCAGGAAAAAATCTATCCCTTCACCTGGGATGCGGTTCGCTTTGACGGCAAGCTGATTGGTTATCCGATCGCGGTTGAAGCCCTGTCGCTGATTTATAACAAAGACCTCATCAAAGACGCCCCTAAGACCTGGGAAGAGATCCCAGCGCTGGATAAAGAGCTGCGCGCCAAAGGCAAGAGCGCCATCATGTGGAACCTGCAGGAACCCTACTTCACCTGGCCAATCATCTCTGCCAACGGCGGTTATGCCTTTAAATTTGAAAACGGCAAGTACAACGTCAAGGATGTTGGCGTAGCCAATGCGGGTTCGCAGGCTGGCTTGCAGTTCATCGTCGATCTGGTGAAGAACAAGCACATCAACGCCGATACCGATTACTCGATTGCGGAAGGCGCGTTCAACAAAGGCCAGACCGCCATGACCATCAACGGCCCATGGGCTTGGTCAAATATCGAACAAAGCAAAATCAATTATGGCGTAACTCTGCTGCCAACCTTCCAAGGCAAACCGTCTAAACCGTTCGTCGGTGTTCTGACCGCAGGCATCAACGCCGCCAGCCCGAACAAAGAACTGGCTACCGAATTCCTGGAAAACTATCTGATCACCGATCAGGGCCTGGCTGACGTCAACAAAGACAAACCACTGGGTGCCGTGGCGCTGAAATCGTTCCAGGAGCATCTGGCGAAAGATCCAAGAATTGCAGCCACCATGAAGAACGCGCAAAACGGCGAAATCATGCCGAACATCCCGCAGATGAGCACCTTCTGGTATGCAATGCGCAGTGCCGTGATCAACGCCATCACCGGGCGCCAGACGGTGAAAGCCGCGCTGGAAGACGCACACGCTCGTATCATCAAGTAATACCCGGCAATGGGTGGGCCCCTGTGCCCCCCTGGCCTTAGCTGTGCGGGGTGCAGTCAGCATCCCGCTGTAATACCCCAGAAAGGAATGCCCTATGCAATTAGCTCACGCCGGTTTGCCCGCGCGAAAAAAATCGAAGTGGTGGCAAAGTGACATTCTGAAATGGCTGGTCGTCAGCTTTTTCAGTTTGGTAACTTGTTATCTGATTGTGTTGATGTATGCACAGGGAGAGTACCTGTTTGCGATTCTGACGCTGGTGCTGGTCAGTGCCGGGCTTTACGTGTTCGCCAACCGCCGTGCCTATGCCTGGCGCTATGTGTACCCAGGCGTCGCCGGGATGGGGCTGTTTGTCCTGTTCCCGCTGATTTGTACTATCGCCATCGCCTTTACCAACTACAGCAGTACTAACCAGTTAACCTTTGAACGTGCCCAGTCGGTACTGATGCAGCGCCAGTTCCAGACCGGCAAAACCTTTACCTTCGATCTCTATCCAACCGCCAACCAGCAATGGCTGATGCAGTTAACCCATCCCGATAGCGGTCAGTTACTGGTTTCTGAGCCGTTCAGCTTGAATGGTAGTGAACCGCAGACGCTGAAACTGAGCGTGGAAAGTGCAGCCCCCACCAGTGAACGCGCTACGCTACGGGTGATTACCCAAAATCGCCAGGCGCTGAGCCTGATCGTGGCAAAACTCCCGGACGGTGGTGAGCTGCGCATGAGTTCCCTGCGCCAGTTCTCCGGCACCAGCCCTCTGTATACGCTGGATAAAGACGGCAAAACGCTGACCGATAACCAAACCCAGATCCAGTATCGCCCTAACCCGGAAATCGGTTTCTATCAGGCGATCAATGCCGATGGCAGTTGGGCAAAAGATACCCTCAGCCCAGGCTATACCGTCACCACCGGCTGGAAAAACTTCCTGCGCGTGCTGAACGATGAAGGTATTCAGAAACCTTTCGTCTCGATCTTCGTCTGGACCATTATTTTTTCGGTGATGACCGTGATCCTCACCGTCGCGGTTGGCATGGTGCTGGCCTGTGTGGTGCAGTGGGAGGCGCTGAAAGGCAAAGCAGTCTATCGCGTGTTGCTGATCCTGCCCTATGCCGTACCGTCGTTTATCTCGATCCTGATCTTCAAAGGCCTGTTCAACCAGAGCTTCGGTGAGATCAACCTGATGCTCAGCGCACTGTTTGGCATCAAACCCGCCTGGTTCACCGATCCGATCACCGCCAAGAGCATGATTCTGATCGTCAACACCTGGCTGGGTTATCCGTACATGATGATCCTGTGCATGGGATTGCTGAAGGCTATCCCTGACGACTTGTACGAAGCTTCGGCGATGGACGGTGCCAGCCCGATGCAGAACTTTTTCCGCATCACTTTCCCGCTGCTGATCAAGCCGCTCACGCCGCTGATGATCGCCAGCTTTGCCTTTAACTTTAACAACTTTGTGCTGATTCAACTGCTAACCCGTGGCGGCCCGGACATGATTGGCACCACCACGCCAGCCGGCTATACCGATCTGTTGGTGAGCTACACCTATCGTATTGCCTTTGAAGGCGGCGGCGGGCAGGACTTTGGCTTGGCTGCGGCCATTGCTACGTTGATCTTCCTGTTGGTAGGCGCACTGGCGATCCTGAATCTGAAAGCCAGCAAAATGAATTTCGATTAAGGGAGAACGAGAATGGCTATGGTCCAACCTAAATCCCAGCGCGTACGCCTGTGGATCACCCATATTCTGATGCTGAGCTTTATCGCCCTGATCATGTTCCCATTGCTGATGGTGATAGCGATCTCGCTGCGTTCCGGTAACTTCGCTACCGGCAGCCTGATCCCGGATCAGATCTCCTGGGATCACTGGCGCTTGGCGCTCGGTATGAACGTGACCAATGCAGATGGCAGCGTCACTCCCCCCCCCTTCCCGGTGCTGTTATGGCTGTGGAACTCGGTCAAAGTGGCGGCGATCACCGCCGTGGGCATCGTGACGCTCTCTACCACCTGTGCCTACGCCTTTGCCCGTATGCGTTTCCGCGGCAAGAGCACTCTGCTGAAAAGCATGCTGATTTTCCAGATGTTCCCCGCCGTTTTGTCCTTGGTGGCGTTGTACGCCTTGTTCGATCGCTTAGGGCAATACATTCCGTTTATCGGCCTGAATACCCATGGCGGCGTGATTTTTGCCTATATGGGCGGCATAGCGCTGCATGTCTGGACAATTAAGGGTTACTTCGAAACCATCGATAACTCGCTGGAAGAAGCGGCGGCGTTGGATGGCGCAACCCCGTGGCAGGCATTCCGTCTGGTATTGTTGCCGCTTTCAGTGCCGATCCTGGCGGTGGTGTTTATTCTGTCATTTATTGCGGCGATCACCGAAGTGCCGGTCGCTTCCTTGCTGCTGCGTGATGTGAACAGCTATACGCTGGCCGTCGGTATGCAGCAGTATCTGAATCCGCAGAACTACCTGTGGGGTGACTTTGCCGCTGCCGCGGTGCTGTCGGCTATTCCGATCACCGCCGTGTTCCTGCTGGCACAACGCTGGCTGGTCGGGGGGCTGACCGCGGGTGGAGTGAAAGGGTAATGTTTACTGGAGCCAGCGTTGCTGGATCCAGTGAGCGCTGAGTCCTGTGTTCTGTCTACTGCAATACGTTTGCTGTACTTTGCTGTTATCTGATCAATACCTGTGTCTTGGGCGGCCAGCGCTGGGCCGCCATTTTTATGTTTGCAGTTTGAGGCCGGGGCCAACTGAATTGGTCTGCAGAGTGGAACGAATAGGTAAAGTAAGCAATTGATGAAACAGATGGATCTTGGGGGATTAACAATCCCCCAGATTGAGAAATGACCGACGGTTAACGGAAGCGAACATCCCGATCGGACGTTATGCCATACAGTTGATACTTACGATTCAGCATTTGCCCACCATCGCGCGTGAGTGGTGTCCAACCGACCTGAACACGACTGCGGGAAGGCGCATTGGTCATCAAATCCAGCGGGATCGAAATATAGAACCCTTTGGTAAATGACCCCTCACCGTATTCTTCCCGAGTAACGTCCGTAAACGTCGCATAAACGCCTGCCACAACCCCACTGTCAAAACGTTTAGACAGATCGATGGTTGCACCTTTATCTTTAGCCAGGTATTGGCCTACGCTCAATGCAAGCAACACATTTTCAGCAAAAGGCGGCTTCCAGTAACCGGTGATATGCCCGGTAACGGCATCGTAATCAGCGAAACGCATCATATTGTCCCAGTCACGCTGCTTCACCCAGTTGGCATTAACCCCTACCGCCCAATCCGTATCTAGCGGTCGATACAGCATTTCCGCACCGACACCACCGAACATGCTTTCCAGATACCCGCCATACACCTGACCATAAATCCCATCACCAAAAGATTGGAAATAGTTGGCTTGAAGATCGTTGAGATACACATTGTTCTGAACATATTCGCGAATATGCGTACGCACCCGCGGCAGTTGGGAATCTGGAGGTGGTGCCGTGTAGTTGAATCTACCGTAGTTGTTCGCCAGGTTAGCAAACACGCTGCCACTGGTTAACAAATGATCTGTCGCCCACCAACTGGCACTGCCCAGCAAACCAATCTGATACAGGTAGAATGATTCTGCACCGCCTACCGACTGGGTTAACGTCGGCGAAAGGGTGAAATTTAGCCTATCGTTATCAATACGATAGCCTTGCTCAGTATTTTCTGGCAACACAGGCTCAAGGCGTTCCTGTTGCAACGTTTGTTCGTACCCCAGTGGATAACCTTCCAGCTGTGCACGTAAGCTGTTTACATCTGTCTTGGTCGTTACCTGCGGTAAATTATACCGGGTCTCTGTCACCGCCAGCGTATCAACCCCTTCTGGCAAGTGGTTCATCAGAATAATGTTGGCACGCTCAACCCCTTCTTCGCTGTAACGATACTTGGACTGCGTCCCCGTCATGTACAGAGTCTTGTCTTTCAACTGAATATTCGGCGCTGAAAAACCGGCATTATCTTCAAGCTCAGTAAGCTGATTCGCCACCACATCCTGCTGCAATTGCCGCTCTTGAGGCTGTGGTTGATAATCTGGTCTTGGCTGATCGACATGCGCTGGTTTTAATTCATTAAAGTTAGTGCGTAAGGTAAACCCTGCCATAAAGGTATTACCGCGCTCATAACTCATATTGACGTCGGCCCAGTCGGTTACGCGGTAAACAGCCCCGAAATTGAATTTGCTGTCCTGCTTGAGCCTACCAGCATAATCACCCTGGTAATCGTTCCCTTCATATTCCAGCTTCAGGCGCAACGGCTGCCAAGGGGTTTGATATTCCACACCGCCGAAGATCGCCGCAGGGCCACGGAAAGAGTCGCCAAGATCGACAGTGCCCCCTGTCGCCGCATGTTCGTTACTACGTTTACAGAAACGATCACTGGCATCACAGAATGGGTTCCTGACATTGCCACTGTTACCTAAATAACCCCATCCCATACCCAAGGTAAAATCGAGCGGCCCCCAGGCCTTACTGGCCACCAGGTATTCACCATCAAACAATCCAGTGCCGCCGATATCGCGTATCCCAGCAGACACCTCTGGTAGCCAATACCCCTCTTCCCAGAGACGTAATTTCACATCAAAGGATTTGTCTTTATAGGTTTGATCGCCGCTGAACGAAGGATCATTACTGTATTTGCGCGTACGCACATCGGTATAACGGAGGGTGGTTTCCAACCATGGCGTCGCTTGAACGGAAATTGAATAAAAGCGGTACTGGTCATTATCACGGTAGTTAAAACTGAATTCGCCCTCTTTCGCCATGCGTGCAGTAGGGGTTTGCAGCAGGCCAGCGCCACCGAAATCCGTTTGAGATGGCCCTAAAGGGGCTGGATATGAAGTCGCCTGACACGCGTTCGCGACAGACAGCGCGACTAAGCTAAGTAAGTAACGTTTTTTCATCAGTCTGGGATCCGGTGCGTCAATAACGAAATAATTTGCTCGTTGATGTCTTTGAAATCGTCAGGCAATGCGGAAGCAGCAAACCCCAGAAATAAAAGACTCCCTGGCGTCATTTCATTATGC
The DNA here is from genome assembly GCF_037199905.1 of Serratia sp. MMO-28. NCBI lineage: Bacteria > Pseudomonadati > Pseudomonadota > Gammaproteobacteria > Enterobacterales > Yersiniaceae > Serratia > Serratia sp. MMO-28. The sequence continues at coordinate 49,136 of NZ_JBBCVB010000028.1, forward strand.
CGCCGGTTCCAGTAAGCGATAGGGACAGGCTGTACCTCCCCCTGGGGAGTGATAATCCAGGCGGTATCATGTTCAGCCCCTTCGAGATGTTGGATCCCGGTCAAATAGTCGCTGACGTCTTTTCCCGGTAAGAAATCGCGTTTGCCATGCGATGCCAATGCGCCGAATAACCTGACGCTGCGTGGCTCTGCTGCGATATAGAGCTGATATTCTCCCGACAAACGGTGATCAAGCTCAGGGTGCAAGCGAATCACGTCAGGATCAAGCGGAACAAGCTGGCGGCCAATGACTTTAAGTTCAGCAAGCTGTGAACGTACGCTGTCTACAGTTGCCGCTAAAGAGGCATCGTCCTCCTGCCGCAGAGCCGAACTCAGCGCAGTCAAACGCGCCAGCAGTTGCTGTTGTTTTTGCTGTTGGAGCCGGGTTGCATTCTGTTCTGCGATCGCGACCCCCGGCCACCAGATATTGCCTTGCAGGGCAGGATTATCCACCACCAGGCTATCTAACGTGGGCACATTTTTGAGAGTGACTGATGCTTTGTCTGGATAAAAAACGGTTATCCGACTTTCTGCAGAGGCCGAGTTCAACGAAAGGCCCAGCAATGCCGCCACAAGCAGATTAATTTTTTTCATTATGCCTCTGCTTCAGTAAGGTAATTTCAATCGGGAAATAGTCCGCACCCATAGATTGCACTGATTTAACTACCGCGCCCGTTTGCGGATCCAGCCAGAAGCGGTTCACCCAACTTTCACCTAAGTCATCAATATTTACCGTCTCTTCAATGACATGGTAATTCCGGCTCTTACCGCCGATAACGAGAGGTTTATCTGCTAATCGATGAAATACGGATTCAGCGTAACCAGAACGGACCTGACTGTCTTCAGTCCAGGAGAGCAGGTGTGACCAGCGTGCTCCATCGACCAATCGCCGTGGATCTGCCAAGGGATCCTGCTCAAGGTTAGACACGCTGAGTAGATTGTCCTTCCACCCCAGTGTCTTGACCACCCGCCCGTGTCTTAACACCATCAGAGTACGGTCCTGACTCACCCACTTCTCTTCGCCGTTTTCATACGCCCCAAGCACCATCACAATCTGCAGTTGGTCATCAATACGGACATAGGCGCTAGGGCTGGAAAGATTCTGAATTTCTTGATCGGTCAATTCAACATCAGACGACTCAAATACCAAATGATAAATAGTATCATTAACGTTTTTTTGAGCTGGCGTACAGGCCTGAAGGGATAGGCATATGATTAACAAAGGTAGATAGCGCAATTGAGCAATCCCGGCACGTAGATAAAAAAAGAATAACCGCTTTTATTCCACTGCGACCCAAAGCCCAGGCAGACGTGTTGACAGCCTTTTATGGTTTGCCCTTTAAGGAACCACTATCAGCAGCGTTGGAATCTGCTCCCGTCAAGTACTCCCAAACAAAACATGAACTCAAGCAAACCCATGAGGCTAAACTCACTACCTGCACAACACCAGGCACTGTGGCTATAGGCGGTTATTCTTTTACGGTTTATTTCGTTCTGGTCGTGGTGGTGCTAGTGGCAGAAATGCCCTCATTATCACCACCGTGGTTTTCTGCAACTAAGCCGCACGCTGCTGCGACGGCAACTGCTCCAACCCCTGTAGCGACCGCTTTACCTTTTGCCCCGAGAGCAACAAAAGGAGCCCCCCAAGAATTGGAAGCGCCGAGCAAAGCAAGTGCGACTAATGCCGGACACAATACCTTTTTCATACAAAACCCTCTTGTAGTAATAAATCAAGTGCTTAAACAACACTTTCTTAAACTTACAGTACACCCTTCGGACTTGCCATCGTAACAATTCTGCCAATGTAAAACTCACCGACAGATCGTACAATTAACACCCTACAGCTTAAAAGGAAAAGGGTATAGCTGATAAACTCAATTTTTTATAACATAATAGATAATAAAAACAAATCACGCGAGAATTTTAGGAAAAAGCCCAGGATTATACTGAGTCTTATATTTTTAATAAAAGACGCTGGCAACACAGTAAATATATCAATCTGCGATACTCAAAGTATTTAATGTTGCCAATAGGCGGTAGCTGAACGAATCCTCTCTACATCCTATTTTAACTGACATATATGTCAGTTTTCTTGCTCGAGGTAACAAATTTGCCCCAAACTGGTGCTTTGCACAGTAAAGGCACTTATTTTGGCAAAAGATGAGCCACATTGCTGGGGCTCATCCTGAGTTTACGTCAACGCGTGGAAATCGATTAGCGCCACGCTTTAAAACGATTGATCAGACCATTGGTTGAGCTGTCGTGGCTCACTACGGCCTCTTTCCCCGCCAGTTCTGGCAGAATACGGTTTGCCAGCTGTTTACCCAGCTCAACGCCCCACTGATCAAAGGTGAAGATATTCAGGATCACACCTTGGGTAAAGATCTTGTGCTCATACAGGGCAATCAGGCTGCCCAGGCTGAACGGCGTGATCTCACGCAGCAGGATCGAGTTGGTCGGGCGGTTGCCTTCAAACACTTTGAATGGCGCAACGTGCTTAACCTCTTCCGGTTTTTTACCCTGTACCGCGAACTCTTCCTCAACCACTTCCAGTGATTTACCAAACGCCAGCGCTTCGGTTTGCGCAAAGAAGTTCGACAGTAGTTTGGCGTGGTGATCGCTTAACGGATTATGGCTGATGGCCGGGGCGATAAAATCACATGGAACCAGCTTGGTGCCTTGGTGAATCAACTGATAGAACGCGTGCTGCCCGTTGGTGCCCGGTTCACCCCAGATGATTGGGCCTGTCTGGTAATCCACCGGATTACCGTTGCGATCGACATATTTGCCGTTGGATTCCATATTGCCCTGTTGGAAATAAGCGGCAAAACGGTGCATGTATTGATCGTATGGCAGAATCGCTTCGGTTTCTGCGCCGAAGAAGTTGTTGTACCAGATGCCGATCAAGGCCAGTAATACCGGCAGATTGCTCTCGGCAGGCTGTTGCGCAAAGTGCTTATCCATCTCATGCGCACCGCTCAGCAGTTGCTCGAAGTGCTCAAAACCCAACGACAGCGCAATAGACAGGCCAATAGCTGACCACAGAGAGTAACGGCCACCCACCCAGTCCCAGAACTCAAACATATTGTCGGTATCAATGCCAAACTCGGCCACCGCCTTACCGTTGGTGGACAACGCGGCAAAGTGCTTCGCCACATGTTTCTGATCGCCAGCGGTGTTCAGGAACCAGTCGCGCGCGCTGTGGGCGTTGGTCATGGTTTCTTGGGTGGTAAAGGTTTTAGAAGCCACCAGGAACAGCGTAGTGGCCGGATCCAGCGGCTTCAGCGTTTCGGCGATGTGGGTGCCATCCACGTTGGAAACAAAGTGCATATTCAGATGGTTTTTATACGGGCGCAGCGCTTCGGTGGCCATATAAGGACCGAGATCAGAACCACCGATACCAATATTCACCACGTCGGTAATCGGCTTGCCGGTGTAACCTTTCCAGTCACCGCTAATCACTCGGTCACAGAACTGTTTCATTTTTGCCAGCACCGCATTCACTTCCGGCATAACGTCTTTGCCGTCAACGATAATTGGCGTGTTGCTGCGGTTGCGCAGTGCAACGTGCAGTACGGCGCGATCTTCGGTACGGTTGATCTTCTCACCGGTGAACATCGACTTAATCGCGCTCTGCAGGTCGGTTTCTTTCGCCAGCGCCTGCAGTTTTTCCAGGGTTTCTGCGGTAATGCGGTTTTTGGAATAATCCACCAGCATCTGGTCGTTGAAAGTGGCGGAGAACTTGGAAAAACGCTCGCTATCCTGGGCAAACAGATCGCGGATCTGGACGTCTTTCATTTGTTCAAAATGTTGCTGCAGGGCTTGCCAAGCAGCGGTTTGACTAGGATTGATATTTTTCATAGCGACGCTCTTATGCTTGAGAATGAATAGGAATGATTGAGCGATTGTAGCCTGTTCGCCTGTGATTATGATCTCTTTTCTTGCGATAGGAATTAACTGTCAAACGGCAACGCTCTCATTTTACCTTTCCACAACAAACGCCCCGTCTTTCAGGCAACAACCTGTTATCACCGTGGTAAAACGGTGCCAAACACCCACAGTTTTGCCAGCGCTCAGCGCGTAAAAGCCCCACTGTTCTGACAAGATGAATATCCTTCAACGTTTGCCCGTTGACAGCAGCACCTAAACCCGTTATTCCTAACATCCTACTTGCGCACCCGGTGCGCAAGCCAGAAGAGGCGCGTCGCCCAGGTAGAATGTCAGAGGAGCCGTTATCCAACGACGGCATTTGAGGGGGAGCGACGCCGAGGCGCGATGAATGCGGCAATCATCACGTCGGCTACAGGGGCTGAATCCCCTGAGTTGTCACCATGGGTCGCCCTGCAAGGGTGGTCAGCAAGGTGGGGCGCTTCTGGGTGTATCGTAGTCTTAACCTCTACGCCTGCTCCCTGTTTACCGCTCTTCCCTTGTGCCAAGGCTATGGAAATAAATTGCCATCTGAAATGGCATCCCTGACACGAGGTTTTACATGAATCAAGCAGCATCCCAGAACTCTACCGTAGTAGCAAAATTCGGCGGTACCAGCGTGGCCGACTTCGACGCAATGAACCGCAGTGCCGATATCGTTCTGTCCAACCCTAACGTTCGTCTGGTGGTCCTTTCCGCCTCTGCCGGTATTACTAACCTGCTGGTGGCCTTGGCTGAAGGCTGTGATACCGAGAAACGCACCTATCAGCTTGATGAAATCCGCCGTATTCAATACACCATTCTCGATCGCCTTGATAATCCAGCGGTGATCCGTGATGAGATTGACCGCATGCTGGAAAATATCGCCATGCTGTCGGAAGCTGCGGCGCTGGCCACTTCTCCCGCCCTGACCGATGAACTGGTCAGCCATGGCGAGCTGATGTCCACCCTGCTGTTTGTTGAGATCCTGCGCCAGCGCCACGTGCAGGCGGAGTGGTTCGACGTGCGCAAGGTGATGCGCACCGACGATCATTTTGGCCGTGCCACCCCAGACCAGGCGGCCTTGACCGAGCTGGCCCAGACCCAGTTGCAACCCCGCCTGCAGGAAGCCCTGATCGTGACCCAGGGTTTTATCGGCAGCGAACCGAAAGGCCGCACCACCACGCTGGGGCGTGGCGGCAGCGACTATACCGCCGCCTTGCTGGGGGAAGCGTTGAGCGTCAGCCGCGTGGATATCTGGACCGACGTACCAGGCATTTACACCACCGATCCGCGCGTGGTGCCTGCGGCCAAGCGCATCGATAAAATCGCCTTTGAAGAAGCGGCAGAAATGGCCACTTTTGGTGCGAAAGTGCTGCACCCAGCCACGCTGCTGCCCGCTGTGCGCAGCGATATCCCGGTGTTTGTCGGCTCAAGCAAAGATCCCGCCGCTGGGGGGACGCTGGTGTGCAACACCACCGAAAACCCACCGCTGTTCCGTGCGCTGGCGCTGCGCCGCAAACAAACCCTGCTGACATTGCACAGCCTGAACATGCTGCACGCGCGCGGTTTCTTGGCGGAAGTGTTTAACATTCTGGCGCGCCACAATATTTCCGTCGATCTGATCACCACATCTGAAGTCAGCGTAGCCCTGACCATGGATACCACCGGTTCTACCTCTACCGGCGGCAGCCTGCTGACCACGTCTCTGCTCACCGAACTGTCTTCGCTGTGCCGGGTTGAGGTGGAAGAGAATCTGGCACTGGTGGCGCTGATCGGTAACAAACTGTCCCAAGCCTGTGGCGTGGGCAAAGAAGTATTCGGCGTGCTGGATCCGTTCAATATCCGCATGATCTGCTACGGAGCCAGCAGCTATAATCTGTGCTTCCTGGTACCGGGTGACGATGCAGAGCAAGTGGTACGCACGCTGCACCGTAATCTGTTTGAATAACGCTGATGCATAAGCCTTGTGAAGGGAAACACTATCAATGCTGGCAAAAATAACTCGTCTGTTCCCGCTGTGGGCCGTGCTGCTTTCCGTCGCGGCTTACTACACTCCAGACACCTTCACCGGCATCAGCCCCTATATCAGCCCGTTGCTGATGCTGATCATGTTTGCCATGGGGGTAACGCTGCGTCTGGATGATTTCAAACGCGTGCTGTCGCGCCCCGGCCCGGTTGCTGCCGGGATCTTCCTGCACTACCTGATTATGCCACTGGCGGCGTGGATCCTGGCGTTGCTGTTCCGCATGCCGCCAGACCTCTCTGCCGGTATGGTGCTGGTGGGCAGCGTCGCCAGCGGCACGGCTTCCAACGTGATCATCTATCTGGCGAAAGGCGATGTGGCATTGTCGGTGACCATTTCTGCCGTTTCCACGCTGGTTGGCGTCTTTGCCACTCCGCTGCTGACACGCCTGTACGTCGATGCCAAAATCAGCGTCGATATTATGGGGATGTTATTGAGTATCCTGCAGATCGTGGTGATCCCAATCGGCCTTGGCCTGATCATTCACCATACTTTTACCAAAACGGTGAAGCGCATCGAACCCTTCCTGCCTGCGCTGTCGATGGTTTGTATCGTGACCATCATCAGCGCGGTGGTGGCGGGCAGCCAGAGCCATATCGCTTCGGTCGGGCTGGTGGTAATTGTCGCAGTGATCCTGCACAACGGCATCGGGTTACTGAGTGGTTATTGGGGAGGTAAACTGTTCGGCTTCGATGAGTCTACCTGCCGCACGCTGGCGATTGAAGTGGGCATGCAGAACTCCGGGCTAGCGGCCACGCTGGGCAAGATTTATTTCTCACCGCTGGCAGCGTTGCCCGGCGCGCTATTCTCGGTGTGGCATAACCTTTCCGGCTCCCTGCTGGCTGGCTACTGGTCTGGCCGCCCCACCAAGAAAGAGTGATCGCCCACAGTCAGGCCACGTCGCGTAATGTCACGGTTGCCAATTGCAGCCCGACATAGCTGCCATCGGCATGCAGATCGGCCACCGAACGGTTGAGCACATCCACCCAGAGCTCAACGCCGTGGGCCTGCACGCGGTAACGCACCACATTGCCCAACAGGCTGTGGTGCAAAATGGTCGCCGCAATGCCTTGCCCTTCGGGCAGTAACTGGATCGCTTCCGGGCGAACGGCCACCTGCCCAGGGTAAGTTTGCCCGGTCAGCGCCTGCGCCTGTTCAGCACTCAGCAGGTTGTAACTGCCGATAAACCCGGCGGCGAAGGCATTGGCCGGTTGGGTATACAGCATTTCTGCGCTGCCGCTTTGCACAATCTCCCCTTTGTTCATCAACACGATGCGATCGGAAAGCGTCAACGCCTCCTCCTGATCGTGGGTGACAAAAATCGCCGTCAGGTTCAGCTCACGCTGGATACGGCGGATTTGCTCACGCAGATGCTTACGAATGCGGGCATCCAACGCCGACAGCGGTTCATCCAGCAACAGCAGGCGCGGCCGCGTCACCAGCGAACGCGCCAGCGCCACGCGTTGGCACTGGCCACCAGAGAGCTGATGCGGGTAGCGCTTCACCAATTCGGTTAACTCCACCAGCGCCAACGCTTCCTGTACCCGCTGACGAATCTGTTCAGCAGGCAACTTCTGCATCTTCAGGCCAAAGGCCACGTTACCTTCGACAGTCATATTAGGGAACAGCGCGTAGCTCTGGAATACCATGCCAATACCGCGCTTTTGCGGGGGTAAAGGCACCAGATCCTGCCCTTGCAGCACAATCTGCCCACTATCCACCGGGGTCAGCCCTGCCAGGCAACGCAGCAATGTCGATTTACCACAGCCGCTAGGCCCTAGCAGGGTAACAAATTCGCCCTCATCGGCGCTGAAATCGATATCGTGAAACACCTGGGTGTGGCCATAGTGTTTATTAAGGCGAGCGACGTTGAGATAGGCCATACGATTAACCCCTGCTTTTATTTAGCAAATTTGCCAGCCAGGTGACGAGCAGCACCACGGCAAAATAAGAAATGACCAACGCGCTGGTGAAATGGCCGCTGCCATTACGCATATTGAACAGGTAAACCTGTAGCGTTTCATATTGGCTGCCGACCAGCAGGTTAGCGAACACAAACTCACCTATCAGAAATGAGAACGACAGCAACAGCGCAATCATCCCGCCTTTGCGCAAGTTTGGCAGCACCACCAGCAACGCAGCCTGCCAGGTGCTGGCACCCAGCAGATGGGCCGCATCCATCAGATCGCGCAGGTTGATCGCCTGCATATTGTTGCTGATAGCACGGTAGATAAACGGCAGCGCGATGGTGAAATAGCAGCCGATCAGGATCCACGGCGTGCCCAACAGTGGCAGTGGATCGGCAGCAAACAGTTGCATCAGGCCCACCGAAGACACCACCGGCGGGACGGCAAACGGCAACAGGATCAGCACGTTCATCACCGCATCCAGCTTAGGGAAATAGTAAGCGATCACAAACATCAGCGGCAGGATCACCACCACCGCCAGTACCAGCGTACCAAAGCAGATCAGCAGCGAGTGCCACAGCGCCAGCAGAAAGCGCGGATCGCTCCATAACGCCACCAGCCACTTGAGGGTAAAACCCTGCGGCAGAATGGTGGCACCCCACTGCGTCGCCAGGGCGTACACCAGCGTCGCCGCCAAAGGCAGCAGCAGGATCAGAAATAACAGGATCACCACTGCCAGGTGATAAACCTTTTCAAAACGCCGCATAGACATCCCCTGCCAACTCACGAGCCTGCATTCAGGTAACTCCTGCGCAGGAGCCACTGATGCACCACTGTGATCAACCCCATCATCATCACCAGCATCATGGCCAGCGCGCTGGCCAGGTTCGGATCGAGAGCAATATCCCCAGCCACCAGCGCCGAAATACGGATCGGGATCACGTTGAAATTACCGGTGGTCAGCGCATACACCGTGGCATAGGCCCCCAGCGCGTTGGCCAGCAGAATGACGAAAGTGCCCATCAGCGCCGGCGCCAATACCGGCAGGCCGATATAGCGCCAAAAGTGCCACGGGCCCGCCCCCAACAGCGCCGCCGATTCGCGCCAGTCTTCACGCAGCGCATCAAACGCCGGGTACAGCAACAACACGCCAAGCGGGATCTGGAAGTAGGTGTAGAGCACAATCAACCCACTTTTCGAATAGAGATTAAAACTGTCCATCAGGCCGCATTGGCGCAACAATAAGGTGAGGCAGCCATTCAACCCCAGCAGAATGACAAATGCGAACGCCAGCGGCACCCCGGCAAAATTACTGGTCATATTGGTAAATGACATCACAAAGTCATGCAGCCGGGTTGGGCCAAGCTGGCGAAGTGAGTAACTGCCCACTAATGCAATCAGCAAACCGTAAACGCTTGACCACCATGAGATCTCCAGCGAGAACTGGAATGCCTGCCGATAAAACGGCGAGGTCAGCACATCGACATAGTTACCCCAGCCCCAGCCGCTGCTTTCGCTGAAAAAGCTGCTGAGCGCAATCCATATCAGTGGGGCAATCTGGAACGCGCCAAACAGCATGATAAACGGCAGCAGGCACAGCGCAGCAAGCCACTTAACTTTCATTCTTTCACCTTCATGCCAGCAACGCCCGGCAGCGAGGTTTGTCGTGTACCACCTGTAACAGTTCGCACAGGGTGCCGCACAGCTCGGTCTGTTGCGGATTGGCCTCGCTCTGGCTGAAGGCTTCACCAAACACAAACAGCGGTACCTGCCGTTCCTCCGGCAAAACCCCACCGTGGCTATGATCGTCATTCATGCCATGATCGGCGGTGATCATCACCTGATAACCCGCTGCCAGCCAATCCGCCAGATAGCGAGCCAACAGGCCGTCGGCATGGCGAGCGGCATTGCGATACTGGGGTGAGGACACCCCATGACGATGCCCGGCATCATCAATATTCATCGGATGGATCAGCAAAAAATCGGGGTGATGGCGGCGGCGCAGATTTTCCGCATCGGCAAACAGATGCGAATCCGGGTAGCGATCGTCGTAATAGAAATGAGCGTGCTGGATCGGCAATGCCGGGTCATCGGTATGGCGATCGCGAGCGGCATCGAACGGCGTGTGGTTATACAGTTCACTGATCCAGTGGTAGGCCGCCGCCGCGGTGGTCAGCCCGGCGGCACGTGCATAATGAAACACACTCTTTTCACGCGATAGCCGTGATACCTGATTGTGCACCACGCCGCTCTCCACCGGCGTTACGCCGGTGAGGATACATTCATACAATGGCCGTGAGAGCGAGGGCAGCTCGCTCTCCATCAGATACAACCGCCCGCGCCCAGCTACACATTCAGCCTGCAGGTAGCCCATGGCGTCATGAGCTACCTGATAGTTGAGGCCGTCCAGTAGGACGAGGATCGTCTTCATCGTGCGCTAACTCACTGTTGCATCAGCATAATGACGTTCTCCTGCCACAGACGTGGCAACAGTTTGGCACTCTTTTCCCAAGCGGCCGGATCGGCAATCGGGTGCGCGTTTTTATACTGTTCCGCCGGTAGCAACTTGGCTTTCACGTCGTCCGGCAGCGTAATGTGTTCAGCGCGGATCGGTCGGGCATAGCCACGCGCCAGGTTGATCTGGCCTGCGTCAGAGAAGATGTATTCGCGTGCCAGCTTGGCGGCATTCGGGTGTTTGGCATATTTGTTGATAACGGTGGTATAGCCAGAGGTGATAGAACCGTCAGAAGGGATCAGCACTTCGAAACGGGTTTTGTCGATCTGATCGCGGTAGTTCAGGCCATTAAAGTCCCACACCACGCCCACCTGGACTTCACCTTTTTCCAATGACGCAATCACCGGGTTGGTCATGCTCAGGCGCCCGGCTTTGGCCAGCTTGCCAAAGAACTCCAGCCCCGGTTTGAGGTTTTTCTCGTCACCGCCCATGGCGTAGGTTGCCGCCAACACACCGCTGGCGGCCTGCGATGCCGTGCCCACATCGCCGATAGTGACGTGGTAGTTGCCTTTTAGCAGATCGGCCCAGCTGCGCGGAATATCCGGCACCTGCTGTTTGTTGACGATAAAGGCGATGGTGCCGGTATAGGCCAACGCCCAATGGCCATCCTGGTCTTTCGCCCACACGGGAATCTGCGCCCAGGTGGTGGGTTTATACGGCTGGGTTACGCCCTTTTGCACCGCGATCGGACCGAAAGCCGCCCCAACATCGCCAATATCTGCCGTAGCATTGCCTTTCTCAGCATCAAATTTGGCAATCTCCTGTGCCGAACTCATATCGGTATCGATATGCTTAATATCGTATTGGCTTAGCAGATCGGCCCAGGTTCCTTTCCAGTTGGCCCAACTGTCCGGCATGCCGACGCTGTTGACTTGCCCCTCTTTCTTGGCCGCCTGAATCAGCGCGGCCAGATCGCTGTCAGCGGCCCAACTCATCTGGCTGGTCAGCGCAATGGCACTGGTTAACACGCAAGCACACAAACGTTTCATAACTGATGCTCCAGGTGGTGTGAGATAAACCGGATATATACCCAAGGCTGTAACATCGGGTAAGAAGGGTATAACGGACAATTGTGATAATTATATGTCAGTCTAAAAAAACAGCGGTTTTATTACATTCGGATCTCTGATCTTGCACTTGTGGGCACCAGCGCCCTCATCACGCAGAAACTGTGCAGAATCAGTAATGCCATGGTGGCAGGAGAAGAAGATTTCGAGGTTATTGTTCGGGCAGCACTGCTGACGCGAGATGGCATCAACAACGCTAGCCACCTGCGCACAGTTCAACAATGGGCTGGAGTCGCCCTGAAAAACCCAGCACGATGATTCATGCCATTCAGTTAAGATAACCCCCTTTCCCAAAGGAAAAGGGGCTTCTGCCTTAAGCGATCTGACCCCCGTTAATCCGCGTCATATCCCAGATTCGGCGCCAGCCAGCGCTCAACGTCGCTGATTTTCATGCCTTTACGCGCCGCATAGTCTTCCACCTGATCGCGCTGGATTTGCGCCACGGCAAAATATTTGCTCTCTGGGTGGCTGAAATACCAACCGGAGACCGCCGCCCCAGGCCACATAGCGAAGGACTCGGTCAACTTCATGCCGGTATGGCGGTTAACCTCCAGTAACTGCCAGATCTCAGCTTTCTCGGTATGCTCCGGGCAGGCCGGGTAGCCGGGTGCCGGGCGGATGCCTTGATAATTCTCCCGAATCAGCTCTTCGTTACTCAGATTTTCCTCAGCCGCGAAGCCCCAATGCAGCTTACGCACCTGCTCATGCAGGTATTCGGCAAAGGCTTCCGCCAAACGATCCGACAACGCCTTCACCATGATCTTGTTGTAATCATCGTGTTTAGCGTCGTAGGCCGCCGCCAGCGCATCCTCTTCCAGCCCGCCGGTGACCGCGAACGCGCCAAAGTAATCGGCCTTGCCGCTGCTTTTCGGCGCAACGAAATCGGCCAGACAGTAGTTCGGGAAGTCGGTTTTTTCGGTCTGCTGACGCAGGTGACGGCTGACCACCAGCACCTCGTCGCGGTTTTCATCGCGGTAAACCTCTACGTCATCGCCCACGCTGTTGGCCGGGAACAGGCCGAAGACACCACGCGGATTGAGGCTGCCGCTTTCTGCCAGTTGATCCAGCATCTGGTTAGCATCCTGGAACAGGCGTTTGGCCTCTTCACCCACCACTTCATCTTCCAGAATGCGTGGGTATTTGCCCGCCAGCGACCAGGTCATAAAGAACGGCGTCCAGTCGATATAGCGGCGCAGGGTATCGATACTCGCCTCTACCGGGAAGACCCCCAGTTGGTTCGGCACCGGCGGTTGATAGTTTTCCCAGTCCAGCACCATGGCGTTATCCCGCGCCTGCTGCAGGCTGACCGGCGGCGTGCGCGGCTTCTTGCGCCCGTGTTGGATACGCACGGTTTCATACTCTTTGCGCGTGCGGGCCACAAACTCATCACGCTGGCTATCCGACAGCAACGCCGACACCACGCCAACGGTACGTGAAGCGTTTTGCACATAGGTGGTCGGCCCGCTGTAGTTCTGCTCGATCTTCACCGCAGTGTGGGCCTTGGACGTGGTGGCACCGCCAATCAGCAGCGGCAGGGTAAAGCCCTGGCGCTCCATCTCTTTCGCCACGTTCACCATCTCATCCAGCGACGGGGTGATCAGGCCCGACAGGCCGATAATATCCACCTTCTCTTCACGCGCGGTCTTGAGGATCTTGTCCGTTGGCACCATCACGCCCAGATCGATAATTTCGTAGTTATTACATTGCAGCACCACGCCGACGATGTTTTTGCCGATGTCATGCACGTCGCCCTTCACCGTCGCCAGCAGGATTTTGCCCGCGGTGGTGCCTTTCTGCTTGCTGGCCTCGATATAAGGTTCGAGGTAAGCCACCGCCTGCTTCATCACCCGGGCAGATTTCACCACCTGCGGCAGGAACATTTTTCCTTCGCCGAACAGATCGCCCACCACGTTCATCCCGGCCATCAACGGCCCCTCGATCACTTCGATCGGCCGTTCTGCCTGTTGGCGAGCTTCTTCGGTGTCGAGTTCGATAAACTCGGTGATGCCCTTAACCAAGGAATATTCCAGGCGTTTGGCCACCGGCCAGCCGCGCCATTCTGCCTGCTGCACCGCCACTTCACTGTCTTTGTTACCGCGGTATTTTTCCGCCAGATCCAGCAAGCGCTCGGTGCCGTCCGGGCGGCGGTTGAGGATCACATCTTCCACCGCATCGCGCAGTTCAGCACTCAGATCGTCGTAGATCGCCAGTTGCCCGGCGTTGACGATCCCCATATCCATACCGTTACGGATAGCGTGATACAGGAACACCGCGTGGATCGCTTCGCGCACCGGATCGTTACCACGGAACGAGAACGATACGTTGGAGACACCACCGGAAATCATCGCGTGCGGCAGATGGGTTTTGATGTCGCCACAGGCTTCGATAAAGTCGACGGCATAGTTGTTATGCTCTTCGATCCCGGTAGCGACGGCAAAAATGTTCGGGTCAAAAATGATGTCTTCCGGCGGGAAGCCAACGCGTTCGGTGAGGATCTTATAGGCTCGGCGGCAGATCTCGAACTTGCGCTCGCGGGTATCGGCCTGGCCGACTTCGTCAAACGCCATCACTACCACTGCCGCACCGTAACGGCGCACCAGTTTGGCATGGTGGATAAAGGCCTCTTCGCCCTCTTTCATTGAGATCGAGTTAACAATACCTTTGCCCTGAATGCACTTCAGGCCTTTTTCAATCACGCTCCATTTGGAGGAGTCGATCATGATTGGCACACGGGCAATATCCGGCTCACCGGCGATCAGGCTAAGGAAGCGCACCATCGCCGCTTCGGCGTCGAGCATGCCCTCATCCATATTGATGTCGATGATTTGCGCACCGCTTTCCACCTGCTGGCGCGCCACGGCCAGCGCTTCGCTGTATTTCTCTTCTTTGATCAAGCGTTTGAAACGCGCCGAACCGGTGACGTTGGTGCGTTCACCCACGTTCACGAACAGCGATTTGGCATCAATATTCAGCGGCTCCAGGCCGGATAAACGGCAGGCGACCGGCAGCTCTGGCAATTGGCGTGGCGGCACACCCTCTACCGCTTTCGCCATCGCGGCGATATGAGCAGGTGTGGTGCCACAGCAGCCACCGATGATATTCAGGAAACCGGCCTGCGCCCATTCGCCCACCTGTTTCGCCATTTCTTCGGCATCCAGATCGTATTCCCCAAAGGCATTCGGCAAACCGGCGTTAGGGTGCGCGGTAACGTAGCTTTCGGAAATGCGCGCCAGCTCCGCCACGTATTGGCGCAGTTCGTCTGGGCCAAGCGCACAGTTAAGGCCGAAGGTCAGCGGCTTAACGTGGCGCAGCGAGTTGTAAAAGGCCTCGGTGGTCTGGCCGGACAGGGTGCGGCCGGAAGCGTCGGTAATGGTGCCGGAAATCATGATCGGCAGCGTCACCCCCAAGGCTTCAAATTCGGTTTCCACCGCAAAAGCGGCGGCTTTGGCATTCAAGGTATCGAAGATGGTTTCGATCATGATCAGATCGACGCCCCCCGCCACCAGCGCGCGGGTCGATTCGCGGTAGGCTTCTACCAGTTGATCGAAAGAGACATTGCGGAATGCCGGATCGTTCACGTCGGGCGAGATGGACGCGGTACGGTTAGTCGGGCCGAGCACCCCGGCAACGTAACGAGGTTTTTCCGGGGTGCGCGCGGTCCATTCATCGGCACAGGCGCGCGCCAGCAACGCAGCCTGATAGTTAATCTCGGCAGACAGCGACTCCATATGGTAGTCGGCCATGGCAATGGTGGTGGAGTTGAAGGTGTTGGTTTCCAGGATGTCGGCACCAGCCTGCAGATAGCCGTGGTGGATCGCCGTGATCACCTCTGGCTTGGTCAGCACCAGCAGATCGTTGTTGCCCTTCAGATCGCTTTGCCAATCCGCAAAACGTTCACCACGATAATCCTGCTCTTCCAGCCGATAGCTCTGGATCATGGTGCCCATACCGCCGTCCAACACTAAAATACGCTGCGCTAACTGCTGACGCAGTTGTTCTACTCGATTTGTCACTGTCACCCCTCATACCCGCCGACGTTTAATTGCTGTCAAACCTACCGGATATCGATAATCGCCATCGCCCAAATGCCATAAAAACAAACGAGTCATCCTAGCACAGGTTATGTCGGCAAAGGTGTGGGCACTCATTGAGAGTTTTTCATGCTCGTCGTAATTCAAGCTGCATGTGCGTTGGCTGCGCTTACTCGCCCCAGTCACATAGTTATCTATGCTCCTGGGGACTCACAAGCTTGCCGCCTTCCTGCAACTCGAATTATTTAGAGCACAGGTTGATTAGCCAACAGATCCGATGAGCAAAGATGCGTATTGCAATTCATACTCAAAAAACGAAAATGAATTCCACTATACGGAAAATAGAAGGTGAATCATGGCCACACCCGTACCCGCCAAGCGAGGCAAGAAGCCGCGCGCCGCCGCACCCACCGCCAGTGCCGCCACCGGTCAGGTCCAGTCACTGACCCGTGGCCTGAAATTATTGGAATATATTGCCGAAGCGCACGGTAACGTGGCGCTGACCGATCTGGCCCAGCAGGCCGGATTACCTAATTCCACCACTCATCGCCTGCTCACCACCATGCAACAACAAGGGTTTGTGCGCCAGGTGGGCGATCTTGGCCTGTGGACCATGGGCGCTCATGCGTTTGTCGTCGGCAGCAGTTTCCTGCAGAGCCGCAATCTGCTGGCTATGGTACACCCGACGCTGCGCCGCCTGATGGAAGAGTCGGGTGAAACGGTCAATCTGGCGGTGCTGGATACCAGCGAGTATCAGGCGGTGATTATCGATCAGGTACAGTGCACCGCGCTGATGCGCATGTCGGCCCCGATCGGCGGCAAACTGCCGATGCACGCTTCTGGCGCGGGTAAAGCGTTTCTTGCCACGCTTTCAGACGATCAGGTCACCAAGTTGCTGCATAAAAAAGGCATGCACACCTATACCACGCATACCCTGACGCCCCATAACCTGAAAGAAGGGCTGGCGCTGATCCGCAAGCAGGGCTTTTCGTTTGATGATGAGGAGCATGCCCTCGGCCTGCGCTGCGTGGCGGCCTGTATCTTCGATGAGCACCGCGAAGCTTTTGCGGCGATCTCCATCTCTGGCCCGGTTTCGCGCATCACCGACGATCGCGTCACCGAACTCGGGGCGCTGGTAATACACGCCGCCAAAGAGATCAGCCTCGAATACGGTGGAGTGCGTTAACGCTGTTACCAGGCTGTGACCCTCAATTGGCCACCAGCGGCACGCATGGGCCATTGAGGGGCACAGCCTAACGCCCACCCTGGCCAGGTGGGCGGCCACTCTGTTGTATTTCTGTAACGCTCTGTAGAGATCTTGTTTCCCTGCCAACTGAAATCATGATGCCGATCACAGTTAGCGATCCTGCCTGTTAAAGCCGATTGCAACCAGAAATATTTCCCCTGACAATGTTACCGATAACATGTTACCGGTAACAAAGATTGCCCGCATAATGCCACCGACAGATTGGGAGCCAAGCCATGATCCACAACCAGAATCGAGTTTACGTCGTTATGGGCGTTTCCGGCAGTGGCAAATCTGCCGTTGCCAGCGCCGTTGCCTCACAGTTGTCCGCCAATTTCCTTGATGGCGACTTTCTGCACCCACGCTGCAACATCCTGAAAATGGCCGCAGGCGAACCGCTGAACGATGACGATCGCGCTCCTTGGCTGGCAGCATTAAACGATGCGGCCTTTGCCATGCAGCGGACCAACCCGGTCTCCCTCATCGTCTGCTCAGCCTTGAAAAAGCGCTACCGCGATCGGCTGCGGGCCGGTAACAACAATTTGTCGTTCATCTATCTGCACGGCGACTTCCCGGTGATCGAAGCCCGGATGGCAGCGCGCAAAGGGCACTTCTTCAAACCGCAGATGCTGGTGACACAGTTTGCCACGCTGGAGCAACCGGGCCTGGATGAAAACGATGTTATCGCCATCGACATCAACCAGCCGCTAAACGCGGTGATCGCCGATACCCTGCACCACATCCAGCGTTTTTTGCCCCAGGATGCCTGCGCCTTTCATAACACGGTGAGGAAGATATGATTAACCACACGCTGTCCCGCATCACACAACGCATCATCGAGCGTTCGACACCGAGCCGCACGGCCTATCTGGCGCGCATCGCCGCAGCCCGTTCCCAGACCGTGCACCGCTCACAGTTAGCCTGCGGTAACCTGGCGCACGGCTTTGCCGCCTGCCAGTCCAGCGATAAAGCCGCGCTGAAAAATATGGTGCGTAGCGATATCGCCATCATCACCGCCTATAACGACATGCTTTCGGCCCATCAGCCTTACGAAAATTACCCGCAGCGGCTGAAACAGGCGCTGCACAGCGTGGGCGCAGTCGGTCAGGTGGCCGGTGGCGTGCCCGCCATGTGCGATGGCGTGACTCAGGGGCAGGATGGCATGGAGCTTTCGCTGATGAGCCGCGATGTCATTGCCATGTCCGCTGCTATCGGGTTGGCGCACAACATGTTCGACGGCGCGCTGTTCCTTGGCATCTGCGACAAGATTGTGCCGGGGTTGGTGATGTCAGCGCTGTCTTTCGGCCATCTACCCGCGGTGTTTGTGCCTGCCGGGCCAATGAGCAGCGGCCTGCCCAATAAAGAGAAAGTGCGGGTACGCCAGCTCTATGCCGAAGGCAAGGCGGATCGTCACGCACTGCTGGAAGCCGAGGCTGCGTCTTATCACGGCATCGGCACCTGCACCTTCTACGGCACCGCCAACACCAACCAGATGGTGATGGAAGTGATGGGCCTGCATCTGCCGGGCGCCTCCTTTGTTCACCCGGATACGCCGCTGCGCGATGCACTGACCGATGCCGCCGCACGCCAAGTAACACGATTGACCGAAACCAGCGGCCATTATTTACCGATCGGCCAGTTGGTCGATGAAAAAGTGGTGGTTAACGGCATGGTTGCGCTGTTAGCCACCGGCGGTTCGACCAACTTGACGATGCATATGGTCGCCATGGCGCGGGCGGCGGGCATCATCATCAACTGGGATGATTTTTCTGAGCTTTCCGATGCCGTACCGCTGTTATGCCGCATCTACCCCAACGGCCCGGCTGATATCAATCAGTTCCAGGCCGCCGGAGGCGTGCAGTTGGTCGTGCGTGAACTGCTGAAACACGGCCTGCTGCATCAGGATGTTCACACCGTCGCCGGTTTCGGCCTGGAGCGTTACACTCAGGAACCCTGGCTGGATAACGGCCAGTTGGCCTGGCGCGATGGGGCGCAGAGCTCGCTGGATAACAACGTGATCGCCAGCGTTGCCGCCCCCTTCGAGCCCCACGGCGGCACCAAAGTGTTGTCCGGCAATCTCGGGCGGGCGGTGATGAAAACCTCGGCGGTGCCCGCCGATAACCAGATTATCGAAGCACCGGCGCTGGTGTTTGAAAGCCAGCACGATATCGTGCCCGCTTTTGAAGCCGGTAAGCTGAACCAGGATTGTGTGGTGGTGGTGCGTTTCCAAGGCCCGCAAGCCAACGGTATGCCTGAGTTGCATAAGCTGATGCCACCGCTTGGCGTGCTGATGGATCGCGGCTTCAAGGTGGCACTGGTGACCGATGGCCGCCTGTCAGGTGCTTCCGGCAAAGTGCCTGCAGCGATCCACGTCACGCCAGAAGCCAGCACCGGCGGGATGCTGGCAAAAATACAAAACGGCGATCTGATCCGCGTTAATGGCCGCACCGGTGAATTGCAGCTGCTGGTCGATGCCGCCGAACTGGCCCAACGCACCGCTTACCAACCGGAGCTTGGCGCTGGGCACCTTGGCTGTGGCCGCGAACTGTTCAGCGCGTTACGCAGCCAGCTTTCCGGTGCGGAACAAGGGGCCTGCTGCATCCGCTTTTAATCAAGCGCTCTGGTTCAGCCATGCTGAGCCAGAGCTTGCTCGGCTGGCAAACGTTGGCTGAAGCGCCGCTTTTTG
The DNA here is from genome assembly GCF_037199905.1 of Serratia sp. MMO-28. NCBI lineage: Bacteria > Pseudomonadati > Pseudomonadota > Gammaproteobacteria > Enterobacterales > Yersiniaceae > Serratia > Serratia sp. MMO-28. The sequence continues at coordinate 68,558 of NZ_JBBCVB010000028.1, forward strand.
CGGTAGGCAAACACATCCTCAACGTGCCCATCTTTAATCCGCTGTTGCAAACCGCGCCAGTAATCCGCTTCAAACAGATCGCTGTGCATCTCTTCAAATACCCTTCGGATACGCTGGTCGCCGCACAGGAAATGGCGGAACTCTTCTGGGAAGACATCGTTCGGTGAGATGCTGTACCAGGGTTCACTGGCCATTTCATCTTCCGGATAGCGCGGTGGCGGGATATCGCGAAAGTTTACTTCGGTCATATAGCAAATTTCATCATAGTCGTAGAACACCACGCGCCCGTGGCGGGTGACGCCAAAGTTTTTAAACAGCATGTCACCTGGGAAGATATTCGCCGCCGCTAACTGCTTAATCGCGTTGCCGTATTCTTCTATCGCATCATGCAGTTGCTGTTCGTTAGCCTGTTCCAGATACAGGTTCAGCGGCGTCATCTTCCGTTCCATATACAGATGCTTAATCACGACCCGATCGCCGAGATCTTCCAGTTTTTCCGGCACTTCCAGCTGTAGCTCCGCCCACAGTTCCGGGCTGAGGCGCGCCTTATCCACCACAAAATTCTCATACTCCTGCGTATCCGCCATGCGGCCAACGCGATCGTGTTCCTTCACCAACTGGTAGCAGGCCATTACCTGGGCTTGCGTGACCTCTTTCTGCGGGGCGAATTCATCTTTGATCACCTTAAACACCCGGTCGAAAGACGGCAGGGTGAACACCAGCATCACCATGCCTTTTACGCCCGGAGCGATAATGAACTGTTCCTGAGACTGCGCCATAAAGGTCAGATATTCGCGGTAGCATTCGGTTTTGCCGTGCTTCTGGCAGCCGATCGCCATATACAGTTCGGCGGTGGTTTTGCCCGGCAGGATCTCACGCAGCCATTCCACCATCGCCGCCGGTAATGGCGCATAAACCATAAAGTAGGAACGGGCAAAGCCAAACACGATGCTGGCCTCGGCCTTACTGGTCAGGCAGGTATCGATAAACAGAGCGCCGCAATCGCTGCGATGGATCGGCAGCAGGAAGGGGTAAACGCCGTCGGCCAGGCGCAGTTTGCCCACCAACCAGGCGGCTTTGTTACGGTAGAACAGCTCATTGGCGACCTGGAGCGTCGCGCCGGCCAGTTGCTCGGGGTTAAAGTCCCGCTGCAGTGCCTGCGTGATGTAATCGATATCGCGCGGCAGATCTTCCCACGGCAGCCGCAACGGGAGATCGGTCAGCAGGCTGTACAGCATCGCCGCCATATCGCCATTAGGCATAAAATTGCGTGACAGCGGCCGTAGGATATCGCGGAAACGCCGTTCAGGCTGCGAACTGAAGACAAACAGCTTATCCGGGGTTAAATCGCGGTGTTTAAACAGGCGACAGTAAACCGAATTAAAGAAACTCTCGGCAATCTCAAAACGTGGATAATCCGGCAGTAATTCGGTGTATACCGCCTTCACCCGGCTGGGGAAATCCGCATCGTAATAGCGCTGCCCAGTGATGCATTTCAGTTGCTCCACCACCAGGCCCACGTGGTGATCGTAAAGATGGATGCGTTTTTTCATCGCCTGCTGTACGGCAAACCAATCAGCCTGCTCAAAACGCTGCTGCGCCCCGGCCGTGACCTCCAGAAAGCGGCCATATTGAGCATCAAATCCCTGCAAGATCGTCTGTGCGATCAACAACTCCCGTTTTGCCACCATCTTTCCCCTCCTGCCTACGAGGCAGAGCCTGCAAATGCAGGCTCTGAATGACACATTGCTACTGCGGTGAAATTAGAACTGCTGTTCTTCAGTCGACCCGGTCAGTGCAGTAACAGAAGAGGCCCCGCCCTGAATGACGGTGGTGACTTTATCGAAGTAACCCGTTCCCACTTCCTGCTGGTGCGAGGCAAAGGTGTACCCGCGTTCGACGGCGGCGAATTCCGGCTGCTGCACCTTTTCGACATAGTGCTTCATACCTTCACCGCGCGCGTAGGCATGCGCCAGGTCGAACATGTTGAACCACATGCTGTGAATACCGGCCAGAGTGATGAACTGGTATTTGTAACCCATGGCAGACAGTTCGTCCTGGAAGCGGGCGATGGTCTGATCGTCCAGGTTTTTCTGCCAGTTGAAGGACGGTGAGCAGTTATAGGCCAACAGCTTGCCCGGGAATTTGGCATGAATCGCATCGGCAAAGCGCTTCGCGGCCGCCAAGTCTGGGGTTGAGGTTTCGCACCACACTAGATCGGCATAAGGGGCGTAAGCCAAGCCACGGCTGATCGCCTGCTCAATGCCGGCATGGGTACGGAAGAAGCCCTCAACGGTGCGCTCCCCGGTCACAAAAGCGCTGTCATACGGATCGCAATCGGAGGTCAGCAAGTCTGCCGCATCGGCATCGGTACGCGCGATCAGCAGAGTCGGCACGCCAAGCACGTCGGCCGCCAAACGCGCAGCCACCAGTTTCTGGATCGCTTCCTGGGTCGGCACCAGTACTTTGCCGCCCATGTGGCCGCATTTTTTCACTGCCGCCAGTTGATCTTCAAAGTGCACCCCGGCTGCACCGGCTTCGATCATCGCCTTCATCAGTTCGAATGCGTTCAGAACGCCACCGAAACCGGCTTCCGCATCGGCTACGATCGGCAGGAAATAGTCGGTATAGCCTTTGCTGCCTGGCTCAATCTGGTTCGCCCATTGGATCTGATCGGCACGGCGGAAGGTATTATTGATGCGCTCAACCACCGCCGGAACAGAGTCTACCGGGTACAGTGACTGATCCGGATACATGGCAGAGGCGGTATTCGCATCCGCAGCCACCTGCCAGCCCGACAGATAAATTGCCTCTACGCCCGCTTTCGCCTGCTGCAGCGCCTGGCCGCCGGTCAGCGCGCCTAAGCTGTTGACGTACCCTTTGCGGGATTTACCGTGCAGCAGTTCCCACAGCTTGGCCGCACCGTTTTGCGCTAGCGTGCATACCGGGTTGACCGAGCCACGCAGGTTGATCACGTCTGCAGCGCTGTAGGGGCGGGTGATGCCTTCCCAACGTGCTGATTTCCATTCCTGTTCCAGCTGTTGGATCTGTTGGGTACGAGAGGTTGTCATATTTTTATCCTTTGCAATTAATGTAGGGTTAATAGTCAGGAACGGTTTATACCCTAAATAATTCGAGTTGCAGGAAGGCGGCAACGCAGCGAGTCCCCAGGAGCTTACTCAAGTAAGTGACTGGGGTGAGCGAGGAAAGCCAACGCACATGCAGCTTGAAGTATAACGGGTATATCAGGCCAAGAGTTCGTAGCCGGGTAAAGTCAGGAAATCGATCAGTTCATCTTGCGTGGTGATGCGCTCCATCAGGCGCGTCGCCTCTGCGAAACGGCCAGCGTTGTAACGCACCTCACCCAACTCTTCACGCACCACCAACATTTCTTCTTTCAGCATTTGGCGGAACAGCGCCTTAGTCACCAGTTGGCCGTTACTGAGGCTCTTTTCATGGTGGATCCACTGCCAAATGGAGGTGCGAGAGATCTCAGCGGTGGCCGCGTCTTCCATCAGGCCATAAATCGGCACGCAACCATTGCCCGAGATCCAGGCTTCGATGTATTGCACTGCCACACGGATATTGGCGCGCATCCCCGCTTCCGTACGCTCACCGTCGCAGGGCTCCAGCAACTGAGCGGCGGTGATCGGTGCGTCCTGCTCACGCAGCACTTCTAACTGATTGCGGCGATCGCCTAGGATGCGGTCAAACACTTCCATTACCGTATCAGCTAACCCCGGATGCGCCACCCAGGTACCGTCGTGGCCGTTAGTGGCCTCCAGCTCTTTATCTGCGCGCACTTTGCCGAGCACGATGGCATTCTGCGCCGCATCTTTGCTGGGGATAAATGCCGCCATGCCGCCCATCGCAAAAGCACCGCGCTTGTGGCAGGTTTTGATCAGCAAGCGTGAATAAGCACTGAGGAAAGGTTGGGTCATGGTGACCGACTGACGATCCGGCAACACGCGCTCGCCGTGGTTTTTCAACGTTTTGATATAACTGAAGATGTAATCCCAACGGCCACAGTTCAACCCAACGATGTGATCGCGCAGGTGATAGAGGATTTCGTCCATCTGGAATACTGCAGGCAAGGTCTCGATCAGCACGGTCGCTTTGATCGTGCCGCGCGGCAGTTCGAAGCGATCTTCAGTAAAGCTGAACACCTCACTCCACCAAGCCGCTTCCTGCCAGGATTGGGTCTTCGGCAGGTAGAAATATGGGCCGCTGCCTTTTGCCAGCAACTGGCGATAGTTATGGAAGAAATACAGCGCAAAATCGAACAATCCACCGGGAATGGCCTCGCCTTGCCACTGCACGTGTTTCTCTGGCAGGTGCAGACCACGCACGCGAGCGATCAATACCGCCGGATTCGGCTTAAGCTGATAAATCTTGCCTGCTTCATTGGTATAAGAAATAGTGCCGTTCACCGCGTCGTGCAGGTTGATTTGCCCTTCGATCACTTTGTCCCAGCTTGGGGCCAGCGAATCCTCGAAGTCGGCCATAAACACTTTAACGTTGGCGTTCAACGCATTGATCACCATCTTGCGTTCGACCGGGCCAGTAATCTCGACCCGCCGGTCACGTAAATCATCAGGAATACCGCGAATTTTCCAGTCACCATTGCGAATGGAAGCGGTTTCCGAAATAAAATCCGGCAAACCACCGCGATCGATATGTTCTTGCCAGCAGACGCGCGCAGCCAATAGCTTGTTGCGTTGCGGAGTAAACTTCGCCACCAGTTCCGCCAGGAATTCGACCGCGTCATCCGTTAATACCTGCCGCTCGGCCGCGTTGAAACCCCGCGTAAACGTTAACTCCGTGCCTGCTATCTGTTGCATCATTGTCTTGCTCCTTCCCCATCATCCCGCACCGCCATTGCTGGCTGAACGAAGCATTATTGTCAGAAACCACCGCCATTCAGGGTGAACATACAACCTCTTATTGGTTAGATATCAGCCCTTTTGACTCTAGAATAACCAACAAAAAATAAAAATCAAAAACGATTTCCATTTTTTTATTAAATATTTTATTAACCTTTTATTATCAATCAATTAGATTAATTATCACAAGTAACAAACAAGGAAAGTGGTTCCATTACTTGGCAAGTAACGGTTTATTTAATTGTTTTTACAGGAATTATTGATTGGTAACAGTGCTGGGTAGGCGAGGAAAAGCATAGAATTAGGCCATGGCGGCCTCGATTCAGCCGCCATGTTAGGAAAGAGTATTACTCGAGGGTAGGGTTCATATGACGCAGATCGAACGGAGTGATCTGATAGACGTAGTAATTCAGCCAGTTGGAAAACAACAGATGACCATGGCTACGCCATGAAGCCTTGGGAGTGAGCTCAGGGTTATCGTTTGGGAAATAATTCAGCGGAATACTTGGGTTAAGGCCAGCATCGTTATCACGGCAATACTCGCCAGCCAGCGTCAAGGTATCGTACTCAGGGTGCCCGGTAACAAATGCCAGGCGTTTGTCGCGGCTGGCGAACAAGTAGGCACCGGCCTGTTCCGATTCGGCCAGAATATCCAGATCCGTATACTGGCGGATAACATCGGCAGGGAAATCGGCATAGCGCGAATGTGGAGCCAGGAAGGTTTCATCAAAGCCACGGGTCAGCAACGCATGCTGCTGCAACGTCTGGTGCTGATAAACCCCGGAGAGCTTCACCTCGCGTGTCATCTTCGGAATGCCATACAGGATGTTCAACGCCGCCTGTACTGCCCAACAGACAAACAGCGTAGAAGTGACGTGGTTCTTTGCCCAGTCGATTACACGCTCGATCTGCGGCCAATAAGCCACATCACAGAAATCAACCAGGCCTAAAGGCGCTCCGGTGACAATCAGGCCATCGAAATTCTCATCTTGAATATCTTCAAAGTTGCAGTAGAAATTGTTCAGATGTTCAGCTGGCGTGTTCTTCGATTCGCGGCTGTCGATACGCAGCAATTGGATATCAATCTGCAACGGGGAGTTGGAAAGCAAGCGCAGGAACTGATTTTCAGTCTCGATCTTTTTTGGCATCAGGTTAAGGATAAGCACTTTTAGCGGCCTGATTTCCTGTGTTTTTGCTCGTGAGGATGTCATCACAAAGACATTCTCATTGCGCAAGAAATTTACCGCAGGTAACTCATCAGGAACACGAATCGGCATCGCCTAACCCTCACATATCCATTTATACGTTTAGACTTCCAGATGCCTGAAGATAGCGTTTTTTTAGCACCATGTCGAGTTTTCAACAGGAAGGTGAAAATGTTTCATTGCCAAGGGGGGATTAGGTTCAGCAACGTAAGTTGGCAAACCAGAAAAGCAAAAAGGCCATCCTTTCGGATGGCCTCTCGGCTTAATTGATGCTTGGCAGTGTCCTACTCTCGCATGGGGAGACCCCACACTACCATCGGCGCTACGGCGTTTCACTTCTGAGTTCGGCATGGGGTCAGGTGGGACCACCGCGCTATTGCCGCCAAGCAAATTCTTTAATTCTTTTTTGCCTAACTTCTAAACCACTTTAATAAAGTGGTGCTGATACCCAGAGTCGAACTGGGGACCTCACCCTTACCAAGGGTGCGCTCTACCAACTGAGCCATATCAGCACACAAATTTGATGCCTGGCAGTGTCCTACTCTCGCATGGGGAGACCCCACACTACCATCGGCGCTACGGCGTTTCACTTCTGAGTTCGGCATGGGGTCAGGTGGGACCACCGCGCTA
>NZ_JBBCVB010000029.1:0-64326 GCF_037199905.1 Serratia sp. MMO-28
TCACTGTGAGAATACTGTTTTGCCATATTTTGCCTCAGGTTCGTTGTATTGAATGAAGGCAGCATGTGGCAGCAGAGTTTTGTTAACAATATGAGTTCGCCGGACGCTTACGACCATGCCATTCACTGCTACGACTCAATAGAATCACTGGTAGAAACCGTTTCCAGTTGCGACTACCCGAGAGTTTTCTTTGACATTGATTTGGACTATTTTACCGAAAGCCCTGACTCATGCGGCGGAGGCTCGGATGTCACCCTGGTCGCTGAAAACGATATTCGTTCAGTCTTAAATCCAGCGAATCCCCTCCTCTCATGGGTATTCCCACGCATGGCGGGTATGACCATCGCGACTGAGCCTGAATTCTGCGGCGGAATGATCAATTCAAACCACTTGCTCTCTATTGTCAGCGACTCGTTATTCGACCCACAACTCTGTAGCCATCGCCCTCTTGAATAGTTTTTAGGTAACCGAGAAAAACACACTACATTCGCCGTTGCGTGTCAGGAACAACATTAGTGCCGTTACCAAGAGTACCTACAAAGCCTCTCTAGTCAATGTTTCAAGGTAGCTTATGCCAAAATTCAGCGCTGAAATTGTTTAATCTACGCGTAAATGGGTCAATCTTCGCTTGAAACATTTGTGGGATTAACGCCCCGTCACCACCATTCCTGAAATATTCTTTGACCGAATGGAGACCTAATATCTTTAGGTATTCCCATTCGCGATACAGTTTGTCCTGTCTATCCAGCTTCTGTTTAGCCACGCTTGGCTTCCGGTTTGATAATGGTATCAAGTAATCCGGTCGCAAGTCGACATCATGGAAAAAGGTTATTTTTCCATAAACCCATTTATCCTCAGTTGATTGACGCCAATGATAGTTAACTCTCACCGTAATATGCTCGTTGAAATGGTATGGTTTCATGATCTGGTCTTCAATGCAGAATAGCAGCGCCTCCTTCTCTTCCTTTTCAACCCGGGATTTCATCTGTTGAACAGCATGAGCTAAATCGTTACCAGCCAAGCGGGCGCTATATTTCGTTTCTGCACACTTTTTGGCAGTTTTCGATTTGCTGTACTCTCCCAAGGTCTTTTCATACATTCGAAGTTGTGAAGCAACATATACCCCGCAACACTCAAGCCGAAGACACCGCAAAGCGTCAGGTCGCTCCTCACTCAGACACTGTTCAATAAGCTGATCTAAAATGTTTGTATCGACTGCTTTAAGGGCATCTCGCTCGTTGTGAGGAATATTAATCTCACTCATATTAATTCTCTTTCGAAGTTGATATGAAGCATATACATCCCCCCGTGAGGTATGAGACTGATACCTAGCCGCTCCTCCAGTCCAACAGATTCTTCCGGGTGATACCATCGATTCTTTTTGGCTTTAATCTGTTACTTAGTGTCCATTTGACCTTCTTAGCGAACATTATTTCTACAGCTAAATAATTTTATTTTACCGGCCGCAGACAAAGTAACAAGGCCAACTTTAATATTCTCATATTGCAACAGCACAAATTTTGGGAACAACTACGCACCAAACATTTGAGCTGTGTGTATAGCATTCTCAATACGCGTAACAACTGCATTGAATCTCTCATTTGGTGCTGAAGCCACTATATATGGCTCAATCAACGTGAACTTTCGATGGATAGCTCGCCGATTCACTCGTCTCCTGTAATGCTGTCTTAGGGCTAATTTTTCAATGCTATCGAGTCCAACCTGTACGCAAGAGCCTAAGACCTCCAGCGCAGTTGGGACAAGAGCCACCTCTGATCTTTCTGCGATTAATGCCCTAAGTACCTGCTGAGGTAAACCGCAGATATACGCAAGCTCAGGGACAATTTTCAGAACAAAGCTCCTAGCTTTCTCACATGATTTAATCAAGTGTTCTGGAGTCCCAAACAAACTTTCCAATTCGGCAAGCGTATCACCAGCCATCCACCTATTTAGCAAGGGGAAAATACGTCTGGATGCTAATTCCCCTCGCGACTGATCATCATTTAGATTTTTATATTCCGTTCCTAATAATCCTTCGAGGCTTTCACGACGAATAAGCAATGGTATAATATGTGGCCGTTCGGTAAGCCAACTAATGAACCATTCATACCAGGCTGACATTGGGGCGTCAGAGTTAATCGCTCCCGAAAGAGATTCACCTAGCTCACGAATGATATCCACTGGAACACCTGCTGCAGCGGCAAGACGATCTACCCATGTAAGACTATTAGATATACTCGGATCTGCGTGACGTAATGCAATAGCTGCTTCAATCCTCGAGTTTACCCAATGCTGATCCCCTCGTTGCCTTGCTCGAAAAGCTGCGAAAGAACGATTAAGCAATTCCTGGGCAGGAATATCAGACTCATTCATATTCTGCGATTCTCCGACTGGAAGTCTCCTTAGCATATAGGTAACCATTTCAGAGAGAGGGGCGTCAATTGCAGCAATATGAATCTGATCAAGTAAAGAGGTCATTGGATCATCAATGGTAAGACATTGGTCACTCTGAGAAAAAATAGCTTGAAGAGTCGTCCAATGGGCATCTATTGAGTTTTCCTCATTATTGAGGCTAACAACCTTACTTGGAACAACAAGGACAAACCCATATGATGAATCACCTGCTCTCCCTGCTCGACCAGCGGCATTCAATAGCTCGTGGGCTTCTAACTGCTCCATTCCGTTAATTGCCTGATCAAAACGGCTGTCTCCACCGATAATGACAATTTCACTAGGAAGATTCATTCCTTGCGCAAGGGTAGATGTAGCAACAATTATATTAATACCATCTTTCCTTTTAAATAAGGACTCATGTAATTGACGCTCAACCGACAGAAGAAGGCCATGATGGCAGATGCTGGATGAAATTAATCTTTCACCTGCTTCAACCTCAATATAGAGGTGCGTCGCCCCACCACACTCATCAAGCGCAACTTCGTATAGATGTTTCTCTTCTTCAGAAAGCAAGCAACCTTGCCTACCAAGAGAGAGGGAAATAGTTCTCGATGCGCTATTAACCAATGGTATTGTTTGCGCAAATATCAGTGTTTTTAAACCTTGTCGTGCTGTGGATGTTCCAATCGTGGCTGCGACTTGATTACCATTCGGTGTTAAATACCAGTCTTGCCTTTTTGTTACCCCATTAGTAAGCATTACTGGCTGCTCAAGTAATGGTAAAAGTGTGTAGTCATTACGACTTCGGGATTGCCAAGTCTGATGAAGGCAAAAGAATCCATAAGGTCTAGCTTTTAATTTTCTTTTCAACGATTGCGGAGCATCCTTAGTGATCGCATTTATACGTTCAACTCTGAGCCTCATTTCTAAGGTAGCAATCTCTTCTTGAGAATAAACCACACATCCTCTTACCTGACGAGTAGGTTTCCATGTCAGAGCTAACGCCAAACACCTGCGCCCCGTCAGTGTTTCCATCCAAGCCGCTATTTCTTCAGTATTCCTCATCATCGCTGAAAGAAATAAAAGGTCAGAGTTTGGTGCAATGGCTACAAAATTAAGTACACATAACATGGCATCAATTGCACGACGACTGCGATCCATATCACGTGGATGTAACAGATGACATTCATCAAAAATCAATAACCCAACTCTGGAAAAAACCTCTCGATCAAAACTCAACATCGCAAGGCAACGCTCTGGCGTCATGACTGAGATAGCAGGTAACGTTCTTTCATTAAGTTCAAAAATCAACTCTTCTGGACGCTCTTGTATAACCTCTGCATTTGGGAATGTCCCTGTAATCGCTTTAGCCGTTTGATCAACAAGTGCAAGTGTTGGAACAAGAAAAACAACCTTCATTCCATTAAGGAGCGCTGTCGCAATTTTTAACTCAGCTAAAGTCGACTTTCCCGCACCTGTTGGGAAACTGATAGCTGAAGAAACTCCTATTTCCAGATATCCTGAAGCGATGGCCTGACGATGATTTCGCCATAAATATGGGCGATGTTCAGCAATAGTTTTTAAGACATCTAACCAACGCCCTGGATTTATATTTTGTGGCGAGGGTATCTTTACGAGAGCAGAATCAAACAAATCTCTGGAGACAGATGAAAGTAACGATGCCAGGTGCAAAGGCCCTGGATAGACGCTGTTAGTAAAAATAGTTACTTCGTCTGTTATCACATCAATAGGCTCAATACAAAGTTTCTTTACTTCATCAAACTGATTTTTTGGCTCAATCTCGCCAAATGAATCAACACCAAGCATGCGAGCAGCTAATGCACACACTCCTTTTAAAAGCATGAAGTAAAGTGCTCTAACAGCCTGCTCGGAATCATCTCCTTCAAGAATCTGTTCTGATGTTGGCAGGACTGTTTCTAATATTTTACGAAACCTTCCATTAGCAAGATGAGCAATAGCATGTAGCAATGCTGCTTCAACCATGTCATTAGAATTAACGACAATTGCTTTTGCCATCTCTGCAGCGTCAGCACTTGATTCAGCGATAAGAAATAGGATGGTTGCGGATACTTCAGGTGAGATCCCATCGAGAGTAAGATAGCTTGCTCGCAAGGGTTTAACACGAAATTTGTCTGCCATTAAAGTGATATGATGGGCAGTTCCAGCTACAAACGCTGCTGCAGCTCTATTTTCTCTTTCATCTAGTACAGATACAAATGCTTCATTTGCATACGCTAAACGCTTCATTTCATCTACAATATTGGCAATATCATCTGGCACTATAGTATTCGCAGCCGAATGTTGTAATCGAACCCGAGCAGATACTAGAGATGCATAAGCATTTGTGAGCTTTTTCGGTAAATCGTCTAAATCAAGTCCAGAAAAAGGAGGCGCACTAGCAATAAGTCTAACAGTGTCGGAATCAAACATCTCAATCTACCTCATCCCTGAATCAAAGCTATTGCCTTTTCTGCGAGCGCCTGCATCCAAGGTCGAAGGTTCTGAACATAAAATGTTTCTCCTTGGCGTCGTTGGTTATCTCCTGGCACGACTGCGTCAAACTCCTTAAATAGGCGTTGTCTACCAGTATCGCTATTATGAGTCGTACAGACTGTAATGCTAATGCGATAGTGTCTAACACTTCCCCAGATAATATTCTCAATTGCGAGATCAGGATCTAGGTCGGGTTGTGTCTGCAAAAGAGACGTGACCTCAGCAGTCAGTAGATTCTCACGCTCACCAGCCTCAAGTGCTGCAAACTCAGGCCATACATCTTCTCGAATAGTATTTCGAGGAGCATCTGTTGCTTTATCTTCAAATATAATGGCAGCAGTAACAACCCCCGTTTGCACATCAATCTTGAGTTGGAGTCCATCAAACCCTTTTTCAGCATGTATCATATGAGGAGCTCGAATAATTCCGCTGGGAGTTCCTCGATGAGCAGCAATCCATGATATTACTTGAAACATCCACCCATCTCGATGCCATGGTTTCTCATCAGGTGGAACTGTCAATAACCTGATAGCTCCAAGGACTGCATTATCTGTCGCTGGTCGAGCTACTAAAGATGTACCCGCAAGAATCCGCTGCACATGGCGAGACTGTCCCAATGCAACAAGGGCAATTTGCTGAGCTAATGCATCCAGATCAGTAACTGTCCATGTATTTCCATGACATAGATCACTATGTTCATATGGTGCTATGCTAATTGTCATCTGTCACCATGCAAGATTATTTTTAATTACCACTTTACATCTTTTTCTACTATGCACAAAGAGTTCAGTAGCTTAATGAAATGGAGCATTTAACGGCAGCATGCAATTTTTAGGAAGACAGTTTAAAACATGGCAACATAATTTATGATTTTCACAAAAATCATATAAAGCTCTAGGCAGAATCACCACTCTTCAGCTTCAGTAATCAAGCATCCCAATCACCTTTCAATAATTGTTGCCTTCTCATCGTCGAGGACAAACCTTAACAGCTCGATACGCAATCGCCGTAAAGCGTTACTGAGATCATCGGAGATGGTCTCAGTGTAAGGAATCACCATTACTCTTCGACAATCACCGACCACCCCATGAACCAAAAGTTGTCCAATAGCTGAATAGATATCTGTGCGTGTCGCTGAACTTTTTACCTCATAGATCTCAACCACATTCTCCTCAACAGCAACTCCCAAGTCGATCAAGATATTCTTTACAAGACGACCACTCTGCGGCATTGGTTTCGACTTTCGCCATTCGTAGAGTGCATCGACTACCTCACCGTGTCGAGAGATGTAGTCGATCTTGCTAGATCGACTTCCTTTGCGCTTTCCACGCGCCTCAGCGTAATAATCCTCCAGTTGCTGCTTCTTATGCTGGAATTCGGTAGTGTTAAGCTCTCCATCTCGAACAGCTCGCTTGAAACGCACGATCTTATTGATGTAGCTGATAGCTGACCGCTTTGCGACTAAGCCTTCTATCGGCATCACTAACACTCCCTCTCGGATGTCTCCAGAAGTATCCGCGACATCAATCAAATGCTGATTACTCCACGCCAAAAATGCTGATTGGCCAACACCTTGTGTGCCGCCTCCAACACGACCCGAATGCATCAAGTAGATCAATCCAGTGGAATTGTCACGGGCGAAGAATCCAGCAATTCGATCGTTACGACCTGCATATGTTGTATTGATCTCAACAGAAATTTGGAGGCCTCCAGCCTCATGAAAGAGGCCAAACCAGTTTAGTCGTCTAGGATTTGGGACATCCGAAGCATTGTAGTTTGCAGACCAAAACCAATATTCACCATCATTGAACACATTCGCATCAAAGATCGTTCCACCAGGATAACCAATATTCTTGAAAGCTCTTCTCGGAAAATTACCTCGAAGCGTTTTTTCCAGCTTTCGTTGTGCCTTAGCAATTTCATCGCTCTCCTCCAGCAGTGAGAACATTTTTTCTCCTTTTTCGATTGTATTACCAACATGAAGCAACACTCCCCCAGATATCGGATTAAAATGTCCTCACATCAGGTAAGTAATCCTGTTATAAAATGCAAAAACTAACCGAGCCCGTGATGCAACAATGCCATCAAGATGAGATAGCCGTCACATTTATGACAAACAACAATTTTAGGGGCTTTATTGGGGGCTTCGTTCTAAATTTAAAATAATAACCATATTAAATTCAATTGGATAAAATAAGTTTCGAGTCCAGTCAGAGGAGCCAAATTTAACGCCATGGATTTCTTACCGAATCCGTGGCGTTTTTCATTTCAACGCTATCAAGCTCTAAACTGGCGCTCACAACAGCCGTTATCAGGCCCCCCCACAACGTCACTCTGGTGAGCGGTGATTTTTAATGAATAATTTCTGACCCGGGAAGTCGACAAGGACGGCGAAGTTTTTGAAAAAATTATTACCAATTAGGCCATCGGTTTCCATATGCTCAAATGCGCCGTCTAACAGTACCGCATTCAACCTAATATCTTCTTTGCCCACCTCATCAAGTTGAAACTCTGTTGCCGCGCACCCTTTATTGTTCATTTCTGCCATCACAAGCTGGCAAGGGAGGTGACTAAAAGAAGATTTAAGCCGATCTTTCCAAAAAATGGATACCGATGCGCCGGTATCCAAAACCATGTTGTAACGCTGTAAACGATGCGAAACATTCACCACAATGCCTTCCTGGCTAAGGCGCAGCGGCAAAGCCACCCAACCCTCGGCTACGTTGACGCCCAATGTTTGAACACTATCAGCCACCGACAGGCGCTGGGCTTTATAATCAATCAGTACCGCCTTCCCCTTGAATAAATCCAGGCCAATAACCATTGAGGTGGGAAGATGTCCATTGGGGATTAAAACCATTCCCCACGGGGTTAACGACACCCCTTGAACGTTGTTAAATATCATTCCATTGATCGAAAGCTGTGGAATATGGAATCTCTCATTGAGAAAGATCTTGCCCGTCAGGTCAGTAGTGCGCTCTTTTTCAGGATCGATGATCAACCCAGGCAGTTGCGCCATAACATCTTTTGATAGATGCAGAGCAATGGATGAGCCCGTATCGATCGAGAACGTCTGGCGCTTGCCAGCCATATCAATCTGGGTCACTGGGAGAGAGGTGTCATCCAACTGAAAAGGCATCTGCATAACTTTTGCAGTTGCGTTGACCACTAATGGGAGCACTGAAGATAAGAGGACAAATAGCATCGCCGTAAGTAAAAAATGCATGAGCGCTTTCCAATTCAGAGTTACCGTGAGTGCAATGTCACTTCACTATAGCGATCATTAGCAAACGGCGAGAGATAAAAAGTCATGGTGGCCTTAAACAGTCATTCATAACGTATCTCGTTGCCAATATTGTCTCGCGGACATAAAAAATCCGAGGTTAGCCAGCTAACCTCGGATTTTTATACTGCATCACCCAATAGTCTTCAGAGGATACTATCAGGCCGCCGCCAACGGGGTGTGGTGGTGGTCTGGTTTTTTCAACAGCATCAGCAGATAAATCAACGCCACGGCGGCGATCATTACAAACAGCAGACGATCGGAGTAATTTTGCATCAGCATAGAGGTCATTGACGGCCCCAGTAAGCTGCCGATGGTGTAACTCATCAACAGCGCCTGATTCATCGCCACCAACTCATGCGGCAGCACTTTTTCACAGGCCCAGGACATGGCGACCGGATAAAGGGTAAAACCGGCACAGCCAAGAATAAACAGCGCAGGCGCCATGGCATAGTTCCCCAGCATCGCGATGCTGGCCAGGATCACCACAAACACCTGAATGCGCAGCACTAACAGCCTGCCATAGCGATCGGCCATCCGCCCTACCGGCCATTGGCCGACGATTCCCGAGCTGACCAGCAGCGCCATCCAATACCCTACGCTGGCATCGCTCATCCCCTGATGAGCCAGATAAAGCGGCATCAGGCCATAAAGCGAACCCAGTACTATTCCAGAAATAATGCAGCCATTGATCCCCAAACGCGCGCTGCGGCGCTTGAACATGGGCCACACGGCGATCTGCTGCGGTTCGTCATTCTGGTTGTTCACACGGGCAAACAGCATGGGCAGCATCGCCGCGATCACGATGGCCGTCACCCAGGGCAGCACGTTCAGTAATTCAGTGGATACCATGCTCAGCAACAGTTGCCCTGCGACGGTCCCCAGATAGTAAACCATCATATAGGCCGCCAGCAGTTGGCCACGGTTGCTTTGGTTACCGCTGCGCAACAGGGCACTTTCGACGATCACCCAGATCCACGCGCACCCTACCCCGGCAAAAAAACGCCAGCCTACCCAACTCCAGAAATCCAGCGACAGCGCCATACCGGCAGTGGCCACGGCAAAAACCAGGCAAGAAAAATGATAGCTCCTGGTAAAACCAATGTGCTTGATCAGTTTGCCCGCAATCAGCGTGCCCACCAGGTTGCCGGTAAAATAAGAAGAGCTGACGACGCCCACTTGCCAAGTTGACAATTGAGCATGAGTTAACCAAAGAGGGACCAGGGTATTTAAGACGGCAATGGAAACCGTGAGCAATAACAGACCGCAGAGCAACAACAGCACTGGGCGGGAATATACGGACATAATGAAATTGAAACCGAACGCGCTAAGAGAGTGCGCGCATCATGCCACTGGCGATAAAAAAGTCAATCAGTGGCTAAGTGATAACCGCACAATATGTTGGTGCACCGAGCGCAACGCTGCTTATCCCTGCTCAGGCAAAGATTTTTCACCGTGCGGAGAAAGCGCAATATGGCCATGGAAGCAGGATAATTTACACAAGCCGCAGCCATTGCAACGCTCATTGTTACACTGCAATTGACGATCGCCGCTGGCAGAAACGCTGAAAGCCAACGCCTGCTGCGGGCAGTTAATCATGCACATTCGACAGCTGTCCTGCCGCCCAAGGCAGCTCAGGCTAATTTGCGGGCGCAACAACGTATCGCAAGGCATTTGCTCACGCAACGCCCCCGTTGGGCAGGCGGCGGTACATTTCCGGCAAGCGTCGCATTCGGTGAAATCGATGCTCAGCACCGCTTTGCCCTGTTCGATATGCAATAAACCATATGGGCAGCGGCTTACGCAGGCAGCACAGCCATCGCACAGCGCACCGAATAACGGTTCAGGCACGGCCTGGGGTGGGCAAGCCACCGCAGGCACGGCCAAAGACGGTTGTTCCGGCTGGCATTTTCGCCGCTCCATCCAGCCGGTCAGCAACCTGCGCCGGCTAGTGCCTTGCGGTGTGAGTTGCCGATCGTTCTTCATCAGTAATACAGTTCCCACTTAGCGATAGCTACCGGGCAATCTGCTGCCCAAGCGGCCAGCGTGACTTGCGCCAGTTGTGCCACTCCTTGGTAAAACGGATGCCCGGCGTGCTGCTGCAACAGTTCCAGGTAGCGTGGTGCCCAAGGCAGCAAATGCTCTGCCAGCAGCCCGCTCACCATGGCCTGCTGCTTTTCCTCTGCTAACCAGGCCGCCATCATCAGTAAAGTCCCGATATGGTCCTCTGGCTCATTGTGCTCGCGCTGGGCTTCGATACCGTTCACCCGCAGCCACTGGCGTAAACGCAGCGTCGAATCACCAAACAGCACGCTTTCTTTGTCGAGATATACCGATCCCCAAGGTGGTGCAGGTAAGGCATAAGGGCCAACGAACAGGCGTTGATAAGCCTCTGCCAGAGGCTCTGGTGGGTTATCCGCCAGCCCCTCGGCGATCAAGGCCGCAGCCTGCTGGCAGCCTTCATGCGGCCATTCCGCCGCCCATGTGGGATCCTGTAGCGTCGCCAGTAGTGGCTGGCACTCTTTGCTCTCTGGCGGTGCATACAGCAAAATACCCAGCACGCGGCCGGTTAACGCGATTTTTTCAAGCATCATCACTCTGGCTTCTCTAGGGGCGCAGCGCGCTGCGCCCAGGTTAAACGTCAGCCAGCCACGGCCATGCCAACGGTCATATGCAGGCCGTAGAACACACCACGGCCAATCAACTCACCGGCAAAGACTAACACAAAGCCCAAGGTCAACCCCATCACCCCCGCATTACCACGGCGCAACAGTGGATAAATCCAGCATCCCAACCCCAGTACCAGCAGCACCAGCCGCCAGACCATCAGTTGGCCGTATTGCGGGATCAATGCCGAAGCCTGCTGTACCGAGCTATTGATCGTCGCCAGTTCGCTGCCTTGCAGCAGCGCAGAGCAAAGGCTGAGCAACAATGCCAGCACGCTCAACATCACCAGTTGGTAACGCCCAGAAACCTCCAGCCCGGCAGCACGCAGCAACAATACACCCAGCAGCGGCCCGCCGATCAGCACCGACAGGAAGAAGTTCAGCGTAGTGTAGCCATTATGCCAGGTGGGAACCGTATCGATCTGGTAGACGCGAGTCATGGCATAGACAAACAGCAAGCCCAGCACCATGGTCACTACCAGCCACGCTTTCCCCAACGACTGCGGCAGTTTTTTCAGCACCGCCAACAGCCAGTACAGGCCCCCTATCGCAAAGAACAGCGCACCGCTGGCAATTTCATTGCTCAGCGCCGAGTCGCCAATGCGATTCAACGAATTGAAGGCCCGCAGCGGCGTCCCCAAATGCAGCACCGAAGCGACAAACGCGATGCCCATCAGCAACCACAGGAAGAACATTGTGCCGTGGACCGCTTTACTCTGGCGATCGGTCAAATTCCCGGTGATCAGCGCCAGCCCCATGACTATCACGCCGCCCACCACAAACTGCCCTAATACGGTGAACACCATCAGCGGCCATTCATGCCATCCCATACCCATTTTAAACCTCCTTCGGATTGGCCAGATGGCCAGTAGTGTCACCACTTGGGCGGCTGTTGGCGTTCGGTTTCAGCACGATGCAGGGTTTGGTGAAATGGGCTGCCGGTAACGGAGCCACTTCCGCCAGGGTGCCATGCTGTTTGCGCAGTTCATCAATCGGGCCAAAATCCAGTGCGCGCAGCGGACAAGACTCCACGCACACCGGTTTTTTCCCTTCAGCCACGCGCTCGTAACAGCCATCACACTTGGTCATATGGCCTTTTTCCGCATTGTATTGTGGTGCGCCATACGGGCAGGCCATGTGACAATAGCGGCAACCGATACAAATCTCTTCATTCACCACGACCAAACCATCTTCCCGCTTATGCATCGCCCCGCTTGGGCACACTTTGGTACAGGCGGGATCTTCGCAATGGTTACAGGCGATCGACAGATAATAGGCGAACACATTCTGGTGCCAGCTATCCCCATCCTGCTGCCAGTCACCGCCGGCATATTCATAGATACGGCGGAAGCTGACCTCCGGCGTCAAATTTTTATAGTCTTTACAGGCCAGCTCGCAGGTTTTGCAGCCGGTGCAACGACTTGAATCGATAAAGAATCCATATTGCGTAGTCATCAGCTACTCCTTACAGTTTGGCGACCTGCACCAGGTTGGTATGAGAAGGGTTCCCTTTGGCAAGCGGCGAAGGACGCTGGGTAGTCAGTACGTTAATACTGCCAGCGTGATCGATACGGCTGCCGTCTGGTGAATACCAGGCCCCCTCACCCAGCGCGACCACGCCTGGTAACATACGTGGCGTGACTTTGGCATTAATGCGCACCTCACCACGATCGTTATAAATGCGGATCAGGTCACCATTGCTGATTCCGCGAGCCTTCGCATCAATCGGGTTGATCCACATCTCCTGACGACAAGCCGCTTTCAGCACATCCACATTGCCGTAGGTGGAGTGGGTACGCGCTTTAAAGTGGAAACCGGTCATCTGCAGCGGATACTTGCTGCTCAGGGGATCGGCTGGGCTTTCAAAACCTGCGGCATAAATGGGCAATGGGTGTATTACATCGTCTTTTTCCAGTTCCCAGGTGGCCGCCAGCTTCGCCAGTTCAGCAGAGTAGATTTCGATCTTGCCGGATGGCGTGGTCAGCGGGTTAGCCTGCGGATCGGCACGGAACGCTTTGTATGCCACATGGTGGCCATCAGGATCGCGCTGTTTGAAGATCCCCTGCTGCAAGAATTGCTCATAGTCAGGCAACGCCGGGATTTTCTCACGGGACTGCTGGTAAAGATGGCGCAGCCACTCTTCCTGCGTCCGGCCTTCGGTGAACGCCTGCTCCACCCCCATGCGCCGAGCGATCTCGCTGGTCATGTCATAAATGTTTTTGCATTCAAAACGCGGTTTAATGGCCTGATCGGCAAAAATGACGTAGCCCATATTGCCGCTCGAGGCATCCAGGCAGAAATCCCGCTGTTCAGAAGCGGTGCAATCCGGCAGCACCAGGTCTGCGTATTTCGCCGACGACGTCATGTGGTTATCGATCACCACAATCATTTCGCACTTCTTGTCGTCCTGCAGAATGTCGTGAGTCCGGTTGATTTCAGAGTGCTGGTTAACCAGGCAGTTACCGGCATAGTTCCAGATAAACTTGATTGGCACATCCAGCTTGTCTTTACCACGCACACCGTCGCGCTTGGCGGTCATTTCCGGCCCGCGCAGGATGGCATCGGTCCACAGGAACATTGAGATGCTGGTTTTTACCGGGTTTTCCAAGGTTGGCATGCGCACGAACGGTAGCCCGTAAGATCCTTCACGCGCTCCGCTGTTGCCGCCATTAATCCCTACGTTACCGGTCAGGATCGGCAGCATGGCAATGGCACGCGAGGTCAACTCACCGTTGGACTGGCGCTGTGGCCCCCATCCCTGGCAGATATAAGCTGGCTTCACACTGCCGATTTCACGCGCCAGTTGGATGATGCGAGCAGCCGGAATGCCGGTGATTTGTTCAGCCCAGGCAGGCGTTTTCGCCACGCCGTCCTCGCCCTGGCCCAGGATATACGCCTTGTAGTGCCCATTGGCCGGAGCGCCAGCTGGCAAGGTTTTCTCGTCGTAACCGACGCAGTATTTATCCAGGAAAGGCTGATCGACCAGATTCTCACTAATCAGCACGTGTGCTAATCCGGCGACCAGTGCCGCATCGGTACCAGGGCGGATGGGAATCCATTCATCTTCACGCCCAGCAGCGGTGTCGGTATAACGCGGATCGATAACAATCATGCGCGCATTCGAACGCTCACGCGCCTGTTCCAGCAGGTAGGTGACGCCACCGCCGCTCATGCGGGTTTCACCAGGGTTATTACCGAACATCACCACCAGTTTGCTGTTTTCGATATCGGTCGGGCTGTTGCCATCGGCCCACCCCCCATAGGTATAGTTCAGGCCAGCGGCAATCTGGGCCGTGCTGTAGTCACCATAGTGGTTCAGATAGCCGCCGCAGCAGTTCATCAGGCGGGCAATCAGCGTAGCACCCGGCGGCCAGGAGCGGGTCATGGTGCCGCCCAGTGTCCCGGTGCCGTAGTTCAGGTAGATGGCTTCGTTACCATAGTCTTTAATGATGCGCTGCAGGTTATCGCTAATCAGCGTGAAGGCCTCATCCCAACTGATGCGTTTGAACTTGCCTTCACCGCGTTTACCCACCCGCAGCATGGGGTATTTCAGGCGATCGGGGTTGTATACACGGCGGCGCATTGAACGCCCACGCAGGCAAGCACGCACCTGATGCAGTTCTGCGTACTCATCGTTACCGGTGTTATCGGTTTCGACATATTTGATTTCACCGTCGGTAATATGCATCCGCAGTGGGCAACGGCTACCGCAGTTTACCGTGCAGGCGCTCCATACCACTTTTTCATCGGGTTGTTTGGTGGCCGGGGTTGTTGGAGAGGTATCAGCACCCGCTTGGCGGCTGAACGGTAGGGAGATCCCGCCGACAGCAAGCGCAAGGCCGCCGATAGCGCTACTCTTAACCAGTTTTCGTCGCGAGCACTGGAGGCCGGACAATGGTTTTTTTTCAGATTCGCTCATATTGGTTTCGCTCTGGGTTGCTTCAGTTAGCCAGTGGATTGGCAACGAGAAAACCTGCAATCAAGGTGTTACGACATTCCGAAAGCAGATCAGCTTTAAACACGCAGGCAAAATCGTTTTTATTGTGGCCTGCGAACAGTGGAACTATCCTCCTAAAGAGGTAGTTTCGCTTTGTTCGCAATCAATAAATGGTTGATATAAACAACCTTATTGATAATGATTTTTATTTAATAATTTGTTGGGCTAAGGCAGGGAAATTTAATTGGGGATGCGTTTTACAACGTAGACGAAAAAAGCGCCCGCAGGCGCTTTTTAATGATGATGCTCGGAACTGATGGTTAACCGATATATTCCAAACCATCCATGTAAGGGCGTAATACTTCCGGCACCTGAATACGGCCATCAGCCTGCTGATAGTTCTCCAGCACCGCCACCAGGGTACGGCCCACGGCTAAACCAGAACCGTTCAGCGTGTGTACCAAACGCGGCTTTTTCTCGGTTTTGCTGCGGCAACGCGCTTGCATACGGCGCGCCTGGAAATCCCACATGTTGGAGCAGGAAGAGATCTCACGATAGGTATTCTGCGCCGGTAACCACACTTCCAGATCGTAGGTTTTGCATGCGCCAAAGCCCATATCGCCGGTACACAACAGCACCTTACGATACGGCAGATTCAGCAACTGCAACACCTTCTCCGCATGGCCAGTCAGTTCTTCCAAGGCGGCCATAGAGTCTTCCGGGCGCACAATCTGCACCATCTCAACTTTATCGAACTGGTGCATACGGATCAGGCCGCGCGTGTCGCGGCCGTAAGAACCGGCTTCAGAACGGAAACATGGCGTATGCGCCGTCATCTTCAGCGGCAAGTCTTCTTCGTCGAGGATCTCGTCACGCACCAGGTTGGTGACAGGGACTTCCGCAGTGGGGATCAGCGCATAGTTGCCGCTGTCTGATTCCTCTTCCAGCGGCTTGGTGTGGAACAGATCTTCACCAAACTTAGGCAACTGCCCCGTGCCGTACAAGGTGGCATGGTTGACCAGATACGGTACGTAAGTTTCCAGATAACCGTGTTTCTCGGTATGCAGATCCAGCATAAACTGCGACAGCGCACGGTGCATGCGGGCCATTTGCCCCTTCATCACCACAAAGCGAGAACCGGTCAGTTTTACCGCGGCGGCAAAATCCAGGCCGCCAGCCATTTCGCCCAGTTCGACGTGATCGCGCACGGCGAAATCGTATTGACGCGGCTCGCCCCAGCGGCTGACTTCCAGATTCTCGCTGTCGTCTTTTCCGTTCGGTACGGCGTCGTCCGGCAGGTTTGGCAACGTCAGCGCGTAATCACGGATCTCATTTTGCAGCTTATCCAGTTCGGCTTTAGCGGCATCCAGCTTTTCACCCAGTTCGTTCACTTCGCGACGCAGCGGCTCGATATCTTCACCGCGCGCTTTGGCTGCGCCGATGGATTTCGATCGGGAATTACGTTCTGCCTGCAGCGTTTCGGTTTCCACCTGCAGAACTTTACGGCGCTCTTCTTGCGAACGCAGCAGGTCCAAATCGAGTTTAAAGCCTCTGCGAGCCAGTTTTACGGCGACTGCGTCTAGCTCATTACGCAGCAAATTGGGATCGAGCATGCTAATCCTGTGCTTGTTGTTATTGAAAGAGAAATTGTTGTTTCATGCGGCGAAGTTAAAGCCGCACAAAAAGAAGAGTGATACCCGTTAACCTTACCGCAACGGCAACGCTAGCGGTAGCGTTTTGTCTGGCTATTTTGATCCTGCTCAGCGAGCCATGCCAACTTTTCACCGATTTTACCTTCCAGCCCGCGCGAGGTCGGATGATAGTAGCGCGTAGCCGCCATTTCTGGAGGGAAATAACTCTCGCCAGCCGCATAGGCATTGGGTTCGTCGTGAGCATAACGATACTCCGCTCCTAAGCCCATTTCTTTCATCAGCTTGGTCGGCGCGTTGCGTAAATGCTCCGGCACATCGTAATCCGCCCCCTCTTTGGCATCACGAATTGCCGCTTTAAATGCGGTGTAAACAGCGTTACTTTTCGGCGCGCAGGCCAAGTAAACAATCGCCTGGGCGATGGCGCGTTCGCCTTCCGCCGGCCCGACGCGGGTGAAACAGTCCCAGGCCGCGATCGCCACCTGCATAGCGCGAGGATCGGCGTTGCCGACATCTTCAGACGCAATCGCCAACAAGCGGCGCGCCACATAGAGCGGATCGCCCCCCGCGGTAATGATACGCGCGTACCAGTACAGCGCCGCATCCGGTGCTGAACCACGTACCGACTTATGCAGTGCAGAGATAAGATCGTAATAGCGGTCACCTTTGTTGTCGAAGCGTGCACTGCGCTCACCAGAGACCTCTTTCAACAATTCCGGCGTTAATACCCGCATTCCCTGCGCATCGATCTCCGCCATATCGGCCATCATTTCCAGGCTGTTCAAAGCCCGACGGGCATCGCCCCCCACAAGCTCTGACAACATACGCTTGGTTTCTGCTGGCAAGACAACATTCTGCCCGCCAAAACCGCGGCTGTTATCCTGCATGGCCTGCTCCAGCACCTGGCAGATGTCTTCGGCGGTAAGCGCTTTCAGCAGATAGACACGAGCGCGGGATAGCAAGGCCGAATTGAGCTCAAAAGAGGGGTTTTCCGTGGTCGCACCGATAAAGGTGATGGTGCCGTCTTCGATATGCGGTAAGAAGGCATCCTGCTGGCTTTTGTTGAAACGGTGCACTTCGTCGACAAACAAAATGGTGCGGCGCCCGGCATCGCGATTTTGCCGCGCACGTTCGATCGCCTCGCGGATTTCCTTAATGCCGGAAGTCACCGCGGAGATCCGCTCGACGTCTGCCTGACCATAGCGGCCAATCAGCTCTGCCAGCGTCGTTTTCCCGGTTCCCGGTGGGCCCCACAGGATCATCGAGTGCAGTTGCCCGGCTTCGATCGCCCGTGGCAAAGGCTTACCCACTGCCAGCAAATGCTGCTGGCCGATGTACTGTGCAAGCGTTGTTGGCCGCATACGCGCGGCCAAGGGTTGAAATTCATTGTGGGAAAAATCGAGCGACAGATTACTCACGCAGGCCTCTACTTCCGCTGGTCGTCCAGCGTCACTCCCTTCGGCGGGGTAAATTTGAATTTGGCGGCATCAACGCTGCTATTCTGCTGGCTTTTTAGCTGATAATCACTGCGTTGGCCGTCTTGTTCAACCGCGGTAAAACTCTTGATCGTACCGCTGTTGGTAACTGTGATGGCAAATTGCTTCAGATTGCCACTGCTGGCTTTTGGCGTCAGCTCAAAATCATCGCCTTTTTGCTTAACATGGTACTGTTTCCAATCGTTGGCATTATTGCGGGTGATCAGCATAAACGGCGTATTGCCAGTGGCATTTTTCAGCCAGGTCGCCGTCACCTGCTCAACAAATGGGTTGTAGAACCACAGGGTTTCGCCGTCGGAAACCAGCACGCTCTCGTCTGGCGAGGTCATATGCCAGTTAAACAGGTTCGGGCGTTTGACCCACAGTTCACCTTCCCCTTGCTGCACCGCAGCGCCGTCGCCGCTGGTCACCGACTGGGAGAAACTGGCGTGGAAACTGTTCACTTTCGCCAGGCGACTTTGCAGATCTTGAGCGGCATCCGCCAGCACGGATGTGGAGGCAAATCCCGAAAGCAGACAACAGGCAACTAACAGTTTTTTCATTATTCCAAGCACCTTATGAAATACATTTACCGCAAGGCAACACCGTGCGGATCAAATAACCTTCAACGCTCACCACTGTACCTGAAGCCCTGAACGGGCTGCCAGAACAATACGCCAAGAAATTGCTGGGTTTACGCTTCTTTGCACAAGGGCCGCAAAAGCGGCCCTTTATTTCTACGTGGCTAGAGAACGGCCATCAATCATGGCGCGGCGGAGCCAAGACTTCACGGTTACCGTTATGGCCTTGCTCACTGACGATCCCCTGCGCTTCCATCTGTTCAATGATGCGCGCAGCGCGGTTATAGCCGATGCGGAACTGGCGCTGTACGCCAGAGATAGAGGCGCGGCGTTTATCCACCACAAACTCCACGGCCTGATCGAACAGCGGATCCAGCTCTTCATCACCGTCCAAGCTGCCCCCGGTACCGCCTTCACCCTCATCACCACCACTGAGGATACCTTCTTTGTACTGTGGCCGTTCACGCGCTTTCCAATCTTTCACCACGGCGTGCACTTCCTGATCGCGAACAAAAGCGCCGTGCACACGCACCGGAATGGAGGAGTTTGGTGCCAAATACAGCATATCCCCCATCCCCAGCAAAGATTCTGCGCCGCTCTGATCGAGAATGGTACGGGAATCGATCTTGCTGGAAACGGTGAAGGCGATACGCGTTGGAATGTTCGCTTTGATCAAGCCGGTAATCACATCCACCGATGGACGCTGCGTTGCCAATACCAGGTGGATACCCGCAGCACGCGCTTTCTGTGCCAAACGGGCGATCAACTCTTCCACCTTCTTGCCGACCGTCATGATCAGATCGGCAAACTCATCCACCATCACCACGATGTAGGGTTCTTTTTCCAGCATCGGCATCACAGTACCCATGCCGTCACTCGGCTTCCAGAATGGATCCGGGATCGGCCTGCCCATGGCTTCAGCCTGATCGACCCGTTCGTTGTAACCCGCCAGATTGCGCACACCCAGTGCAGACATCAGCTTGTAGCGACGTTCCATCTCGGCAACACACCAACGCAGCGCATTAGCCGCGTCTTTCATGTCGGTGACCACATCGGTCAGCAGATGCGGAATACCTTCATAGACCGACAGCTCCAGCATTTTCGGGTCGATCATGATAAAGCGCACTTCTTTCGGCGTGGCTTTAAACAAAATACTCAGGATCATGGCGTTGACCCCAACCGACTTACCGGAGCCGGTGGTACCGGCCACCAACAGGTGCGGCATTTTGCCCAGATCCGCCACTACCGGCTGGCCTGAAATATCTTTACCCAACACGATCGCCAGCGGCGATGGATTGTCGCGGAACGCCGGGCAGTCCAGCACTTCACGCAGATACACGGTCTGGCGCTTGGCGTTTGGCAACTCAATCCCTACATAAGGTTTACCAGGGATCACCTCAACCACACGCACCGCCGAGGTTGAAAGCGAGCGAGCCAGATCGCGCGACAGGTTGGAAATACGTGCGGCCTTGACGCCAGGGGCCAGATCCAGTTCGAAACGCGTAATCACCGGGCCAGGCAGAATATCGACAACGTCAGCCTTAACCCGATAATCCGCCAGGCTGGCTTCCACCAAACGGGCCTTCTGCTCCAGCTCGAAAGAATCGATCGGCGCCACCTCTTTCGGGGCTTCAGCCAACAGATCCAGCGTCGGCAAAGGCGTTGTCGGCTTCTGCAATGGCTGATCGTTACGCATCAGGAACGGGTGGATCAGGCTGTCCATCGCTGGTGCAGCAGGTTGCGGCTGCGCAGGTGGCTGATAAGGCTGTTGCGCTTGGTAAGCAGGTGCCGGCGGAGTTTGAGGCCGCGGTGCCTGATAAGCAGGCGCTTCTGGCTCAAACTGGCCGAAAGGCACGTCGTCTTCCTGTTCACTTTGCAGCTCAATACGTTCTTCGAGCTGCGGTGACAGGGTGAATAATGGCTCGGTTGGGCCATCATCGACTAAATCTGCCATCGGCGAGAAGCTGAAGGCCTTACTGGTGTCCACTGGGCGTGACAGGGGGGCGGGTTCAGGCTCAATATGCTCTTCACCATAACGCGCCTGTTGCTGTTGCGCAAAAGCCTGGCCCAGTGCCGCTTCCTGCAAGGCACTTTCATCATCATGCTGATATTCTTCGCCATAGCGCTGGCTTTGCTGTTCGGCAAATGCCTGACGCAACGCGGCTTCCTGCAGCGCCTCATCATCCGGCGACTGACTGGCTGGCGGGGGTAGCTCTTCACTACGATGGCGCTGCTCTTGCTCTGCCAGGCGTTGTGAAGGCAGTTTGATCCCGTAAGAGGCCAGCTCACGCCGGGTTGGGATACGCACCGGGTTCGGGCGCGGTAATTCCGGGCCGATGCCTTGTTTGATCTGAGAGCTGCTATCGCTGGTGGCGGTAAATGCCGGCATAAAGGTGTGCGTTGCAGCGCCGGCGGCGGTTGTCGTACCGCCTGATGGTTTCACAGCCCCAAAGGCCGGCACATCATCGCGGCTGCTGAACCCGGTTGAACCACTGAAATCGACCTGATCGCGCTGTGCGGCAGAAAAGTCAAACGGCGACGGCTCCTGCTGCGGCGTGACGGATGCGTTCCAATCCCCCAAGCGCGGTTCATTCTCATCCTGATAGAGATCTGTCTGGCGTGTGGTTCTTGGCGCAGGTGTTTCTTCCGGCAGCTCAAATGAGTATAGCGGTGGCGTACTTTGCTCTGGCGCAGGGCTCAACGGATGCTGATTGACCGAAGCGGGCGCGGCGGGGGCCGCCGTCACCGCCGTTGACGTGATGATCGGTGCATCGCCCCGTGCATGCTCAGTTGCAACTGCGTAAGGTTCATCATCAGTATCAATGGCACGCAAGCCACTCAACAATGGATCGCTATCATCTTGTTGCTGGGCAATTTCAGTCACAGGAGGGGCAGAAAACAGCACATCATCGTCGGCCACAGCCGCTGATACTGCCGTCGTGCCCTGGCGATCTGGCCCTGGCTGCTCAACCTGCTCATCCTCATCGTAGTAGCGCTCGTCACGGCGCGAACGATTGGTCATAAAGGTGAGGGCTCCCAGCACCACTCCACCGATTTTTTCAGCAATCACCAACCAGGACCAGCCGGTGAACAGCGTTAAACCCACCGCCCAAATGCACAGCAGCGCTAAGGTAGCACCAATGCCATTGAACCACGGCAGCATGGCACTGCTCAGCAAGCTGCCAATCACGCCACCGGAGGCAAAATAATAGAGATCGTCAACATTCAACGCCGCCAGGCCGCACGAGGTCAGCACCAGTGCCAACGTGCCTATCAGACGCAGCGACAGCGCAAAGTAATCAATGTAATCATGGTCGCCACGCTGGCGGAACCCAGCCCAGCAAAGGATGAGCATGATCGGTGGTATCGCATAGGCGAGTACCCCGAAGGTGAAGAACAACGTGTCCGCTAACCAAGCGCCGACACTGCCGCCCAGATTATGGATAGGTTCATGCCATGCAGTTTGCGACCAACTGGGGTCAGAAGGATTGAAACTGACCAGTGCGGCCATGAGGTAAACGGCAAAAATCGCCACCATGATCGACAGAGCCTCGAGCAAACGCTGCCCGCTGCTGAGCCTTCTCAGGGTAACTTCTTTATCTTCTGTGTATTCCTGGCTCAAGAAAGGCTCTCCAGGTTCCTGTTAGCTGGCATAGTAACAGCGCCGAGAGGCTTCCTCGGCGCCGAAACTGTATGGATAAACAGGAGTATAACGAACTTTATCAGGTTTTGCACCTGCGCCTTACCGTGTTTTGATAACCAGACGGTTACTCTGTTTCACTTCTTCCATCACAACGTAAGTACGGGTGTCATTCACTCCCGGCAAACGCAGCAGAGTTTCGCCCAGCAACTTACGGTAAGCCGACATATCGGGTACGCGGGTCTTCAACAGATAGTCGAAATCACCGGAAACCAAATGACATTCCTGAATTTCTTCAAGCTTCTGTACGGCTGAGTTGAATTGCTCAAACACATCTGGCGCACCGCGGTTCAGCGTGATTTCCACGAAAACCAGCAGGGAAGCATCCAGATAATGCGGGTTGAGCAATGCGGTATAACCATGGATAAAACCCTGGCGCTCAAGACGGCGCACACGTTCTAAACATGGCGTTGGGGATAACCCCACGCGCTTCGAAAGCTCGACGTTCGAAATTCGCCCATCCTTTTGCAACTCATTGAGGATGTTACGATCGATACGGTCAAGATCTTTACCCGGGCGTTTTTTGTTGTCTGCCATTATTATTGTCTCTCTTATGTTCTTCCCTGCACTTGCCACACCCTAGCCAACGTCAATGTGCAAGGGCTTGTTCCAAGCGAAGACCCGATGTCTTTGATAAGCGGTACTCCCCTGAGGCAGGGGATATGTCTGTCAAGCCGACCGCCGTACTGCTTCCTTCATTACCACCTGCCGCCGTTATACAGCCTGTCTGTCAACCCTCTACAACGAATGCAAATGGTGCTCACAACAGAAGAGAATTCACCACCGTAGAGCCAAACCCGCCCTCACCTGCAGCAAGGATGCATACGCTGCTTGCTTGGCATAAATACATACGATTTACTGCCGGTGCGGGGATAATTTCTTCTTCCTATGATGTTTTCGCAAATGCGCAGCGGATTGTCAAAGTAAAAGAAGCAAAATCAGAAGAACGTACCGTGAAGAAAACCGAGCACCTCATTTTCATTTAGGAATATCCATATGAAAAACCCTAGAAGTTAGCGGCATAAACCCAACAAAAATGCCACTTTTCGTGCATTTCTGCGCAGTATCCCCTTGAGGGTTGATTAATGAAATTGCAGAGTTTGTTACTTGCAGGTATGGGGATATTGTCATTAATTAGGATTAGCTATCAGACAAATTGTTAACAACGTCGCCAGATGCTTTTTTTACTGCCGTATTTTCCCTACAATCGCTACCACTGTCCGCCATCGTGGAAAAAGAGGTCATTCATGGGCACGGCTAAACATAGCAAATTACTGATTCTGGGTTCCGGCCCGGCAGGTTACACCGCCGCTGTTTACGCAGCACGCGCAAACCTGAATCCGGTACTGATCACCGGCATGGAACAAGGGGGTCAGTTGACCACCACGACCGACGTTGAAAACTGGCCTGGGGATGCCGAGGGGCTGACTGGCCCAGCGTTGATGGATCGTATGCGCGAGCATGCTGAGAAATTCGAGACTGAAATCGTCTTTGATCATATCAACAGCGTCGATTTACAGAATCGCCCTTTCCGCCTGTCTGGCGACAGCGGTGAATACACCTGTGACGCACTGATCATCGCAACCGGTGCCTCTGCCCGCTATCTCGGCTTGCCAACGGAAGAAGCCTTCAAGGGCAAAGGGGTTTCCGCCTGTGCGACCTGTGATGGTTTCTTCTACCGCAATCAGAAAGTCGCGGTCGTCGGCGGGGGCAACACCGCGGTGGAAGAAGCGCTGTATCTCTCCAATATCGCGTCTGAAGTGCACCTGATCCATCGCCGTGACAGCTTCCGTTCAGAGAAAATCCTGATCAACCGTTTGATGGATAAAGTGAAGAACGGCAACATCGTTCTGCACACCGACCGCACTCTGGACGAAGTGCTCGGCGATCAAATGGGGGTAACCGGTGTGCGTATCCGCAGCACCAAAGAGAGCAACACGGTTGAAGAACTGGCCGTTGCTGGTGTGTTTATCGCGATCGGCCACAGCCCGAACACCGCCATCTTCGGTGGTCAGCTCGAGCTGGAAAATGGCTACATCAAGGTGCAGTCTGGCATTCATGGCAACGCCACCCAGACCAGCATTCCTGGCGTGTTTGCCGCTGGCGATGTCATGGATCACATCTACCGCCAGGCGATCACGTCCGCCGGTACCGGCTGTATGGCCGCCCTGGATGCCGAACGCTATCTTGATGGGATCGCCCAGGCTAACGCGTCGTAAATTCTCCTTTTCGTACAATCAAGGCGGCTTGTTGGCCGCCTTATTTATCTGCAGCACATCCCTCCTCCCCCTGAGCATAACCAACAATCTGCCGCAGCTGACACGACGAGAGGGAGATTTATTTTCAGTCTGCCCAGTGACGAGGTAACATTAGCTCTCACTTGTTTCGCTTCAGGTCGAGGCAAACACTTTTTTTAACAGTACGTTAACCTGACCTGTTGCGACAGGCATCGGCGACGCAGACTACCTGATGAAAAAAACCAGACAATACCAATTAACCCGTTGGCTCAAAACCCAGAGCGCGCTGGCGCAACGCTGGCTGCGTCTTTCTATGCTGCTTGGCCTGTTCAGCGGCCTATTGATTGTCGCCCAAGCCTGGCTGTTGGCCTCCCTGCTTCATGCCCTGATCATCGAACATCAACCACGCGCTGAACTTGTTTCCTCGTTTATCTGGCTGCTTGCCACCTTTGCGCTGCGGGCGTTGCTCGGCTGGTTGCGCGAGCGCGTCGGGTTTATCTGCGGGCAGGTGATCCGCCAGCGCATGCGGGCGCAGGTGCTGGATAAGCTGCAGCGGCTCGGCCCTGCCTGGATCCAGGGGAAACCCGCCGGTAGCTGGGCCAGTATCATCGTTGAACAGATTGAAGATATGCAGGATTACTATGCCCGCTATCTGCCGCAGATGTATCTGGCCGTCTTTATCCCGTTGCTGATCCTGATCACCGTCTTCCCGATCAACTGGGCTGCCGGATTGATCCTGCTGGCCACCGCTCCGCTGATCCCGCTGTTTATGGCGCTGGTCGGCATGGGAGCGGCAGATGCCAACCGCCGTAATTTTGTCGCATTGGCACGCCTGAGCGGCAATTTCCTCGATCGCCTGCGCGGGTTGGATACGCTGCGGTTGTTTAACCGTGGGCGGGCGGAAACGGAACAGATTGCCAAATCCTCGGAAGATTTTCGCCAACGCACCATGGAAGTGCTGCGTATGGCCTTCCTCTCTTCTGCGGTACTGGAGTTTTTTGCTTCCATCTCCATCGCCGTAGTGGCGGTCTATTTTGGTTTCTCCTATCTCGGTGAACTGAATTTCGGCAGCTACGGCACCGGAGTAACGCTGTTTGCCGGTTTCCTGGTGCTGATCCTCGCGCCAGAGTTCTTCCAGCCGCTGCGCGATCTGGGGGCTTTCTACCATGCCAAGGCACAGGCCGTGGGCGCTGCCGAAGCGTTGGAAACCTTCCTGGCGGCGGAGGGGGAACAGGTGGGAAATGGCACACAGGTACTGGATAGCGAGAT
The DNA here is from genome assembly GCF_037199905.1 of Serratia sp. MMO-28. NCBI lineage: Bacteria > Pseudomonadati > Pseudomonadota > Gammaproteobacteria > Enterobacterales > Yersiniaceae > Serratia > Serratia sp. MMO-28. The sequence continues at coordinate 25,706 of NZ_JBBCVB010000029.1, forward strand.
ACCACTGACGTTACACGCGCGGGATCTGGAGATTCTCTCCCCCAATGGCGCATTGCTGGCCGGGCCGCTGACGTTTACCCTGCCCGCCAATCAACGTATTGCGCTGGTTGGGCTGAGCGGTGCCGGGAAAAGCTCGCTGCTGAATCTGCTGCTCGGCTTCCTGCCCTACCGTGGCTCCTTGCTGGTTAACGGAACAGAACTGCGTGAGCTGGCAGCGGCAAACTGGCGCCAACAGCTCGGCTGGGTGGGGCAAAACCCACATCTGCCAGCCCCCACGCTACGGGATAATATTCTGCTTGGCTACCCCGAAGCCAGCGAAGAGCAGCTACGGCAAGCGGTTGAACAGGCCTATGTCAGCGAATTTTTGCCGCATCTGCCAAACGGGCTGGAAACCGAGCTGGGCGATAGCGCCGCGCGCCTCTCCGTCGGGCAAGCGCAGCGCGTGGCCGTAGCACGTGCGCTGATCAGCCCGCGTCGCCTGCTGCTGCTGGACGAGCCTGCCGCCAGTCTAGATGCCCACAGTGAACGCTGGGTCATGCAGGCATTGAATCGTGCTTCACATCAGCAGACCACCTTACTGGTGACGCACCAGTTGGAAGATACCGAAGATTACGACCAGATTTGGGTGATGGACAACGGGCAAATCGTACAGTGCGGCAACTATGCCACGCTCAGTTCGCAACCCGGCCTATTCGCTAATCTGATCGCACACCGCAGCGGGGAGCTATAACTATGGGCGTTTTATTGCCATTCCTGGCGTTGTACCGCAGGCACAGCGTCCTGATTGGCCTGGGGATTATCCTGGCGATCGTCACTTTGCTGGCCAGTATCGGCCTGCTGGCGCTTTCCGGCTGGTTCCTGGCCGCCTCTTCGCTGGCCGGGTTGGCCGGTCTATATACTTTCAACTACATGTTACCCGCGGCGGGCGTGCGCGGAGCGGCGATCTTCCGCACGGCGGGGCGCTATGCGGAACGCGTTGTCAGCCATGATGCGACGTTCCGCGTGCTATCACACTTGCGGGTATTTACCTTCAAGAAGATCTTGCCACTGTCGCCCGGTGGTATTGCCCGTTTTCGCCAGGCTGAACTGCTGAACCGGCTGGTGGCCGATGTCGATACGCTCGATCACCTGTATCTGCGCGTGATTTCACCCCTAGTCAGCGCGGCGGTGGTGATTATGGTGGTGACTTTTGGCCTGAATTGGCTGGATGGCCCGTTGGCTTTCACCTTGGGTGGCATTCTGCTGCTGTTGCTGCTGTTGCTACCCCCGGTGTTCTATTACGCAGGCAAGCCGATAGGCGGTGAATTAACCGCATTGCGCAGCCAGTACCGCACCGATCTGGCCTCTTGGCTGCAAGGGCAGGCTGAACTGGTGATTTTTGGTGCGTTGGACGCTTTTCGCACCAGATTAAATGCCACGGAACAGCGCTGGCAACAGCGTCAGTGGCAACAGGCTTCGCTGGGCGGCATCGCCCAAGCACTCACGATTCTTGCCAGTGGTTTTACCGTCACGCTGCTGCTTTGGCTGGCGGCAGCCGGTATCGGTGGTGATAGCCAACCGGGGGCGCTGATTGCCCTGTTTGCCTTTGCCGCACTGGCCTCTTTTGAAGCTATGATGCCGGTTGCTGCCGCTTTCCAGCATCTGGGCCAGGTGATCGCTTCCGCCACGCGAGTCAAGCAGATTATCGATCAGCAACCGGAGGCTATTTTCCCTGACACGGGGCCAGCAGCACAGCCCGGCGTAACGCTGGACCTGCACGATCTTTCTTTCACCTATCCAGGGCAGCCGCTCCCGGTGCTGAATGACGTGACATTAACTATTGCCGCCGGTGAACACATCGCGCTGCTGGGGCGAACCGGCTGTGGTAAATCCACCCTGCTGCAGTTGCTGACGCGCGCCTGGAATGCCAACAGCGGCGAGATTCAGCTCAATGGGCAACCGTTGAACGCCTACGATGAAGCGGCGCTGCGCGCCATGACTGCCGTCGTCAGCCAGCGGGTGTATATCTTCAGCAATACGCTGCGTGAAAACCTGCGCCTCGCTGCCCCGCAGGCAAGCGACGAAATACTGAAAAACGTGCTGCAACAGGTTGGATTGGACAAACTGCTGGAAAACGAAGGCTTAAATGCCTGGCTAGGCGAAGGTGGCCGCCAGCTTTCAGGCGGTGAACAGCGCCGTCTGGGGATTGCCCGCGCATTGTTACACCAGGCTCCGCTGTTGTTGCTTGATGAACCGACCGAAGGGCTGGATGCTGAAACCGAACAGCAGATTCTGGCTCTGCTACGCCAGCATTGCCGCGGCAAAACGCTGATTCTGGTCACTCATCGCCTGTACGGTCTGGAGCATTTTGATCGCATCTGTGTGATGGACGGCGGCCAGATCGTGGAGCAGGGCCATCATGCTGCCCTGATGCAACAATCAGGTCGTTATGCCCAATTCCGCCAGCGGATCAACAATATCTCGCTGTAAAACGGCCTGTAGGCAACGCTGAGGAGTTCTATGCGCATTGTTAAGCTGTCACCGCAATCATTAGCGTTCCCCTCACCAGAGGGCGCTCTGCGCGATCCTAACGGCCTGTTGGCAATCGGTGGCGATCTCACGCCTTCACGCCTGCTGGCCGCCTATGAGCGCGGCATTTTCCCTTGGTACTCACCGGGGGAAGCGATTTTATGGTGGTCGCCCGATCCGCGTGCCGTTATGTTTCCCTCTGAGCACCACGTCAGCCGCAGCCTTAAACGCTTCCTGCGCGCCAATCCTTTCAGGATCACTCTGAATCAGGATTTTGCTGCGGTGATTGCCGCTTGCGCATACCGCCCAGACGAAGGAACCTGGATCGGCCCAGAAGTGCAGCAAGCTTATTTACAGCTGCACCTGCAGGGCCACGCCCACTCCGTTGAGGTATGGCAGGAAGATAAGCTGGTTGGCGGCCTGTACGGTGTCGCCCAAGGTGCGCTGTTTTGCGGCGAATCCATGTTCAGCCGCACCACCAATGCCTCAAAATGTGCCTTGATGGCATTTTGCCATCATTTTGCCGCTTATGGCGGGGAATTGGTTGACTGTCAGGTGCTTAACGCTCACACTGCCTCGCTGGGAGCCAAAGAAATTCCCCGCCGCCAATTTTTGCAGTTGCTGAGTCACCTCCAACGCAGGGTTTTAGCGCCGGAATGCTGGCAACCACAAGTGATACCCCCACATCCGGTTGAACCGCCCTCCCCAACAAACTAATTTTGCGGAAACGGTGCATTGTTCACCGACACTTCTTTACATAATGTGGGTTTTTCGGCATTATCTTGCCGGTTAAAAACTAAGGTAGTTACACCTAGAGGATTCGATGGCCAAAGAAGACAATATTGAAATGCAGGGCACCGTTCTTGATACGCTGCCAAACACCATGTTCCGCGTTGAATTGGAAAACGGGCACGTGGTAACCGCTCATATCTCCGGTAAAATGCGTAAAAACTATATCCGCATCCTGACGGGTGACAAAGTCACTGTAGAGCTGACCCCGTACGACCTGAGCAAAGGCCGCATTGTCTTCCGTAGCCGTTAATCGGCTCACCCGTTGCCAACTTTTGGCAACATTGAGGATGTGATCCCTCAGGAGCCCTTTCCGTTTACCCCCGCAGCAACGTTCAACACCGAGTTGCACCGGCGCGAGTAAACTGAGAGGGCTCAATCATTTCCGTTGTGTGTGAATTCACGCATAAAAAAAGCGATGCCGAAGCATCGCTTTTTTTATTATCAGATTACCGCTTAATGCACGGCACCTTCATCGGCTTTACGCATCGCAGCGCTGAGGAAGCGATAGGTCAGCTGTTTCTTGTCCTTATCCAGCTCGACTTTCACCGAACCACCGTCGACCAGCGAGCCAAACAACAGTTCGTTGGCCAGCGGTTTCTTCAGGTTTTCCTGCATCACGCGCGCCATTGGGCGAGCCCCCATCGCACGGTCATAGCCTTTCACTGACAGCCAGTCACGCGCTTCGTCGCTCACTTCCAGCGACACGCCCTTGGCATCCAGTTGTGCCTGCAGTTCAACGATAAACTTGTCGACAACCTGCTGGATCACCGCCGGAGACAGATGGTTGAACCAGATGATGTTATCCAGACGGTTACGGAATTCTGGCGTGAACACTTTCTTGATCTCTTCCATCGCGTCAATACTGTTGTCCTGCTCGATCAGGCCAATCGATTTACGTTCTGTTTCACGCACCCCGGCGTTGGTGGTCATCACCAGAATAACGTTACGGAAATCTGCCTTGCGGCCGTTGTTATCGGTCAGGGTACCGTTGTCCATGACCTGCAACAGCAGGTTGAACACGTCCGGGTGCGCCTTCTCGATCTCGTCCAGCAATACCACCGCATGCGGATGCTTGATCACCGCATCGGTCAGCAGCCCCCCCTGATCGTAACCTACATAGCCTGGAGGTGCGCCAATCAGGCGGCTAACGGTATGGCGCTCCATATACTCGGACATATCAAACCGCAGCAGCTCGATATCCAGCGCTTTCGCCAGTTGCACCGTAACTTCGGTTTTCCCGACGCCGGTCGGCCCGGCAAACAGGAAGGAACCCACCGGTTTGCGATCCTGGCCCAACCCCGCACGGCTCATCTTGATTGCCTCGGTCAAGGCTTCAATCGCCGGATCCTGACCAAACACCAGCATTTTCAGGCGATCGCCCAGGTTCTTCAGCACGTCACGATCGCTGGCAGAAACGGTTTTTTCCGGGATACGCGCAATGCGTGCAACCACAGACTCAATATCCGCCACGTTAACGGTTTTCTTGCGCTTGCTGATCGGCATTAACCGGCTGCGCGCGCCCGCTTCGTCGATCACGTCAATGGCCTTATCCGGCAGATGGCGATCGTTGATATATTTCACCGACAGCTCAACCGCAGCGCGGATCGCCTTGGCGGTATAACGCACGTCATGGTGCGCTTCATATTTGGTTTTCAGACCGTTGATGATCTGAATGGTCTCTTCCGGCGTCGGCTCAGTAATATCAATTTTCTGGAAGCGACGTGCCAAAGCACGGTCTTTTTCGAAAATATTGCTGAACTCCTGATAGGTGGTGGAACCGATCACCCGGATCTTGCCGCTCGACAGCAGCGGTTTAATCAGGTTAGCGGCATCCACCTGCCCACCGGAAGCCGCACCGGCACCGATGATGGTGTGAATTTCGTCGATGAACAGAATGCTGTTCTGATCCTGCTCCAGTTGCTTCAGCAGCGCCTTGAAGCGTTTCTCAAAGTCGCCACGGTATTTGGTACCTGCCAGCAGCGAACCGATATCCAGCGAATACAGCGTGCAGTCAGCCATCACTTCCGGCACGTCGCCCTGCACGATACGCCAGGCCAGCCCTTCGGCGATCGCGGTTTTACCCACGCCGGATTCCCCCACCAGCAGCGGGTTGTTTTTACGGCGACGGCACAGCACTTGAATAGTACGCTCCAGCTCACGATCGCGGCCAATCAACGGATCGATACCGCCCACACGCGCCAGTTGGTTCAGGTTGGTGGTGAAGTTTTCCATACGGTCTTCCCCTCCGGACTGCTCTTCGTTTACCGGGTTCTCCGCATTCGGAGCCTGGCCCGGCTCATCTTTACGCGTACCATGTGAAATGAAGTTCACCACGTCCAGACGGCTGACGTCGTGTTTGCGCAGCAGGTAAGCCGCCTGCGACTCCTGTTCGCTGAAGATCGCCACCAGCACGTTGGCACCGCTGACTTCGCTGCGGCCAGAAGATTGCACGTGGAATACCGCACGTTGCAGCACGCGCTGGAAGCTGAGCGTCGGCTGAGTGTCGCGCTCTTCTTCGCTGGCAGGCAGCGTAGGCGTTGTTTGTTCAATAAAGGCTTCCAGTTCCTGACGCAACGCCGCCAGATCCACCGTACATGCCTCGAGCGCTTCGCGCGCGGCAGGGTTGCTGAGCAGGGCCAGCAACAGGTGCTCCACGGTCATAAACTCATGTCTGTGCTCACGCGCTCTGGCGAAAGCCATGTTGAGACTGAGTTCCAGTTCTTGATTGAGCATAGGCACCTCCCAAATAGATTACCTTTAAGCCTGTTCACCAGACTATCTTACTTGCCACTTTGCGCTAGGGCTGTGTTTGCCTTTTCACGCACTGCGTATACGTTCTGGGCTACGCGTTGCCGACACCCAAACTGGCGATACCGATAACGCCTATTGAATCAGACTCCATTCAGGCTTTCTCCAACGTACAAAGCAACGGATGCTCATGCTCCCTGGCGTAACGGTTCACATGGGCGACCTTGGTTTCCGCCACCTCGGCGGTGAAAACACCGCAGATCGCCTTACCTCGATAGTGAACCGTAAGCATCAGTTGTGTTGCACGTTCAATATCATAAGAAAAGAACTTTTGCAGCACGTCAATCACAAATTCCATCGGTGTGTAATCATCGTTGTTAAGTATAACTTTATACATTGATGGCGGTTTTACCGCATCGATTTGTTTCTCTTCAGCCAAATGTTCAAAATTTAGCCAATCGTTGCTCTTGCCCATCGCTGTTCATCTTCTCTGCCATACCCTCATATATCGGGGCACGTTTGGGTTATCCAAAGGGAGTATTGCTACTATTTTACCATCTTCACGGCCAACGCGCCGCAGCAGAAAGTTGATAAAACGGCCCCGATTTTTTGCACAATTTGTTACCAAACAATGTCAATAGCGTTAACTGCTTCAAACTTTGGTGAACTGCCCGCCACTGTCAAAAGCCGATCCCTTGACGTGATGATCATTTGCTCTAGAGTGTAATTTCGTGAGTTGCTGGTCTTTTGACCACCTGAAACTCACCAGAATCAGTTATTCATCTCACCTAAAATATTGCGTTGCGAGGGATGTAGAAGCATGGAGACGGGTACTGTTAAATGGTTCAATAACGCCAAAGGTTTCGGTTTTATCTGTCCTGAAGGCGGCGGTGAAGATATCTTCGCTCATTATTCAACAATCAAAATGGATGGCTACAGAACGCTCAAAGCGGGCCAGCAAGTCAGGTTTGACGTTCATCAAGGGCCGAAAGGGAACCATGCGAGCCTTATTATGCCGCTGGAAAGCGAGGCACTGGCCTAGACGCCCCCTCAAAGCTCTTCTACGATGCACATAAAAATGCCAGCCAACTCTGACTGGCATTTTTTATTGGGCTTATCACTCACGAGCCAACGCATCAATCGGGTTCAGCCTTGCCGCACTGCGCGCCGGTAAATAGCCGAATACCACACCGATCCCAGTCGAGCACAGAAACGCGCTCAGCAACGCAGCAGGAGGGAAACTGATCTGCCAACCCGGCAGCACCATTTGCACCAGCAGGCCGATGGCAAACGACAGGGCAATCCCCAGCGCACCACCCACCAGGCACACCAGCACCGCTTCAATCAGGAACTGCTGCAATACGTCGCCAGAGCGAGCCCCCACCGCCATACGAATGCCGATCTCGCGCGTCCTTTCCGTTACCGAAACCAGCATGATATTCATCACCCCGATGCCGCCAACCACCAGTGAGATCACTGCCACCAGCGTCAGGAAGAGCTGCAAGGTACGGGTGGTTTTTTCCGCCGTCTGTACCAGGGTGTCCATATTGTAAGTGAAGAAATCTTTCTTACCGTGGCGCAAGGTCAGTAAACGCGTCAGTTGCTGTTCCGCCTCCAGGCTGTTGTAACCCTCGGGGATACGCACGGTGATCGAATCAAAGCTGTCTTTGCCTACCAGGCGGTTAGCCATGGTGGTGTAGGGCACCCACACGCTCAGCGATTGGCTGCTGCCAAACATCGACTGCTTCTCTTTTGCCACGCCCACCACCGTGGCTGGCATATTACCGACCAGAATCACTTCCCCCACCACCTCTTTTTGGTACGGAAACAGACGGCGCTGGGTATTGGTGTCAATCACCACCACCTGCGCCTGCGATTGCACCTGCCGAGGATCGATACCCGCACCCTGGGTGAATTCCATGCCATAAACCCGGAAAAACTGCTCGCTGACGCCGGTGACATTGGCCGCAACATCAATACTGCCAAAACGCAGCCGCATACTGCTGGCGATCTTGGGTGACAGTGCGCTGACGTAGGGCTGCTCGCGTAGCGCGTCCAGATCGCCATATTTCAAAGCCTGGCGGTAAGCGGGATCATCATCGCCAAAATCTTTCCCCGGAAAAACATCCACGGTATTGGTACCGATCGATTTGATATCTGCCAGCACCATTTGTTTAGCTGCATCGCCAATCACCAGAATCGACACCACCGAAGCGATACCAATGATAATCCCCAGCATGGTGAGCGCCGTGCGCATTTTGTTGGCCACCATCGCCCGCCAGGCCATCACCAATGCCTCACGGAAACGGCCGGATATCTGCTGCCAGGAAGGGGCCGGGGTGGCCAATTCCACGGTTTTTGCCTGTGTATTGTTGCGTGCCACCGAACCAGAATCGGCGATGATTTCCCCATCGCGAATTTCAATAATCCGTTCGGCCTGGCGCGCCACCGCCGGATCGTGCGTGACGATAATCACCGTGTGCCCCTGCTCACGCAGTTGCTTGAGGATCGTCATCACCTCTTCACCGGAATGGCTGTCGAGTGCGCCGGTCGGTTCGTCCGCCAGGATCACCTGCCCGCCGTTCATCAACGCCCGCGCAATACTGACGCGCTGCTGCTGGCCGCCAGAAAGCTGGCTTGGCCGATAAGCGATGCGTTCACCCAGACCCAGGCGCTGCAGCAACGCCGCCGCCCTTTCCCGCCGCGCCGCCTTGCCTAAACCGGCATAAACCGCAGGAACCTCAACGTTATGTGCTGCGCTCAAGTGGGGTAACAGGTGGTAGCGCTGGAAGATAAAACCAAAATGCTCACGCCGCAGCTGTGCCAGCGCATCACCGTTGAGGGTGGCAACATCCTGCCCAGCCACCCGATAAGTTCCGGCACTGGGTTTATCCAGGCAGCCGAGAAGGTTCATCAGCGTCGATTTACCGGAGCCGGAGGCCCCCATAATCGCCACCATCTCACCCGCCTCAATGCTCAGGCTGACGTCCTTCAGCACATCCACCGTCCGATCGCCAGAGAGATAGCTACGCCGGATCCCCTTCAGTTCCAACAACGCCGCCATCAGTGGGCCCCCACGCCGCCACGGCTGATAATCACTTCGTCACCCACGTCCAACCCGCTGAGGATCTGCACATCAATGTTATTACGAATGCCGATGGTAACTTCACGCGCTTCTTCTTTGCCCTGTTTCAGTAGCGCAACGTGATAACGATTATCGGCGATCTGATCCCCTAAGGCTGTTAATGGGATCACCAGCGCATTGCTGACACCAGAAAGCTGAATATGCACCTGAGCCGTCATTTGCAGGCGCAACAAACCTTCCGGGTTCGGTACTTCAAAACGCGCGTAGTAGAAAATGGCATTGTTGACCTTTTCCGGCGTCGGTTGGATGTCTTTCAGCACGCCATCGAAGCGCTTTTTTGGATCGCCCAGCACGGTAAACCAGGCTTTCTGCCCCGGTTTCAGGTTGATCACATCGGCTTCAGACACCTGGGCTTTTACCAGCATGGTGCTCATATCCGCCAACGTCAGAATGTTAGGTGCCTGCTGCGCGGCGATCACCGTCTGGCCTTGCTGAGTGGTGATCTGCACCACGTCGCCGTCCATCGGTGCTTCGATACGGGTATAGGCCAGGTTGATTTTTGCGGTGTCCAGGCTGGCCTGATTTTTCATGATCTGCGCTTTGATGGTGGCAACCTGCGCTTTTTTCACCGCCAGTTCGGTCGCATATTGATCCAGATCCTGAGGCGATACCGCCTGCTGTTTGGCCAATTCACGATTGCGCTGTAAGGTCACCGACGCCAACTGCTGTTCTGCCTGCGCCTGCAACAACTGGGCCTGCAGTTGCTGCAGGGTAGCTTCACCTTCACGAATGCTGTTTTGCGCCTGTTGCGGATCGATAATGGCCAGCAGTTGGCCCTTTTTCACCCTGTCGCCAATCTCGACCTTCAGGCTCTCCAACTGGCCGCTGACCTGAGCACCGACGTCAACCTTGCGCACCGCATCTAACTGGCCGGTTGCCAGCACGTTCTGCTGCAGATCACGCTTGGTTACCTTGACCGTCTGAAAATTCACCGGTACCGGATGGCTAAAATGCCAATAGAGCAGAGCGGCGAGCGCTACTGAAACGGTGCATCCTATCAACCAGCGTTTTTTACGTCCTGCTAACCCCATCAATGTTTGTTCCTACCTGTTTTTGTCAGTCGTGGGCTGCCGAATACCACAGCCGAATAAAGTTATCATGCTTAGTTATCAATAACTAAACCTAAGCTCAACGCGTTGCCAACTCCTGACGTTGAAAGGCCCTTATTGACCTGCTGTTTAGCGACATTTTGCTGAAATGACGCTATTCAATACCAACGAGAACGTCATCATGTCCCAGCTCAGCGATTCATTCACCTCTGTCAAACCTGCCAACGGTTGGCAATTGATAACGGCACTGCTCATTGGCGACAAGATACCCAGTCAGGCTTGGAGAAAAACCTCCTTCCGACTTAAGTTCTTCAGCCGCTCACTGCTCAGTTGGCCCATTACCAGCGGCCTGCTCAATACGCTGGCCAGCAACCCTTTGCTGGATGAGATTTTAAGCGCACAGCCGAACTTGCCGTGCAAACTGCATCGCCCTTACCTGGCCGCCAATATGAAACACATTGATGGCCTGTTTGCGTTGCGCGATCATTACAATTTGATTATCCAGCGTATGCCACTGAAAATGCGGCTTGGTCATCTTGGACGCCAGCCTTTCACCTTGAGTTCCGCCCAGGGCAAAAACGGTGAGCAAATCTGCCTGCAACTGGCCGCTATCGATAAATTGAACAAGGAAGGAGAAGCTACCCTGCTCCTGCGTAACGCTAAAGGTATCATGCTAGCGGAGGTGACCTTTACCTTAATGAACTACCGCCACCAGCCAACGCTGTTTATCGGCGGCCTGCAGGGTGCTCATTGCACGGTTCCACATGCAGAGATCCAAAGCACCACCAAAGCCTGCCACGGCCTGTTTCCAAAGCGATTGGTTCTGGAGGGCACTCTTCAACTGGCGCAGCAGTTGAAGCTCGGTCAAGTGATAGCGGTGGGCAATAGCACCCATATTTATCAGAACTGGCGCTATAACCGGAAAAAGAGAGCTCTGCTGCATGCCGATTACGATCAGTTCTGGGCTTCTATAGGAGGCAAACCGTTCGATGACGGGTATTTTCTGCTGCCCAAGCATGTTGCCCGCAAACCCATGGAGGAGATCGCCAGTAAGAAACGCGCAGAATACCGCCGCCGCTACCAGTTGCTGGATGAGCTGCAGCAGGGCATCGCCGCGCATTTCCCACAGCCTCAGGCCTAATCAGCCCGGCCACGTGCCAGCCAGACGACGCGCGAGAACATTTTCTTCAGCAGTGGCGGCACGGAGTCCGTTCCCCAGGCCCCCGCCTGCATCGCCACCTCAATCGCCAGGTCGGGTTTCGATGAGTGATGCACTGCCTTGAGGATCACTTTCCGCACCGGCATCTGTACCTTGAGCGGCACCGACGCCACCCGGTGATAAACCGGGCTGAACCCTTCTTTGTACATAAAGTGCTCCATGTCCAGCGCCGGTAACACCGTCAGGCGATCGCGCTCGTTGTCCTCATGGTTATCCAGCAGGTTGCGCACGGTATTGGCATATTTTTTCCCGGCTTCATCGCCATCGACTAACGTATGCCATTCAATCCCCATCCGGCGGGCGAACTTCAGCAGCGGTTTCAGGCCACATTGGGCAAACTCGATCACCCGCACCCCTTCGGCCTCAAAGTGGTAACCACATTGGCGTGCCAGTTCATTCAGCAGCCAGACTTCGGTTTCTCCCTCCACCAACAGCCAACAGCGGGCAAACAGCGAAGAAGGCCGATTAAAGCGGATATGAAACGCGATACGCCGCCCATCTTCCGGGCTCAAACCACTCGGCCCCAGGCGATAGGTTGCCACACGGGCCGATTCACGCACCAGGCGGCAAATATGCTCCACCGGCACCAGGGAAACCAGTTCGCTGGAGTTGGTGGTAGTGATCCTTTGTAACGGCATCTGGTTGAGCAAGCTCCAGGCAACCGACAGCATAATCGGGTGCAGACGCGTTTCCGGGTCTTCCACCAGCAACAAAGGCCGGGCATGGGGATCGAGCTTCACGTTGCCCTTGGCCTGCAGCAACGTGGAAAACATGCCGAGCAGGATCAGGCGCATGCTGCGGCTGTTGGGTTCAGCGATCGTGCGGTTGATGTTGTCCAGCGAGCGCCACGCCTGCCGATCCTCCGCCTGACGATGGCGGCGTGGCCCGGGCACCTGTGAACCCAACTCGGCAAAATAGTGCTCCAGCAGTTGCTGCATCGCCGCCAGCCCATGACGCAGCTCGGAATTGGTCAACTTTTGCGGATTACGGACCAGTTCGCGCGTCAATTGATCCAACTGCTGTGCCAATGCTTCGTTATCGACCGGGAGACGATCGTTAAGAGAACTGGGGCGCAAACGGCGGATAAAACGCGCATCACGCAGGCGCAGCACCGGGTGAATACGGATCAGCGCATGCACCAGTTGATCGATATGATGCAGGTTCAGCGCATTGCCGTCGGCATCAAGAAAACGCCGCCAGGTGCACACCGTGCCATCATCTTCCAGCTCACCTTCACAACAGTAGTGAATACGCCCCAGGTTATCCTCGCCCTTCGACCAAAGCGGCGAAAGATGGCGATAACGTGGCAAGTGCGCGTGGCCAATATCCTTTTCACAGAAGGTGAAAATAATCTGCAGATGACGTTCTTTGGCAGCCTCATCGCCAGGGGGAAAGTGAAAATCCCGCGCTTCAAAACGGTACAGCGTTTGCTCTGGTGCCAGAAGAAAGGTCATTGCATCCAGCAAGCTGGACTTACCCCAGGCATTCTCACCGAGTAATACGGTGTTCTCATCCAACATCAATGAAAGCCGGTTGATACCACGAAATCCAACAATTTCAACACGCTCTAAGAACATCATCCACCTCGCCTGCGCACTCTACCCCGATGCGGGGGAGCGTCGCTAACCCCTTGCAACGTCAGATAACCAGGGGGAAATCGCCCTGCCAATATGCGAACTCTACCCCTTGAGAATGGTCAAAAAAACCCTTTGAGGTCAAGCAGACATCATCAAATCTGCTGCTTTACTCCAGCGCGCATTTTCGTTAGCGTGTTGAGCTTGCCGGGTTCCCGGCCCTCTCCCAGATTAAAGGACACACGCTTCATCATGTATTCAGGACTGCTGATTATTCTCTTACCGCTGATCGCCGGTTACCTTATTCCTTTGCGCAGCAAGCCCCTGATTCAGGCCATTAACCGTCTGCTGAGCTGGATGGTCTACGTTATTTTGTTCTTTATGGGCATCAGCCTGGCATTTCTGGAGGATCTCAGCAGCAATCTGGTGCTGATATTTAAGTACACCGGGGTGTTTTTCCTGTGCATCTTCTGCGCCAACCTGTTGATGTTATTGGTGTTAGAACGCCGAAAACCGTGGAAAAATACCCACAAGCAGGAAAAACTGCCTTCGCGCCTGCATATGGCACTGGAATCGCTGAAGCTGTGCTTCGTGGTGCTGGGGGGATTTGTGCTGGGCCTGACGCAGTGGCAATGGCTGCAGTTCGCCAGCAAGGGCAGCGAGTATGCCCTGCTCTTCCTGCTGCTATTGGTCGGTATTCAGTTGCGTAACAGCGGTATGACGCTACGCCAGATCGTGCTCAACCGCCGTGGCATGATCGTGGCGCTGGTGGTAGCGCTCAGCGCACTGGCGGGCGGCGCGCTGGCGGCACAGTTGCTGGGGCTGCCGCTGAAAACCGGGCTGGCGATGGCTTCCGGCTTTGGCTGGTATTCGCTTTCCGGCATCCTGATCACCGACGCCTACGGCCCGGTGTTGGGCAGCGCGGCATTCTTCAACGATCTGGCGCGCGAACTGGTGGCCATTATGCTGATCCCGACGCTGGTGCGCCGCAGCCGCTCTTCGGCGCTGGGGCTGTGCGGCGCGACCTCAATGGACTTCACCTTACCGGTTCTGCAACGCAGCGGCGGGCTGGAAATGGTTCCACCGGCGATCGTACACGGTTTCTTGCTGAGCCTGCTGGGGCCGGTGCTGATGGCGCTGTTCTCCTGATCTTTTCATCTTGCCTTTACCGCCCTCTCTGAATAACTCGAGCTGCAGGAAAGCCCACGTACCTGCAGCTTGAAATATGACGGAGCGCAAAGCGTAATAATTCCCATCCGCGCACTAATTTGTCCTACATCAAGTTTAGGTAAGGTTTTAATAAAAAAGTCTTTTTAAGCCCTCCCTGACGATCTATGCTCAAAAACAGGCATTACAAATGCAACTTTAAAAAGGAAGCGATTATGTTCTGTGTGCAATGTGAACAAACTATCCGGACACCGGCAGGTAACGGCTGCTCTTATGCTCAAGGGATGTGTGGCAAAACGGCAGAAACCTCCGACCTGCAAGATCTGCTGGTCGCCGCGCTGCAAGGCCTCTCCGCCTGGGCCTTACAAGCCCGCGCATTGGGCATTATTGATCATGACATCGACAACTTCTCCCCACGCGCCTTCTTCTCAACGCTGACCAACGTGAATTTCGATTCCGATCGCATTATCAGCTATGCACGTGAGACCATTGCCCTGCGCGAATCGCTGGCCGCGCGCTGCCGCCTGCTGGATGCCAGCGTGCGTGTCGATCATCCGCTGGCGGCCTTGCAACTGGCAGGCAATGATATCCCCTCGCTGTTACAGCAGGCGGCACAGTTTGCGCTCAACAGCGATAAAGCTGAAGTCGGCGACGATATTCACGGCCTGCGTATGCTGTGCTTATACGGCCTGAAAGGGGCCGCCGCCTATATGGAACACGCCCACGTGCTGGGGCAGTTCGATAACCAGATCTACGCCGAATACCACGCCTTTATGGCCTGGCTCGGCACCGCACCGCGCGATGTCGATACCCTGCTGAATAACGCCATGGCCATCGGTAAGATGAACTTCAACGTTATGGCGCTGCTCGATCGTGGCGAAACCCTGGCGTATGGCGATCCGCAACCTTCCTCGGTCAACGTGCGCCCGGTGGCGGGTAAAGCTATCCTGATTTCCGGCCACGATCTGCAAGACCTGCGCCTGTTGCTGGAGCAGACCGAAGGTAGCGGCGTCAACGTCTATACCCACGGCGAAATGCTGCCAGCACACGCTTACCCAGAGCTGAAAAAGTTCCCTCATCTGGTGGGTAACTACGGCAGCGGCTGGCAGAACCAGCAGACCGAATTCGCCAAATTCCCAGGCCCGATCGTGATGACCTCCAACTGCATTATCGATCCGAACGTTGGCAACTATGGCGATCGCATCTGGACGCGCAGCATGGTCGGCTGGCCGGGTGTCAAACACCTGGAAGGGGACGATTTCAGCGCGGTGATCGGCCAGGCCCAGCAGCTCAACGGCTTCCCGTACAATGAGCTTGAACACCTGATCACCATCGGCTTTGGCCGCCAGGTGCTGCTGAACGCGGCCGATACGGTGATCGACCTGGTAACACAGAAAAAACTGCGCCATGTCTTTCTGGTGGGCGGCTGCGACGGTAGCCGTGACGATCGCAGCTATTTCACCGATTTCGCCCGCAGCGTGCCGCAAGATTGCCTGATCATGACGCTGGGGTGCGGCAAGTACCGTTTCAACAAGCTGGACTTCGGTACGCTGGAAGGCTTGCCACGCCTGCTGGATGTCGGCCAGTGCAACGATGCCTATTCGGCGGTGATGCTGGCGGTAAAACTCTCCGAGAAACTCGGCTGCACGGTGAACGATCTGCCACTGAGCCTGGTGCTGTCCTGGTTCGAGCAGAAAGCGATCGTCATCCTGCTGACGCTGCTGTCACTGGGCGTAAAAAATATCGTTACCGGCCCGAGCGCACCGGCGTTCCTGACCGATAACCTGCTGGCGGTGCTGAACGACAAATTCGGTCTACGCCCGATCACTACCGTAGAGCAGGACATGCAAACGCTGCTCGGCTAATACCGTTTTCCGGGGCTGCAATAGCGGCCCCGTTTTTTATTTTTGAGGTGCACGATGACCCCACCCAGCCCACTTTGCCCTAACCCGATGCAGGTGCACTCCATCCAGCAGGAAACCGCCGATGTCTGGACGCTGAACCTGATTAATCCTGATGTTTACCTCTATCAACCCGGTCAGTTTGCGCTGGTCAGCATTCGTAACAGTGAAGATACGCTGCGCGCCTATACCCTCTCCTCCTCGCCCGGTTTAAGCCGTTTTATCAGCCTCAGCGTACGTCGTCTGCCGGAAGGCAGCGGCTCGAACTGGCTGACGCAGGAAGTCAAACCCGGCGATGTGCTGTGGCTGTCTGATGCTCAGGGCGATTTCAGCTGTGTCCAACACCCCAGCGATCGTTACCTGATGCTGGCGGCCGGTTGCGGCGTTACGCCGATAATGTCGATGTGCCGCTGGCTGGTGGCCAACCGCCCGCAATGCGATATCCGCGTAATCTATAACGTGCGCACGCTGGCGGACGTGATTTTTGCCGACGAATGGCAAGATCTGTGTACCGCACATCCACAGTTACAACTGACGCTGATCGCCAAACAGAGTGCACAATCTGGCTTGCTGAATGGCCGTATCAGTGCGCCATTCTTACAGCAGGTCGCTCCCGATATCACCGAACGTGTGGTCATGGCCTGTGGTTCCGAGCTTTATATGCAGCAGATCGAGCAACTCTGTGCGCAGCTTGGCGTTCCCGCCTCACGCTTCCACAAAGAGCAGTTCCATACTTCAGCAGAACAGAGCGATGCGTCAAACGAGTCACTGACACTGCGTATCGGCCAACCGCTGCGTGAGTTCCGCGTCCCAGTCGGCAGCACGCTGCTCGCGGCGTTGGAAGCCCATAAACTGCCGGTTCTTGCCGCCTGTCGTGCTGGCGTATGTGGCTCCTGCAAAACCCGTATTGTGGCAGGGCACTACACCACCAGCAGTACTATGACGCTAACCCCGGCAGAAATTGAGCAGGGCTATGTCTTAGCCTGCAGTTGCCAGTTACAGGGTGATGTGACTCTCGCCTGATCGGACATCCAGCACGCACTGCATTTTCTGCTTTTTCAGCGCCGCAATCCGGTTATGATGGAAGCCATTTCTCTGATTGGCGATAAGGATTCGTATGCTCATAGATTTACGCAGTGATACCGTCACACAACCCTGCGCAGCAATGCGCAACGTTATGGCGCATGCCGCCGTTGGCGACGACGTGTATGGTGACGACCCAACGGTGAACGCACTGCAGGCAGAAGCCGTCAGGCTATCCGGCAAAGAGGCTGCGCTGTTCCTGCCCACGGGCACCCAGGCCAATCTGGTAGCGCTGTTAAGCCACTGTCAACGCGGTGAGGAATACATCGTTGGCCAGCAGGCGCACAACTACAAATACGAAGCGGGCGGTGCTGCCGTGCTGGGCAGCATTCAGCCACAGCCGATCGAGGCCAATCCCGACGGCACCCTGCCCTTGGACAAAGTGGCGGCGGCGATCAAACCCGACGATATCCATTTTGCCAAAACCCGCCTGTTAAGCCTGGAAAATACCATCAGCGGCCGCGTGTTGCCGCTCGATTACCTGCAACAGGCCTGGCAATTCACCCGCGAGCACCATCTGGCACTGCACATCGACGGCGCGCGCATCTTCAACGCCGCCGTCGCGCTCAACGTTCCGTTGAAAACCATCGCACAATATTGCGATACCTTTACCATTTGCCTGTCAAAAGGGCTGGGTGCACCGGTTGGTTCGCTGTTATGCGGCAGTGAGGAATTTATCCAGCGTGCTCTCCGCTGGCGCAAAATGACCGGTGGCGGTATGCGCCAGGCCGGTATTCTGGCGGCGGCGGGCCTGTATGCGCTTGAGCATAACGTGGCACGCTTGAAAGACGATCATGACAACGCGAAATGGCTGGAACAGCAACTGCGTAATATCGGCGTAGAGATCGCAGAACCGGGCGCGCAGACCAACGTGCTGTATCTGCGTCAATCTCCGGAGATGGCCGCCAAACTCGGCCCATGGATGCGCGAAAACGGTGTGCTGATCAGTTCAGGGCCGCTGACGCGGATCCTGACCCACCTCAACGTCAGCCGTCAGGATCTGCAGAAAGTGGTCGATTTGTGGCAACAATTTCTGCATCAGCATGCCTGATGCCGTGTAGCCGCAATCCCCTGATGCTTTTTCGGGGGATTGCGCTGCCCGCGCTCAAACCACCATCCGGCCATAGAACCAATAACCGGCCCCCAGTATGGCCAGCAGGTTAACCACCACGCTAAGCATAAAATAGGTCTTGAAGGGCTGTTTTTGCGTTTTATGCCGGAAAAGCTGCTGGCCCAAAATAGCTCCCAGCCAGCCGCCGATCAGCCCAAACAGCAACAGCGTGATTTCTGGTACGCGCTGCCACCCCTTGCAGGCGGCGAGTTTATCCCCACCATAAATCAGTAGCGTCAGCAGGTTAACCAGCAGCAGCCAGAGCCAAAGAGGGTTTGAAAAGTACAGGCAGCCAGCGGAGAGCAGCGCCAGGAAGAGATAGCAGAAATGATTGATTTTCATGGAAGTTCACGGATGCTGAGCAAGATACGCTGCGTATAGTGGACTGACACCCGCTCAAATGCAACGCGGAATATCCATACAAAAAGTGAATTTAATCAGCAAATTTGGCATCCTGTCACTCCTCCTACACCAAAAATAATGATACAAGGCTGTATTAATGATACCCCAACGTATTCTGGTTCTCGGAGCCAGCGGCTATATCGGCCAGCATCTGATCCCCCGACTAGTGGAACAAGGGCATGAGATCACAGCCGCCGCGCGCCGTATAGAATGGCTGGAAGAGCAAAACTGGCCACGCGTGAGCTGCCGTTACGTGGATATCTATCGCCCGGACACGCTGGAGGCAGCGTTATGGCAGATCGATACCGTTTACTACCTGATTCATGGCATGGGCGACGGTGATGGTTTTATCGAAAAAGAGCGTCAGGCAGCAGAAAACCTGCGCAACGCCCTGCGTGGTTCAAAAGTTAAACAGGTGATTTTCCTCGGCGCGTTGCAACCAGAGGGGGAAAGCTCGCCACACCTGATCGCCCGCAAACTGACCGGCGAAATTCTGCGTCAGAGCGGTATTCCAGTGACTGAATTACGCGCCAGCATCGTTGTCGGCCCCGGTTCCGCCGCATTCGAAGTGATGCGCGATATGGTTTACAACCTGCCGATCCTTACACCTCCGCGCTGGGTGCGCTCAAAATCCTCGCCGGTGGCGCTGGAAAACCTCCTGGTGTACCTCACTGAACTGCTGCAGCACCCGGCGCAGGAGAATCGCATTTTTGATGTCGCCGGGCCGGAATACATCAGCTATCAAACCCTGTTTGAGCGCTTTATCGTCATCAGCGGTAAAAAACGCTGGCTGATCCCGGTTCCATTACCCACACGCTTTATCTCGGTGTGGTTTATCAGCATGATTACCTCGGTTCCCACTTCAATCGCCAGTGCGCTGATCCAAGGGCTGAACCACGATCTCCCTGCCGATGGCCAACCGCTGCAGGCGCTGATCCCACAGAAGCTGCAAACCTTTGATGAGGCGGTGAAGGAAACGTTGCGCCGCGAGGATGAAGTGATCGACTCCGCCGACTGGGGCTACGATCCTGAAGCCCGAGCCCGTTGGCGGCCAGGCTACGGCTTTTACCCGAAACAGGCTGGCTGCACGCTGGATACGCAGGCCTCCAGCGCCGCTTTATGGCACGTGGTGCAGCAACTGGGCGGCAAGGAAGGCTACTTCTACGCCAACATTTTGTGGCAGATTCGCGCACGCATGGATGACCTGACGGGTAATGGCATCGTTTATGGGCGCCCCGCGCGCGATACGCTAGAGGTTGGCGATCTGGTTGACGGCTGGAAAGTGATCACCATGAAGCCGCTGCGTCAGTTGGCGCTGATGTTCGGTATGAAAGCGCCAGGTCTCGGCCGGCTGACATTCAGCATCAAGGAGATGGGCGATTGCCGTCAGCTTGATGTGCGCGCCTGGTGGCACCCTGCCGGTTTCAGCGGTTTGCTGTATTGGTTTGTGATGATGCCCGCACACCTGTTTATTTTCCGCGGCATGGCCAAACGCATCGCCAAATTGGCCGAAGAGTACGATCATCAGCACCCAGAGAAATGAGGGCGGTGCCTATTTACCGATCAACCGCACAGTTTCCCGCAGCGGTTGGGTGCTTTCCGATTGCATAGCGCACTGATTCACGAAAGAATGGCGGCCTACTTGTACTGGGGAGCCTTAACTCCCCATTCCGCATTCTGATTTTTGGTGAGAACTCGAGTTCGCTATGAAGGTATTGGTCACCGGTGCCACCAGTGGTTTAGGCCGTAACGCCGTTGAATATCTGCGCCGCCAAGGCATAAAAGTGCGCGCCACCGGCCGCAACCAGGCGATGGGCAGCCTGCTGGAAAAGCTGGGTGCCGAATTTATTCATGCCGATCTCACCAATCTGATCTCCTCGCAGGCCAAGGCCATGCTGGCAGATGTGGACGTGTTATGGCACTGCTCCAGCTTTACCTCCCCCTGGGGCACAGAGAAGGCCTTTGAGCTGGCCAACGTGCGCGCTACCCGCCGTTTGGGGGAATGGGCCGCCGCTTACGGCGTTTCGCAGTTTATCCATATCTCTTCACCGGCGATTTACTTCGACTATCGGCATCATCGCAACGTGAGCGAAGATTTCCGCCCGCTGCGCTACGCCAATGAGTTCGCCCGCAGCAAAGCGGCAGGTGAACAGGTGATCCAGCAACTGGCGTTGTCCAACCCACAGACCCATTTTACCATTCTGCGCCCACAGGGGCTGTTTGGCCCGCACGACAAGGTGATGCTGCCACGCCTGCTGCAGATGATTAAGCACTATGGCAGCCTGCTGCTGCCGCGCGGGGGTAACGCGTTGGTGGATATGACCTATCTGGAAAATGCGGTCCACGCCATGTGGCTGGCAACCCAGAAAGAGACCACCCAGTCTGGCCGTGCCTACAACATCACCAATCAGCAGGTCTGCCCACTGCGCGAAGTTGTACAGCAACTGATCGACGAATTGGGCATGAAATGCCGCATCCGCTCGGTGCCTTATCCCATGCTGGACATGATCGCTCGCGGCATGGAAAAGCTCAGCAGCAAAAGCGAGAAAGAGCCGGTGTTGACCCACTACGGAGTCGCCAAGCTCAACTTTGACCTGACGCTGGACACCACCCGAGCACAGCAGGAGTTAGGCTACCAGCCGCTGATTTCGCTGGAAGAAGGCATCAGCCGCACGGCGCGCTGGCTGAAAGATCACGGCAAACTGCACGGTTTATGATCGGCGCGCAGCACCATATTTCGCCAATAACGCATCAATAATCGCCTCACTTTCGGCATCCGGCTCACCGCGATAATCGCTGGGCCGGAAATGCATCTGAAATGCCGCCACCACATTTCGCTGCTGTTCGGCATTCCACTGCGGATCGATACCGTAACCATAGCGTGCCAGCTTCTCCAACAGCGTCGCCATCGGCACCGGCATCTGTTTATCGCGCCCCGCCAGATAACGTTCGACCACCGGCCGATCCGGCCAGGCACCGATGCCCGCCTGCGCCAGTTGCTGCCAGGGGAATAACGGCCCAGGATCCTGCTTACGCTGCGGAGCAATATCGCTGTGGCCAACCACATCCGTCGGCTGCAGGCCATAGCGCTGCACAATATCGCGGCTGAGGCGAATCAGCAGATCGATTTGTTCGCGGGTATAGGGCTGCCACTGTGTGCCCAGCAGCGTACGGCTGAAACCTGGGTTGACGATCTCAATACCGATCGAGGTATCGTTCAGACTGCTACGCCCCCGCCAGTAGCTGGCCCCGGCATGCCAGGCGCGCATCTCTTCCGGCACCAATTGCAAGGCGACGGGTTTGCCATCACGTAATGACGGATGTTCAGGCAACAGATAATGGGCGCTGACGTGTTCATCGGTCAGGGTTTTCAACGATGAATGGAAATCTTCGGCGGTATAGTGCATCACCAGAAAACGGATACGCTGATCGGTCCCCTGCGCCTGATGCCGCGTTTCCAACTGATAACTGCCGTGATCCACCAACGTGTCGCCCCCTGAGCGTTGGCAGCCCACTAACAGCGTTAGCATGATGGCAACGACCCCTGACCTGATATTCATCTGTTTCTTCCTGTCTTTTTTGCCCATTGGCTTGGGCGGTAATGTGTAACTTACCTTGATTAACCTGTACCAATACTCAACACATGATCACAGAGCCCGCTGATTTACAAGGAAGTGTAACCTATTACCCATGCTCCACCGCCAACCTGTTAGCCTGGAAAAAGCCAGCGCAAATTATCAGCAGCTTAAGAAAAATCGCTACCAATATCACACAGTACGCGACAAATCCGCCATTCATGCGTGAGTCGCGGTATCTTGTACTATTCTTTCACCATTATGATGCGTAGTAATAAATTTTAACTCACAAAGATTGCATAAGTATTCTGCGGAAGTTAACATTCGCGGCATCAATGTCTATTCAATTCCGGCGCATGAGTATTCAACTAAAAGATATCAATTGCTTTTACGGCGCGCACCAGGCGCTGTTTAACATCACGCTGGATTGCCCAGCAGGGGAAACCTTAGTGCTGCTTGGCCCAAGCGGTGCGGGGAAAAGCTCATTGCTGCGGGTCCTGAACCTGCTCGAAATGCCGCGCTCAGGCCAACTGCAGATTGCAGGCAATCAATTCGACTTCAAACAGACGCCGAGTGAAAAAGCCATTCGCGAGCTGCGCCAGAACGTCGGCATGGTATTCCAGCAATATAATCTCTGGCCCCACCTGACCGTGGTGCAGAACCTGATCGAAGCCCCTTGCCGCGTGCTTGGCTTGAGCAAGGCACAGGCGATGGAGCGTGCCGATAAGCTGCTCAAACGCCTGCGTCTGACCGACTTTGCCGATCGTTTCCCGCTGCACCTTTCCGGTGGCCAGCAACAGCGTGTCGCCATTGCCCGTGCGCTGATGATGGAGCCTCAGGTGTTGCTGTTCGATGAACCGACGGCCGCACTGGATCCGGAGATCACCGCCCAGATTGTCAGCATCATCCGCGAACTGGCCGGTACCGGTATCACTCAGGTGATCGTCACCCACGAGGTTGAAGTGGCGCGTAAAACCGCCAGCCGTGTGGTGTATATGGAAAACGGCCACGTGGTGGAACAGGGCGATGCCAGCCACTTTGCGCAACCGCAAACCGCTGAATTTGCGAACTATTTATCACACTAATAAATTGACTTGCTGTTTTTAGGGGAGTTTACGATGAAAAAATTCATTATCGCCGCCGTTCTGGCGGGTATCAGCGTTTCCGCCTCTGCGGCCGAAAAGGTCCGTTTTGCGATGGAGGCTTCCTATCCTCCATTCGAATCTATCGGCGCAGACAATAAAATTCAGGGCTTCGATATCGATCTGGCTAATGCCCTGTGTAAAGAGATCCAGGCTGACTGCAGCTTCACCAACCAGGCCTTTGACAGCTTGATCCCTAGCCTGAAGTTCAAGCGCTTCGATGCGGTAATATCTGGAATGGATATCACCCCTGAGCGTGAAAAGCAGGTGCTGTTCACTCAGCCTTACTATGCCAACTCGGCGCTGTTCATTGCGCAGAAAGGCAAAGTGGCTGATGTTGCCGCCTTGAAAGGCAAACGCGTTGGCGTGCAGAACGGCACCACTCACCAGAAGTACCTGACCGACAAACACCCGGAAATCACCACCGTACCTTACGACAGCTATCAGAATGCCATTCTGGATCTGAAAAACGGCCGGATTGATGCGGTATTCGGTGACGCCGCCGTGGTCAACGATTGGCTGAAGCAGAACGCTGAACTGGCCGCCGTGGGTGACAAAGTGACGGACAAAGATTACTTCGGCACCGGGTTGGGTATCGCCATGCGTCTGCAGAATACTGAGCTGCAGGGCAAACTGAATGCCGCTCTGGATAAAATCAAACAGGATGGGACTTACGAAACCATCTACAAAAAATGGTTTCAGCAGTAATCATCATCCATGAATGAAATCCAACCTTTAGCCAGCGCCGCCGGGATGACCGTCGGCCTTGCCGTTTGTGCCCTGGTCCTCGGGCTGATCCTGGCGATGCTGTTTGCCGTCTGGGAATCCTCACGCTGGAAAGTGGTCAGTTGGCTCGGCACCGCCTGGGTAACCCTGCTGCGCGGCCTGCCGGAAATTCTGGTGGTGCTGTTTATTTATTTCGGTTCGTCCCAGCTGTTACTGATGCTGTCGGACGGCTTTACCCTGAATTTTGGCCTGTTCCAGTTGCCGGTGCAGTTAGCTATCGATAACTTCGAAGTCAGCCCGTTCCTGTGCGGCGTGATCGCCCTGGCCCTGCTCTATTCTGCCTACGCCTCTCAGACGCTGCGTGGTGCGCTGAAAGCCGTGCCGCAGGGCCAATGGGAATCAGGCCAAGCTCTGGGGCTAGGGAAAGCGGCAATTTTCTTCCGCCTGATCATGCCGCAGATGTGGCGTCACGCGTTACCTGGGTTAGGCAACCAATGGCTGGTGCTGCTGAAGGATACCGCACTGGTCTCGCTGATCAGCGTCAACGATCTGATGCTGCAAACCAAGAGTATCGCTACCCGCACTCAGGAGCCCTTTACCTGGTACGTGATCGCGGCGGCGATTTATCTGCTCGTGACCCTGTTCAGCCAATATATCCTTAAACGGATCGAACTCCGTACGACGCGTTTTGAACGGGGGCCATCCTGATGCTTGAGTTCTTACCCGAGATCCTCAAAGGGCTGCACACCAGCCTGACGTTAACCATCGCGGCGCTGATCGTTGCCTTGCTGCTGTCGCTGCTGCTGACGGTGATCCTGACGCTGAAAACGCCAGTGCTTACCCCCCTGGTGAAGATCTACATTACGTTGTTCACCGGTACTCCGTTGCTGGTGCAGATCTTCCTGATTTACTACGGCCCAGGCCAGTTCCCGGCGATCCGCGAATATCCATGGCTGTGGAGCCTTCTTTCACAGCCCTGGCTGTGTGCGATGATCGCACTGGCGCTAAACAGCGCAGCCTATACCACCCTGCTGTTCCACGGCGCGGTGCGCGCTATCCCGGCAGGCCAATGGCAGTCTTGCGAAGCGCTGGGCATGTCACGCAAACAAACGCTGCGCATTCTGTTGCCGTTTGCCTTCAAGCGTGCGCTATCGTCTTATTCCAACGAAGTGGTGCTGGTATTCAAAAGTACCTCGCTGGCTTATACCATTACGTTGATGGAAGTGATGGGCTACAGCCAACTGATGTATGGCCGCACTTATGATGTGATGGTATTCGGTGCCGCCGGCATCGTTTACCTGTGCGTCAACGGTTTGCTGACGTTGCTGATGCGCCTGATTGAACGCCGTGCGCTGGCGTTTGAACGCCGCAACTGATCCTACCCTGCTCTATCCAGCCCTGCCTATGCAGGGCTTTTTTTACCCTTCAATAAAATTAATAGTCATTTTAATTGCATATAAATTCACTAAATGGCATATTTCCAGCATAGCCATCCCAAATACCGCCAGGTAAAAACCAATGATGGCGCGATAAAAACCATTTCTGACAGGAGTTTTACCCATGAAAAAACTGTTACTCGCCGCCACGATTTTGGCCGGGATGACCTTTAACGCCAGCGCTGCGGATACCATCCGTTTTGCCTCTTCGGCCACCTATCCGCCGTTCGAATCTCTGGATGCCAGCAACCAGATTGTCGGTTTTGACATCGATCTAGCCAAGGCGCTGTGTAAACAGATGCAAGCTGAATGCACCTTTACCAATCATGCATTTGATAGCCTGATCGCCGCGCTGAAATTCAAAAAATACGATGCGGTCATTTCCGGAATGGATATCACGCCAGAGCGCAGCAAGCAGGTTTCTTTCACTCAGCCGTACTATGCCAACTCGGCGATCGTGATCGCCGAAAAAGGGAAATTCAACTCGTTGGCGGATTTGAAAGGCAAAAAGGTCGGAATGGAGAACGGCACTACTCATCAGAAATACATGCAGGATAGACATCCTGACATTAATACCGTCTCTTATGACAGCTACCAGAATGCCGTTCTGGAGCTGAAAAACGGCCGTATCGATGGCGTATTCGGCGATACTGCGGTGGTCAATCAGTGGCTGAAGACGAACCCGACGCTGGCTCCGGTAGGTGAGCATGTCACCGATGCCGCCTACTTCGGCACTGGCCTAGGCATTGCGGTACGCCCGGATAATCAGGCGCTGCTGGCCAAATTGAATACCGCGCTGGAGGCCATCAAAGCGGATGGCACCTACAAGGCGATCAACGATAAGTGGTTCCCACAGTAAGCAGGTTGCACGTTTTACGGGCCTGCTTGCCGGGCCCGGTTTAATTACGCACCAGCAGCGTCAGCACTTCATAATGCGCGGTGTGCGGGAACATATCGAACAGTTGAACACGTGCAATACGGTAATCCGTTAAACTCGCCATATCCTGCGCCATGGTCACTGCGTTACAGCTTGAATAGAGAATAAAACCCGGTGCCATACGGTTGAGATACTCACACAGGTCTTTACCAATCCCACGGCGTGGCGGGTTAACCAGCACCAGTTCCGGCACTTCCCCTTCTGCGGTGGCAAAGCGGGTTGAATCCAGTGCCTGGAAATCAACCTGCTGCAAACCCAGCGTTTGCGCCGACTGCTTGGCACAGGCGATGGCCTCGGCGCTGATCTCAATACCGGTCAGCCGCGTTTGCGGTTGAGCACAGTGCAAACCAAAGCCCCCCACGCCGCAAAACAGATCCCACAGGCTATTAATAGCCAACGTACGCACCCAATCGCGCGCGGTCGCGTACAGGCGGCTGGCCACCTGCGGGTTAGTCTGGAAAAAACTCTGCGGGCGAATATACAGCGGTATCTGATTGAATTGCTCTTCCAGCGCCTGCTGTTCGGTTAACGGGATTTCGCGTTCCCCCTCCATGATCGCCATATGCACTGGCTGAATATTAGCGGAAATCACCTGCAGCTGCGGCAGTTGCTGTTGTAACTCAGGCAAAGCGGCACGCAGCTGCGCCAGCTTGTTCTCTGAACGCAGCACGAAGCGCAGCATCATACCGCCATTGCTGGTGCTTTCGGTGAGCAGCAGATACTTCAGCTCACCGCGTTTACGCGCCACGTTGTAGGGCGTTAACCCCGCGCGGGCAATAAAACGCTTCAATGCGCTGAATACCGGTGCAAAACTGGCGGGATAGAGCGGGCAAGCACACAAGTCTACCGGCGAGCCATCGCGGTGCAACATCCCCAACAGCGGGCGTTCAACGCTGCCGCTAACCACCAT
Organism: Serratia sp. MMO-28; assembly: GCF_037199905.1. NCBI lineage: Bacteria > Pseudomonadati > Pseudomonadota > Gammaproteobacteria > Enterobacterales > Yersiniaceae > Serratia > Serratia sp. MMO-28. The sequence goes on from NZ_JBBCVB010000029.1 coordinate 53,131, forward strand.
TTTCGCCTTATTGCGGAATGCGCCTTGCTCACCGGCAACCGGATCCAGCCACTGTTCTACCGGATGTTCACCCAGTAGCGACTGCAGGTGATGCTGTTTTTCCGCCAGTTGCTGTGGATAAGGCTTTTCCAGCCACTGACAGGAACGGCAGGTGCCCGCCGAGTACAAAGCGCAATGCATGAATATTAACCGTGAAATCAGGGTGACTAATGAGGGCGCAGATTGTAGCACTGTAAACCCACAAAAACTTATTTATGGGCGATCAAAAAGCGCCGCCTAATCAGGCGGCGCCTTGAGTCAGGTTCGGCGATCAGCCACGGGCGGCCCTTTGCAGCTCACGCGCACGCTGTTTCTCTGCGCGCGCCATAAACCACCAGGCAATAAAACCGAGTACACCAACCACCAGCAGGATCAGCGTCGCCAAGGCGTTAATTTCCGGGTTAACCCCCATACGCACGCTGGAGAACACCAGCATCGGCAGCGTGGTGGCGCCTGGCCCAGCGACGAAGCTGGCTATCACCAAATCATCCAGCGACAGGGTAAACGCCAGCATCCAACCGGAGATCAGGGCTGGCGCAATCATTGGCAAAGTGATGACAAAGAATACTTTCAGCGGCGTTGCCCCCAGATCCATCGCGGCCTCTTCGATCGAACGATCAAGCTCGCGCAAACGTGAACTGATCACCACCGAAACATAGGCGGTACAGAAAGTGACGTGTGCCAGCCAGATGGTGAACATCCCGCGTTCCGACGGCCAGCCAAAAGCGTGCCCCATGGCAACAAACAGCAGCAGCAACGACAGACCGGTGATCACATCCGGCATGACCAGCGGTGCCGTCAGCATGAAAGCAAAACCAGTTGAACCACGGAAACGGCCAAAGCGCACCATCACCACGGCGGCAATGGTGCCGAGGATCACCGCCGCCGTGGCCGATGCCGCCGCAATGGTCAGGCTCAGGCCAACGGCGCTGATCATCGCTGAATCGTTAAACAGCTCAATGTACCAACGGATTGACCACCCGGCCCACACCGTAACCAGCTTCGAGCTGTTAAACGAGTAAATCACCAGCATCAGCATCGGTGCATAGAGGAAGGTGAAACCCACCACCAGAATGGCAATACGCCATGGTGAACGTACAACCGGCAAGTTATTCATCCCTGCCCTCCCATTTCCTTGTTCTGGTGCTTGTGGAACCAGATAATAGGTACAATCAGCAGCAACAGCATGATGGTGGCAACCGCCGAGGCCACCGGCCAGTCGCGGTTGTTGAAGAACTCTTGCCACAACACGCGGCCAATCATAATGCTATCCGGCCCGCCGAGCAGTTCCGGGATCACAAACTCCCCCACCGCCGGAATAAACACCAGCATCGAACCGGCAATAATACCACCGCGCGTCAAAGGCATAATCACGCTGAAGAAGGTTTTCAGCGGTTTGGCACCGAGATCCAGCGAAGCCTCCACCAGCGAATAGTCAAGACGCGTCAATGCGGTATAAATCGGCAGCACCATAAATGGCAAATAGGAATAAACGATGCCGATATACACCGCCAGGTTGGTATGGAGGATCACCAGCGGCTGATCGATCACCCCCAACCACATCAGGAAGTTATTCAGCACGCCGTTGTTCTTCAGGATCCCCATCCAGGCGTAAACGCGGATCAAGAACGACGTCCAGGACGGCAAGATCACCAGCAGCAGCAGGATATTGCGGGTCGAAGGTTTACTGTGCGCAACCGCCCACGCCAGCGGATAACCAATAATCAGGCAGCACAGCGTAGAGACCGCGGCAATCTGCAGAGATTGCAGATAGGCGTCGATGTACAGCGGATCGTCGGTCAGTTGCAGATAGTTGGCAAAGTTGAGCGCGATATCAAGCTTGCCGTCGGCCCAGCTCATCAGATCGGTATAAGGCGGCACCGCCAAGGCTAACTCTGACAAACTGATCTTGAATACGATCAGGAAAGGCAGCATAAACAGCAGCACCAGCCACAGGTATGGCAGTGCGATCACCAGTTTGCGGCCGTGGGCCATCTGCAAGCGCTGAATAAAGGCTTTTATCGCACCGGGCGTGCGTGCCGGGGGCTCCGGCGTACGTTCAGAAAGCAATGTCATAATGGTTACTCCTCACCTTCTCAACTACACCGTCAAAACCACACAGCTATCGGTTTCCCAGCACAGGCGTACTTCGTCACCCCAGGTCGGCATCCCTTTGCGAAAACGGTGGCCGTTCTGCAACTGAGCGCTGATCATTTGCCCACTGAGTAATTTCACGTGGTAGATCGACAAATCCCCCAGGTAAGCAATATTCACCACTTCACCGATGGCAAAGTTACAGCCGTCTTCCGGCAGGTCTTCGCACAGCATGATTTTCTCTGGGCGCAGTGCCACCTGAATCGGCACCCCATCCACAACCGAAGAGTCAGGATCCACCTTCAGCGCGTGGCGCAGGCCGGGGCTTTGCAGGATCAGAGCGTCATCGCGCCGCTCTTGCAGCACGCAGTCAAACACGTTGACCGAACCGATAAATTCGGCGCTGAAACGGCTGTTCGGATGCTCATAAATCTCTTCCGGCTCACCAATCTGCACGAACTTGCCACGGTTCATGATGGCAATACGCCCCGCCATGGTCATCGCTTCTTCCTGATCGTGCGTAACCATCACGCAGGTCACCCCAACACGCTCCAGGATATCCACCACCTCAAGCTGCATGCGGTCGCGCAGTTTTTTATCCAGCGCCCCCATAGGTTCATCCAGCAACAGCAGCTTTGGCCGCTTAGCCAGGCTGCGTGCCAGCGCCACGCGCTGACGCTGCCCGCCAGAAAGCTGGTGAGGTTTGCGCTTGGCATACTCCTGCATGTGTACCAGAGAAAGCATCTCCGTAACGCGATCGTTGATTTCCGCGCGCGGCATTTTGTCCTGCTTAAGGCCAAAAGCGATATTCTGCTCCACTGTCATATGCGGGAAGAGCGCATAGGACTGGAACATCATGTTCACCGGGCGTTGATAAGGCGGAACGAGGGACATGTCCTGACCATCGAGGACAATCTGCCCTTCTGTTGGCTGTTCAAAACCGGCCAGCATACGCAGCAGCGTGGACTTTCCACAACCGGAGGGGCCAAGCAGCGCAAAGATTTCGCCTTTGTAGATCGTCAGGCTGACGTCTTCGACCGCGTTTTGGCCATCAAAGGTTTTGGTGAGGTTACGGATTTCCAGCAGAGGGGTAAATACCTTCTGCGACTTGGCTTGAGGACGAGGAATGGCGTCGTTCAATCGGGGTGCTCTCCGGCTAAAACAGTACAAATAACCACGGCAATTACCATGGCCCAGAATGGCAATGCAGGCGGGAATACCCTCCGCCTGCTGGTCAGATAATATGGATAATCAGGCTCTATCTGCAGAACCCTTACACATTACTTCCCGCTTTTAACTTTAGTCCAGGCGCGGGTAATTACACGATCAACTTTCGGCGACTGCACGTTCAAGGCAAACAGTTTGGCACGAATATCCGCTGGCGGATAAATGTTCGGGTTATCACGCACCTGGGCATCCACCAGCGCAGTGGCTTCTGTAACCGCATTGGCATAGAAGACGTGGTTACTGATATCCGCAATCACTTCCGGTTTCAGCAGGAAGTTCAGGAACTGGTAGGCCGCATCTTTGTTTTTCGCGTCTGCTGGCATCGCAAACATATCGAAATAAGCCAGTGCCCCTTCCTTCGGAATGGTATAGGCCACATTCACACCGTTCTTCGCTTCCTTGGCACGGTTGGCTGCCTGCATCACGTCACCGGACCAGCCGATCGCCACACAGATATCCCCATTTGCCAGATCGTTAATGTATTGCGAAGAGTGGAAATAACGGATGTTCGGGCGCAGTTTCATCAGCAGATCGTTCGCAGCGCCAGTGTAATCCTCTGCATTGGTGCTGTTCGGATCTTTGCCCAGATAATGCAGGATGGTGGCATACACTTCACTTGGCGCATCCAGGAACGACACCCCGCAGCTTTTGAGCTTTTCCAGGTTCTCTGGCTTGAGGATCAGATCCCAGCTGTCAAGCGGCGCATCCTTGCCCAATACGGCCTTCACCTTATCGACGTTATAACCGATACCGGTCGTCACCATCATGTAGGGAATGCCGTACTTGTTGTCTTTGTCGTTGTTTGCCACCAATTTCAGCATCTCAGGATCGAGATTTTTGTAATTAGGGATTTTGCTCTTGTCCAGCGGTTCAAAAATACCGGCCCTGGACTGGCGCTCAAGGAAGTTGGACGAAGGCACGACCAAATCATAACCGGTGCTGCCCGCCATCAGTTTGCCTTCCAACACTTCATTGGAGTCGAAGACGTCATACACCACTTTAATGCCAGTTTCTTTCTGGAATTTGGCGAGGGTATCCGGCGCAATATAGTCGGACCAATTGTAGATGTGCAGCGTATTCTCCGCGGCTGATGCTGTAACAGAAGCTGCCATCAGCAAACCGGCGACAACACCCGATAACCACTTTTTACGTTGGTTGACCATCCGTAACTTCCTCCAAAAACAAGGGGTAAATTTGTATCCTGAATTGATACAAAACCTTCGACTCACCGAGCGCAATCGTTGCGACCACGAATGAATGGCTATGCAGTTGATTACATAAACTTTTTTCATCTGCTCAGCCCATGTGTTCACAAAGGGAAACACAAGCCTTGAAAAGAATCAGCAGCATAACCGGAGTTGCCGGGGTGTACCAGCCTTCAGAGTAAAAAACGCCTTTTATCGATTTTTTATGCAGCAGTTCTTTATGTGATACGCCAATAGCGCTACAAGTAGCGATAAATATCTGGCGAAAAAACAGAAATACAGAATATTTAATGGTTGGGGGAAACAGGTATAGCATGCCACCGGAGCTACGGCATGCATAATGTACAGAGGGGATCAATGCAGCATCGGTTGACGGGCAGTAGTAGCCGGGTTCTCTTCTTCATCGCCCATAAACAGCAGATCATTCGCCCTGGCTTCCAGGATCACCATCGAGATCTGCTCTTCACCCTGCTGCATAAAGTACGCAAACTGTTCGTAGGCCACGCCAACGGCAATGCTCAACGACTGGCATACAATCAGTTTTGGCAGGTTATCGTCCTGAATATCGACAAACGCTTTAATCGTCAACGAACTGGCATTGATCTGGCTCAGATCGGCCACCAGCGGGATCAACGCAGTCGGTTTGACCTCCGCCAGTGCAGAGAACAAAATCACGTCATCAACCAGATCGATTTTGGCATCGAATACACCGTCAAAATTTTGCATGTGCGGCAGGTGCAGCGCCTGGCAAGAGTCACATTCAAAGAATGAGATACCCAGTTGATCCAGCCAACGTCGTAATAACGCCAAATCGGGGACGATGAGTGAATCCATAAATAACCAGCCTCACAATGTTCAAAACGTGAAAAGGCGCATAGCTTACGGAATATTCACCCGAGATACCACGATCAAAGGCACTAAATTCGTTAATCAGATAATTACGAATCTTGCAAGGCAAGATTGCGCCAGCTAAAACGCGCCATCAGCCACCGTTGACATCACCTTCCCGACTTCAGCCGAAGGCTTGGCCGAACACGCTGTTCAACGTATTCCAGCATTATTCCGGCGATATCTAGCCCGGTGGTAGTTTCTACCCCCTCCAACCCTGGAGAAGCATTCACTTCCATCACCAGCGGACCACGTTCGGCGCGCAGTATATCCACCCCGGCCACATCCAGCCCAAGCGTCATCGCCGCTTTGATCGCCGTGGCGCGCTCCTTGCCGGTGATATGCACTTTGCGAGCGGTGCCCCCACGATGCAGGTTCGAACGAAACTCGCCAGGCTTTGCCTGCCGCTCAATGGCCGCAACCACCCGCCCCCCAACCACCAGACAGCGGATATCGCTGCCTTTGGCCTCGCGGATATACTCCTGCACCAGAATATGGGCATTCAGGCCGCGAAACGCATCGATCACGCTCTCTGCCGCTTGACGGGTTTCTGCCAGTACCACGCCGATCCCCTGCGTACCCTCAACCAATTTCACCACCAACGGCGCACCGCCCACTAACTCGATCAGATCGCCGGTATCGTCCGGCGAATGAGCAAAACCAGTAATGGGCAGATCGATTCCCTGGCGGGCCAGCAGTTGCAACGAATGCAGTTTGTCGCGCGCGCGAGTGATGGCCAAAGATTCATTCAACGGATAACTGCCGAGCAGCTCAAACTGGCGCAGCACGGCGGTGCCGTAAAACGTCATGGCAGAGCCGATACGCGGGATCACCGCATCGTAGCGTTCCAACTGGCGGCCACGGTAATGAATGCTCGGTGCCGCCGGGTTGATATTCATATAACAAGAGAGCGGATCGATGATGTCGATACTGTGCCCGCGCTGTTCCGCTGCTTCCCGCAGCCTTTTGCATGAATACAGCGAACCATCACGCGAAAGAATGGCAATTTTCACTCGTCACCCCAGGAGACATTATCACCTGCACAGGCAGGCACTCCCCACGGCCGCAGTCACTCCTGCGGGCCATGGTCTTTTTTATCGGCTGGCGACACCTTTTCCGGCGGCTGACGGTTGCGCAATAGCGGGCTGAACCCCTGCGCCATACGCAAAACCAGATAGGCCGCAGCCGGAACCATCAGCACTACGCCAAGAAAAATCATGCCGACGGCTGCCTGCTGTGAGGCCAGTATGCCGGGCAAACGCACATAGTCATGAGTACTCAGGTAGGATAACACCAGCAGCACCATCCCCAGGCCTTCAAGCACCAACACCGGGCGCGGTAAGTCACCGAATGAACGCATATTTTTTCTCTCCAGACTTGTAGCGCTCAGTGTAGTGAATTCCCCACCGCCGCAACAGCCCCCCGTGATTAATCGGTTCTATGAATCAGACTAACAGGCAGATCCCGCTTTTTTTTACTTACGGCAACGGGCATAGTAAGGACCAGGAACGTGAGTGATTACGCTACTGATGTCTTTTTATGACGGATGGAATGTCGTTACAATAGCGGTTAATGATTTGAATAACAGACTAGGAGTGTGACATGTTTGCTGTAATCTTCGGACGTCCGGGCTGCCCTTACTGTGTCCGTGCTAAAGAGTTGGCGGAAAAACTGACTGAAGAGCGCGACGATTTCAACTTCCGTTATGTTGATATCCACGCTGAAGGTATCTCCAAAGCCGATCTGGAAAAAACGGTCGGTAAACCGGTAGAAACTGTGCCGCAGATCTTTGTCGATGAGAAACACATTGGTGGCTGCACTGATTTTGAAGCCTATGCCAAAGAGAACCTGAATCTGTTCAAGTAACCGTTCGCGGTTAGCTCGTCAAAAAGGCGCCTCCGGGCGCCTTTTTGACGACTATTGCCTTTCACGCTGGCAAAATCGCTGTAGGGCATGTATGGCAACACGGATAAACAGATACAGCATGGCGCCAAAGGCGCACCAGAATACCGCACTGACGCTATACGCCAGTTCCTGCCAATATGAGTAACCGGGCATCAACCAGAAATAGCGGATAAAAAAACACAGTGGCACTGCATACAAGGCACCGAGCAGTGGGCACAAAATACGTTTTTTACTCGAAAGATGGCTGGCGATGACACCGGGGATCACAAACAGCAGCAGACCCGTTTCCCCACTGTTAGCCGTTCCTGCCCCATTAAAAACCCCGCCCTTCTGGGCTAAAAAAATCAGGCTGAACAGCAGGAAACTGCTGAGAATACCGACCCAGTAGCGATAGTTCGCCATTGTACTTCTCCCCTTTAGCGATGTGACCACTGACTACACCGTCAAAACAGCCTTGTCACCGATGTGGTGATGCGTAGCCAATCTGGCAACGCTGACTGAACTTTTCCTTGGCTAAAAGAGGGTTAAAGGTATCGATGGAGCACACGGGCAGCTTTATGCTGGCTGTCGCGCACCAGAGCGACTAGAATAAGCGCCGCTGAGCGACGGTTTAATTGCCTTCCGTTGGTTGGTTGTTTCTATAAGTTTTTATCCATATATTCTATGGGTAAATTTATATCTTATAGTTTTATACATCAAGAATTTACTGGTAAACAATAAGTTATCCTACGTGAACATAAACGTCGCTAGTTTGTTAAACGGTAACTACATCCTGTTACTGTTTGTGGTACTCGCCCTGGGGCTCTGCCTCGGAAAACTCCGCCTGGGTTCAATTCAACTCGGTAATTCCATTGGTGTTTTAGTGGTATCACTGCTCCTCGGCCAGCAACACTTCGCTATTAACACCGAAGCGTTGAATCTCGGTTTTATGCTATTTATTTTTTGCGTTGGCGTTGAAGCCGGCCCGAACTTTTTTTCGATTTTTTTCCGCGACGGCAAAAACTACTTCATGCTGGCGTTGGTGATGGTCGGCTCGGCGATGGTGATCGCCATCGGCCTTGGCAAATTGTTCCATTGGGATATCGGCCTGACTGCGGGAATGCTCGCCGGTTCCATGACCTCTACCCCCGTGTTGGTAGGAGCTGGCGATACGCTGCGTAATACCATTACCAATGGCCCGGCCTTGCTGGCGGCCCAGGATCATCTGAGCCTGGGTTATGCCCTGACTTACCTAATCGGCCTAGTGAGCCTGATTTTTGGCGCACGCTACCTGCCCAAATTGCAGCATCAGGATCTGCCGACCTCCGCCCAGCAGATTGCCCGCGAGCGCGGCCTGGATACCGACAGCCAGCGCAAAGTCTACCTGCCGGTGATCCGTGCTTATCGCGTGGGTCAGGAACTGGTTGCCTGGGCAGACGGTAAAAATCTGCGTGAGCTTGGCATTTACCGGCAAACTGGCTGCTACATTGAGCGCATTCGCCGCAACGGTATTCTGGCCAACCCAGACGGTGATGCCGTACTGCAGGTCGGGGACGAAATCTCGCTGGTGGGCTACCCCGATGCCCATGCATGCCTCGATCCCAGCTTCCGTAACGGTAAAGAAGTGTTCGACCGCGATCTGCTGGATATGCGCATCGTGACCGAAGAGATTGTGGTTAAAAACAGCAATGCCGTAGGCAAACGCCTGAGCCAGTTGAAACTGACCGATCATGGCTGCTTCCTGAACCGCGTGATCCGTAGCCAGATTGAAATGCCGATTGATGACAGCATTGTGCTGAATAAAGGTGACGTGTTGCAGGTCAGCGGCGATGCGCGCCGGGTGAAAAGCGTGGCAGAGAAAATTGGCTTTATCTCCATTCACAGCCAGGTCACCGATCTGTTGGCATTCTGCGCCTTCTTTATTATCGGCTTGCTGATTGGGCAGATCACCATTCAGTTCAGCAACTTCTCATTCGGTATCGGTAACGCCGCCGGTCTATTGATGTCCGGCATCATGCTTGGCTTCCTGCGTGCCAACCATCCCACGTTCGGCTATATCCCACAGGGTGCGCTCAACATGGTGAAAGAGTTTGGCCTGATGGTATTTATGGCCGGCGTTGGCCTGAGTGCTGGCGCAGGCATTGGTAACAGCCTGGGGGCGGTGGGCGGCCAGATGCTGATCGCTGGCTTGATCGTCAGCCTGGTGCCGGTAATCATCTGCTTCCTGTTTGGTGCTTACGTGTTACGGATGAACCGTGCCCTGCTATTCGGTGCCATTATGGGTGCGCGAACTTGTGCTCCGGCGATGGAGATCATCAGTGATACCGCACGTAGCAATATCCCTGCGTTGGGGTATGCCGGCACCTACGCTATCGCTAACGTCTTGTTAACATTGGCAGGTTCGCTCATTGTCGTGATATGGCCAGGAATATGGGGATGAACTATCAGCGAAAGGAATAATTCAGAGGCAAAATATCTTTGATTTTTTTATCGACAGCCAGAACTTTTCAATCTGCCGACAGTCTGAATTAGTGCCACTGCTTTTCTTTGATGTCCCCAATTTGTGGAGCCCGTTAGTCCCGCCGCTTTAGGTTCAAGACTAGCGGGTTTTTTGTTGTCTGAATTTTAGTGTCATTTAAAACAATCAGTTACAATGCAATGAATTACCCGATGGCGACAAAATGGCGGCGCATTTTTTATAGGCGAAAAAAAACCTGCTTTCGCAGGCTTCAGACTGCTGACTAACCCCATTTTTTCAGGTAGGGTCCTTCTTTTCTAGCGACCGCGGGTCGCGAACGCGCTATTTTTCCATAACCCCGTCATTGGCCACCTCTGTTCGCCCAAGGCACCTTTCTGACCTTCCCAAGACGCTTTCCACCACCGATAAAGACAATAAAGAAGCGCCAGCAGACACTGCATCTGTACTTTTGATAGCCCACGGAACCGCGCATATCGATGACCATGGTGCTGTTTCGCATCCGCGAAGCTCCTCTCCACCGTCTCTTTGCGCCGCGCGTAGATTTTCTTAACCCATTTCGTCAGCCTTAACCTGTTGGCTTCCTCTTTCGACGCCTCCCACACATGCCGCGTTATCGTTTTCTGCGCCTTGCTGTTCTGCGTACATTGCTGCCTCTGCTCACACCACTGGCACACTGCCGTGGATGAACGGTAATGTGCCGGGTACACATACAACACATCACGCTTCTCATCGTACCTGAAGTGCTTTTTCTGGAAGTCATTCTGATCTTTGTGCGGTCGCCGATAGCCGGGCACCAACGCGATACCCCTTTCTTGCGTCAGATGGCACACCGCGGCGGTGAAGTAACCCGCATCCACACCCACCGCCACCGGCTCCAGACCGAAGCGCTCTACCTGCCGCTCAAGTCGCCCGATAAAGGGCTGGCTATCATGGACATTGCACGGTGTCACATGCGTATCCAGGATGATGCCGTGCTTCCCGTCCACCGTGCGGTGGTCCAGATAGAAGAAGCCCTTCGGCTTGTTGTCCCGGTGCATAAAGCCGCTGTCCGGGTCGGTGGTGCTGACTTTGGTGTTCTTAACGGCGATGGTGTTTTCGGAGATCTTTTTTACGGCGGGCAGCGGCTTTTTTGCGTGCTTCTTCCTGTCGGCCTCAACGGCAGCATCAAGCTGTTCCAGATATTCACTGACGCCCACCGGACGTTCTTCATTCACTGCTCTGCGAGGGTTGGCGTCGGCTTTCTAGTGTGTGCTGTCAGTGTAGAGAACACGCCCGTTAGCCATGCCACGGCTGAGAGCCTGTTCTACGATGTGGTCAAAAATCTGCTGGAAGACGTCGCTGTGGTTGAAGCGGCGGAGGCGGTTCTGGCTCAGGGTCGAG
>NZ_JBBCVB010000030.1:0-61309 GCF_037199905.1 Serratia sp. MMO-28
CGCAATAAGCTCTCCCACGGGCTTGGTGTCCCAGAGGGCGTACGTGCTGCCACGCCGGGTAAGAACACGGTACAACCTATCTTTTTACATCAACTACAAACATACAAGGGCATCTTGGCGGTTTTCCCTTTCAGATAAATCCCCCTTCTCCTTGCGCTTTGTTTTAAAAGGCATAACAAGCTTTTCCTGCTACGAAAATGTGATCTACTATTCGGCATAATTTGGCACTGTTCTGAACCAGAGAGTCTATACCCGTGGTCTTTCAAGATGCAGGGTTGTTGGCTGCCTTCTCTCACACTGGTGTAAGCTCCTGGGGACTATGAGCCTCGGGGAGGCTCACCCTGCGGGCCAGCGCAAGCGCTGTTCAAATCGGTCATGACCGATTTGTCGTTCAGTTGCCTCCTACCTGCATCTCGAAATCCATTGGGTATTATAAGGAAAGCATGGAAATCTTTTTTACAATCCTCATTTTGATTCTGGTGGTTTCCCTTTCTGGGGTGGTGACTCGCATGTTGCCGTTCCAGGTGCCGCTGCCGCTCATGCAGATCGTCATCGGGGCGTTGTTAGCCTGGCCGCATTTCGGCCTGCATGTCGACTTTGACCCCGAACTGTTTCTGGTGCTGTTTATTCCTCCGCTGTTGTTCGCCGACGGTTGGAAAACCCCTCTGCGCGAGTTTTTGCATCATGGGCGCGAAATCCTCGGGCTAGCGCTGGTTTTGGTGCTGATCACCGTTGTCGGGGTGGGGTATCTCATCTACCTGATGGTGCCAGGGATCCCGCTGGTGGCGGCGTTCGCGCTGGCGGCGGTGTTGTCACCGACCGATGCCGTAGCGCTGGGGGGGATCGTCGGCAAAGGGCGGATCCCGAAGTCGATCATGGGTGTGCTCGAAGGTGAGGCGCTGATGAACGACGCTTCCGGCCTGGTATCCCTGAAGTTTGCCATCGCCGTAGCCATGGGCACCATGGTGTTTACCGTAGGCGGTGCCACCATGGAGTTCCTGAAGGTGGCGATCGGCGGCCTGCTGGCCGGTGTGGCGGTAACCTGGGTTTACAGTAAGTCGCTGCGGGTGATGAGCCGCTGGAGCGGTGACGATCCGGCAACGCAGATCGTCTTTCTGCTGTTGCTGCCGTTCGCTTCTTATCTGATTGCCGAACACATCGGTGTTTCCGGCATCCTGGCAGCGGTGGCAGCCGGGATGACCATCAGCCAGTCTGGCGTGATCCGCAACGCGCCGCTGGCGATGCGCCTGCGCGCCAACAGCGTTTGGGCCATGCTGGAGTTTGTGTTCAACGGCACGGTGTTCATCATGTTGGGGCTGCAGTTGCCGGGTATTATCGAGACCTCTATTCTGCAGGCCGAGTTAGACCCGACCATCGAGACCTGGTATCTGTTCACCGATGTGGCGATTATCTACGCCGCGTTGCTGATGCTGCGTTTCACCTGGCTGTGGCTGATGAAAAGCGCCAGTAAGCGCTTTATGAAAAAACGCCCGTTGCAGTTTGGTGATTACAGCACGCGCGATCTGTGGGTGGCGTCATTTGCTGGAGTGCGCGGGGCGATCACGTTGGCGGGTGTGCTGTCGATTCCGCTGTTGCTGAGCGATGGCACCGCTTTCCCTGCTCGCTATCAACTGGTGTTTATTGCCACCGGCGTGATTCTGCTGTCGTTGATTATCGGTGTGCTGGTCTTGCCATGGCTGCTGCGTGGCGTACAGGTGGCGGATAAAAGCGTCAGTAAGAATGAGGAGCGCATGGCGATTGCCCTTGTGGCGGAAGTGGCGATCGAAAGCATCAACAAGATGGAGGAGCGCCTGGCTGCCGACACCGAAGAAAACTTTGATCCGCAGATCCTCAAAGAAGTCAGCTCGCGGGTGATCGGTGCGCTGCGGCGGCGTATTGCCAATAGAGATGACATTGAGAACGCGCTGGCGCTGGAAAACCTAGAGCGGCGTTTCCGCCTGACCGCATTGCGGGCTGAGCGAGGGGAGCTTTATCACCTGCGCGCCACACAGAAAATCAGCAATGAGACGCTGCAAAAACTGCTGCACGACCTCGACTTGCTGGAAGCCTTGTTGGTAGAGCGGGAGGGCTGAGGCAGAAACTGCAAGGGCCGCAGCGCGGCCCTTGGTGCAGCTAGCCTTTCAGCAGGGCCTCGGCGTCTCGCATTCCCTCCTCCTTGAGCTCTTTACTTTGAATCAGCCTCAATGCCAGATACAGGTCGGGAACCAGGATCAGATCGCGCTCATCGCTGCCGGAACGATGCAGGCGGAACCAGCGGGTCAACTCGGTACGGCGGCCCGCCAGCACCAGGCTGATACCACGCAGCTTAAGTTCCCGCTGCAATTCGTTGATCGCGGCGAGCACGCTGATATCCGCATGGGTAAAGCTGGCTACTGCGTCAATCACCACCCAGCGCGGCTGGGAAGGCCTGCTATCCACCAGATTGGTGATCCGCCGTTTAAAATAGGCCACGTTGAAGTAGGTCAAGGGCGAATTAAAGCGGTACATAATCACCCCATCGACCGGTTTAATACCGTTATCTTTCCCCATCGAATGGATCATTCCGTCATCATTTACCCCGAGCAACTGCTCGGTTGGCCGGAACACCGTTTGCAGGAACTGCAGCAGGCCGAGCAGAACCGCAAGCCCGATACCGGGAATGATCCCGACCAGCAGCACGCTCAGGAAAGTAAACAACGCCAGATTGAACGCCGGGCGATTGCGCTTGCGCAACCGGAAAATACTGCGCATGTCCAGTAGCGACCATGAGGCGTAAATCAGTATCACGCCCAGCACGGGTATAGGAATAAATTGCAGCGGTTCGCTGAAGAACAGCACCACTACAGCGATCGCCAATGCGGCAATCACCGAGACCAACTGGCTTTTGCCGCCGTTGGCGTCGTTAACGGCGGTGCGGGAATTGGCACCGCTGATGGCAAATCCTTGTGAAAGCCCGGAAACGATATTCACCAACCCCAGCGCGCGAAACTCACTGTCGGCATCCACCTCGTAGCCATTTTTGGCCGCAAAGCTGCGAGCGGTGAGCATCATGCTGACAAAGCTGACAACTGCCAGGTTTAACGCCGGGATCACCAGATCGCGCAGCAACCCCGGTTTAAAATCCGGCCACGACACCATCGGCAAGCCGCCACCGGTATAACCCGATACCGTTTCGATGCCAAAACGCGGTAAATTCGCTGCCCAGGTCAGCGCCGTCGTCAACACTACGGCGAACAGCGGGGCTGGCCAATTGGGCCTGGCATAATGCACGCCGAGCAGGATCAGTAACGTCAGAAACGAGATACCCATCGTCGGCCAATGGCTGTTAAGCAAGTTTTCCGGTAGCGCGAGAATGCGTTCAATCAGTTCATTGGATGGGGCCGGGAAACCGAGTATCTTACTGATCTGATTGACGATGATCGTCAGCGCCACGCCGTTCAGCAGCCCGTTTAATATCGGGCGCGACAGCAGATCCGCAATCGCTCCCAATCTGAAGCGGCTGGCGATCAGGCACCATGTGCCCATCATCAGGGTCATCACGATAGTTAACTGCCAGTGGAGTTCGCTATTACCGGCGGCCAGCGGCGTCACGACGGCGGCGATCACCGCACAGGTTGCCGCATCAGGGCCGACGATCAGCTGTCGTGAGGAACCAAAGATGGCGTAGGCGATCATCGGCAGAATGCAGGAGTAAAGCCCGACGATCGCGCTCACACCGGCCAATTCGGCATAGGCAATCGCCACCGGTAGCGCAACTGCCGCGACGGAAAGGCCAGCGCGAATGTCCGGTTTCAGCCAACTGCGCTCATAAGCGAGCAGATTCATCAGGCCGGGAGTCATATTCTGGAGGGATTTCCGCTGCATATATTTTCCATCTGGCATAATAATTGAGAAGGCTGACTTTGTGCTGGCCCCTGGCCGGTAACCGTTCAGGAAGAATAACCCAGCGTATTTTTAGCTGTTTTCTGTAGCTATTAGCCGAATTATAGCAGGCGATTTTGCAATGAATTTCCCGAAGTCACAGGCCAGTAGTCGCGGCAGCAGGCGATCCAGGCTTGGGCGCTGTGCGAGAGATAGCTCCCCTGGCGCCAGATCAACCCCACCAGCCACTCCATACGCGGCTCGAGCGGCAGCCAAATCAGGCTGCTTTTATCCAGCCATTGGCACACGGGTTCGGGTAACGTGGCAATGCCGATACCCGCCTGAACCATCGAGGCCAGAAAATCCCACTGGCCGCTGCGCACGGCAATCTTGGGCTCGAAACCCGCCTGATGGAATGCGGCCATCAGCATCTTATAGAGCGTAAAATCCTCGTTATAAATCAGAATTGGCCACTCGGCGAGTTCGGCAATATTGACGGTAGTGCGGTTGAGCCAGTAGGCCGTGCGGGGCATGACGACGCACATCGGGTGGCTTAGCAGCGGCAGAAAAGTCAGGAGCTGTTCAGCGCCAGAGGGGCGTATCGTCATCGCCAGATCCAGTTCCCCAGACAGCACCGCCTGTTCAACCGACTGGCCGCCCAGCTCGGCAATCTTCAGCTCGATGCCGGGGTAGGTTTGGCGAAATTGCTTGATGAGCCCGGCGATCTGCCTGCCGACCATCGGCGGGATCCCCAGCCGCAGCACGCCTTTTTTCACCGAGCTGATGTCTTCCAGCTCCGTCTCCAACTGGCGGAATTCATCCAGAATCGCCAGCCCACGCTGATAAACCGCCTGCCCGCTGTCGGTGAGATGCAGCTTGCGCCCTTCGCGGATCAGCAGCGTGCATTCCAGCTCATCTTCCAACTGGCGCAGCATTTTGCTGATGGTCGGTTGGGTGACGAACAGTTTCTCGGCCGCGCGGGTGAAGCTTTGCTGGCGAACCACTTCAATAAAATAGCGCAGAGTGCGGACATCCATTCAGGTGCTCCTCAGGGCAAAACCATTCCTTTTTGGCATGATGATAATGACTTTAATTCATTTCAGGCACAGTTTCCTTACTGCGTATACTGTGTGCCGTGATTTTCTGTTTGAGGTTTCTATTATGTACCTGGCGTTACGCCGCGCTGCGCCATCGTTGTTGAGCCGCTTACAGGTGCCGGCTCAGGTGGTGTTATATGCCTTGTTATTCCTGCTTGCCGATCGGCTGGTAAAACAATTCCATCTGCCGCTGCCGGCCAATATTGTCGGTATGCTGATGATGCTGGCGCTGATCCTGCTGCGCATTCTGCCGCTGAATTGGGTAAAGGCCGGTGCACGCTGGTTGCTGGCCGAAATGCTGCTGTTCTTTGTACCTGCCGTGGTGGCAGTGGTGAACTATGCCCAGTTGCTGATGGTGGAGGGCTGGAAGATTTTCCTGGTGATCGCTCTCAGCACCATGTTGACGCTGGGCGCGACCGGGCTGGTGGTGGATCGCGTCTACCGCTTTGAGCTTTGGCTGCAACGCAGGAAAGCGCGCCATGAATGATGTGATCCTCAGCCTTGCCTGCTTTGTGGCTACCTTGGTGCTCTATTTTGCCAATAAAAAACTCTACCGCCGCCGCAGAACGCTGTTATTGATGCCGTTGGTATTGACCCCGCTGATCCTGGTGGTGCTACTGGTGGTGACCCATATTTCTTATCAGGATTACATCGGTGAAACGCACTGGCTGCTGTGGTTGCTTGGCCCGGTGACCATCGCTTTTGCCGTGCCGGTGTATGAGAACCTGCATATCATCCGCCGCCACTGGCTCTCGCTCAGCGCTGGGGTATTCACGGCGGTCGGCGTGGCCGTTTGCAGCTCGGTGTGGCTGGCACGTTGGCTGACTTTGCCGGACGAGGTACAGCGCAGCCTGGCGGTGCGTTCCATCACTACGCCGTTTGCATTGGAAGCGGCAAAGCAGATGGGAGGCCAGCCAGATCTGGTGGCGCTGTTTGTGGTGATCACCGGCGTATTCGGCATGGCGGTGGGGGACGTGTTGTTCCTGCGGCTTTCGGTGCGCAGCGGTTTAGCGAAGGGGGCTGGATTTGGCGCTTCATCGCACGGTGCCGGTACTGCAAGAGCCTATGAACTTGGCCAGCAGGAAGGCGTGGTTTCCAGCCTGGTGATGATGCTGGCGGGAGTGATTACCGTGATTGCTGCCCCGCTGATTGGCCGGTTGATGTGGTAACCGCAGGGGCTGCTAAGCCCCCTGAAAGACTCAGCGCGCTGCTTGGATCAGTGCCACCACCAGCGGTGAAAGCTCACCGCGTAGCGCCGCGCGTTCCGACTGGAACAGCGTAGCGGCATAAAAGCGGTGCCCCGGCAGTTCTACCGAGCGTACATCCCCTTCGGTATCGTGGCCGCTGACGATCAGCGGATGTTGTTCCAAATCAGCAACAAACTCCGGGTTCACGCCAAAGTTACAGTGGTAACCTTCATGTGTTTCCAACTTGCCATAGGCGCGAGCGATCAGCGTTTCTGGCCGGAAGCGAATGGTGCCGGTCTTTTCGACCAGTGAGCAACTCAGCGGGGCGATCACCAAACGGCCACCCTGATCGGTTTCCGCATGCCCGGCATCGTGCCAGCCCATCACATTGCGGGCATATTCCACAATCGCGTACTGAAAACCACCACAAGATCCCAGAAACGGTACGTTCTGTTCACGGGCATAGCGGATGGCCATAAAAACGCCATCGTCATAGTGATAGGGGCTGCCGGGCACCACCCAGATCGCATCATAACCCTGTAATACCGCGGTTGCGGTAAGGGTTTCCGTGGCAAGCCACTGGAACTGAATATTGATATCGAGGTGTGAGGCAGTCAGTTGAAGAGCGACGGGGATAGCCTGGTGGGCAACAGCTTCTGGTTTGTAATCACCGACCAGAGCAAGACGAACCTGAGTTTTCATCATTTCCTTTTCCTGTGTGTGGGTAAAAAAGGAGGTTACAGCAAAGTTAAAACTGGTTCAGCGGGTTTTTCGATAGGGAGCACAAAATGCCTGAGGAGAAATGCAGATTGGGGCACAGTGGGCTGCGCCCCAGAAGGAGATGTTCAGTACAACGAAGACGACCCAGCCGGGCGCGTCTTGAAACGGCGATGCAGCCACAGATATTGCTCTGGTGCGCGCATGATCTCTTGCTCCACGACCTTATTCATATAGGCAGCGGCGGCAATTTCATCGTTGATGGGGTAGTCTTCCAACGCAGGCTGGATCAGCAGATCGTAACCACGGCCATTTGGGCGACGAATCAGCACCACTGGCAGCAGAGCTGGCTTGGCCAGGCGGGCCAGCATAAAGGTGCCGCTGGTGGTGGCAGCCTGCTCGACCGCGAACAGGGGGGCAAATACGCTGCCGCGTGGGCCATAATCCTGATCTGGCGCGAACCAGACGGCTTCACCTCGTTTCAGGGCATTCACCATACCGCGCAGGTCTTTACGATCCAGCATCGCTTTGTTGGAGCGCATACGGCCTTTAGTTTGGGCCCACTCCATCGCTTTATTGTTGTGCGGGCGATACATTGCCATCATCGGCTGGCATAACCCCATCGCCCGGCCACCGAGTTCCAACGACATAAAGTGCACGCCGATCACCAGCACGCCACGATTGTTCTGCTGGGCTGCTTGCAGATGATGAATGCCTGTCACGTTGAACCAGCGTTTTACGCGGTTGTCGGGCCAGAACCAGGCCATGCCGGTTTCCAACAGGCCCATGCCGAGGGATTCGAAATTACCCACAACCTGGCGTTCGCGCTGTTCGGCGTCCATTTCCGGGAAACACAGCTCAAGATTACGGCGAGCGATGGTGACGCGGCGCTTCAGGAAGCGCATGGAAGTGCGGCCCATCCAGACACCGAGCTTGTGCAGTAGCGGGTAAGGGAGTTGAACCAGCAGAAACAGTACACCCAAACCGAACCAGGTCAACCAGTAGCGTGGGTGCAGAAAAGCACGTTGGAATTTTTGCGGGGGCTTCATCATTAACTCATTATGCGATTGGGTACGGAAACCTGTAACGCATAAAGAAGCGACTCAATAGCGGTACAAGGTTCAGACAGCCAGTCATAGCAATCGTTTAGCCAACTCATGGAATTAGCGAAATATTTACACTCGGGTGCCAGAAAGCACGCATAACCCGCCGTATTTCGCGGAGCCATAAATAAAAAGGCGCTTACCCCAATAAGGAAAAGCGCCTTTTATCAATACGTTAACTGATTAGTATCAGTTCATGCCGTATTTTTTTAATTTCTTACGCAGTGTACCGCGGTTGATACCCATCATCAGTGCTGCACGGGTCTGGTTGCCACGGGTGTATTGCATCACCATGTCCAACAATGGCTGTTCAACTTCAGCCAATACCAGCTCATACAGGTCGTTAACATCCTGACCATTCAGTTGAGCAAAATAGTTCTTCAGTGCTTGTTTAACCGAGTCACGCAGAGGCTTTTGGGTTACTTGATCCTGTGAGTTCACGGTTGAAACGGTCAGTACGTCAGAATTTACGCGTTGTTCGAACATAGTTCTGTCAGCTCTTTTTTTACGCTAAGATTTTCGAAATATGCCTCCAACGCCTCCAGCTGTTCGCTGGCATCCTCTATGGCGTTGAATGTGCGCCGAAACTGGTCATTTGGGGCATGCTCCTGGAGATACCAGGATACGTGCTTACGAGCAATCCGGAATCCCTTGCCTTGGCCATAAAAGCCGTGCAATTCCCGAATATGTTCTATCAACAAGCGCTTCACTTCGCCAAGTGGCATCGGTGGCAGCAGCTCCCCTGTGTCCAGATAATGCTGGATTTCCCGGAAGATCCAGGGTCTCCCCTGAGCAGCACGGCCTATCATCAGGGCATCGGCCCCGGTGTAGTCGAGCACTGCTCTGGCTTTATGCGGGTCAGTAATGTCACCATTCGCGATAATCGGAATGGAAACACTCTGCTTAACTGCCCGAATGCTGTCGTACTCCGCGTCGCCGTTGAACAGGCAGGCACGGGTTCGGCCATGAATCGTCAGGGCCTGTATACCACAGTCTTCGGCCAGTTTGGCAATCTCTACACAGTTACGGTGTTCTGGTGCCCAGCCGGTACGAATCTTAAGCGTTACCGGCACATCCACCGCGTTAACCACCGCGTGGAGGATCTGTTTAACCAGATCCGGGTACTGCAATAATGCAGACCCTGCAAGCTTCCGGTTCACTTTCTTGGCCGGGCATCCCATATTGATGTCGATGATCTGTGCGCCGCTGGCCACATTAATGCGCGCCGCGGCCGCCATATCATCAGGATCACATCCGGCAATCTGCACGGAACGGATCCCTGGTTCATCGCTATGTACCATACGCAGACGTGACTTATCCGTGCGCCACACCTCCGGATTGGAGGAGAGCATTTCGGATACAGCCATCCCAGCCCCCATTGCATGACATAAGGTTCTGAATGGGCGATCGGTGATCCCGGCCATCGGGGCCGCAATCAGGCAATTTGTTAACTGGTGGTTTCCAATGCGCATAGACAAAAGAATGACCATACTGTGTCCGCAAGGGCGCGTATATTACGCATTTTTTCGTTGAGATGAAAGGCCAAACTTTGACCAATTTGCTGCTATTTATCAATGAAAATGCGGGTCACAGCGATTTAGAATAATATTATAGTTATTTAACAATGGTTTGACGTATTGTGCTTAATTTATGTGCAGTGAAATATTCCCGGCACAACAGGATATTATCTTTGAACGATGCGAATTTAAGCATGCAGCATCAGGCATACAGCAGAATTATCAGGGTATTACTTTGACAAAGCGGAAAAAATCTCCGTGGAAGGGGCTGTGGCTGAATCGTGTTAGCGGCCCACCGCCCATCCCTGAGGGTGCAGCGGTGAGCATGCCTTAAACATCAATCGACGATAACGCGGCCATTCAGCGGCTGTACCGGGCGATTGTTGGCATGATGGACAACGGAACGGAACTGACCGATCTGTTCGGCAGAAGCGCTGACAGGATGATCCAGCACCATCCAGGTTACACCTTCAGAGCAGGGTGGCGTAGTCAGTGAACCGCTGAAGCGGTAGAAGTTGAACTGCTTAGGCAACAGCGCCTTGATATCCACCGGCTTGTTCAATACTGCTTTCTGATCAACCTGAGTGGGCATTTGCTGCCAAGCCTGCGCCAGTTGCGGGTTAGCTTTGCCTTCCTCGAACATCAGTGCCATCACGGCCAGAGCACCGTCTTTGTCTTTATAAACGAAGTGCGCTTCCAGTGGGAACTGCTTGCCGTCGATCTCGTTTTCGCTTGGAGCGTGGAAGTGGAACTGCTGCAGCGTAAAGGTATCGTTATCCAGGCGCAGGGTATTGCCTTCGCTGACGTTAACCTGAATGGTGTGGCCGTTATTGATGATTTGCTGCTTACCGGGCTGGAAAGCCAGATCAAGCTTGCCATGATGGGTTTTCAATGCACCCTGAATATTGACCGGTGACTGGTTCTTGCCGGTTTCACACAGTGCGAAATCCGGTGAGAGTTTGCCCCAGTGCGCCGGATCTTCCTGCCCTTCATAGCTCCAGTGCTGATGTTGTTCTGCAGCGCCGATCGAAAAACTGGCAGCCAGCATTGCTGCTAGCAGTAATTTTCTTTTCATTTTCAATCCTTTCAAAACAAAAATGTGGGTGAGCTTTTGGCGTGCAACCAATGGATTGCCGTCGCTTGCGCAGGAGAATACGCCTGCGTTTTCTCAGTATAAACCGGTGATTTTGAGCAGGAATTAGCAAAACCACCGGAAGTGATTCAATTTCCGGTGGTTTTTCGTTGGCAGGGAAAAATGTAACTATTTGCGTTGGCCGGTAATACGGCACCACTCTTCGCGTTCGGCAACTGGCTCGAGAGCGAATTTATCGGCATAGGCTTCGGCAACGCTCGGGGCCTGAGTCGCCAGCACGCCGGAGAGGCCAAGATAACCTCCGGTTTTGGGCAGGCAGCCGATAAGCGGTGCTAGCTCACGCAACGGGCCAGCCAGAATGTTGGCAACGACCACGTCGGCCTGCAGATCGGCAGGCTGGTCTTTTGGCAGATACAGCTCTAGGCGTTCAGAAACACCGTTACGCTGCGCATTATCGCGGCTGGCCTGAATCGCTTGGGGATCGATATCAATGCCAATCGCGCGTGCGGCACCGAGTTTCAGGGCGGCAATCGCCAGAATACCGGAGCCACAGCCGAAGTCGATAAGGGTTTTGCCCGCCAGATCCAGGCCGTCGAGCCATTGCAGGCACAGCGCCGTGGTAGGGTGAGTACCGGTGCCGAATGCCAGGCCCGGATCGAGCATCACGTTAACCGCCGCTGGATCCGGCACGTCACGCCAGCTTGGGCAGATCCACAGCCGCTCGCCGAAGCGCATCGGGTGGAAGTTATCCATCCATTCGCGCTCCCAGTCTTTATCTTCCAACTGCTCGATTTTGTGGCGGAAACCAGCACCCAGCAACGGATGCTGCTCCAGCATGGCAACGACCTCGGCCATATCGGTTTCGGCGTCGTACAGGCCGATCACATCGGTATCGCCCCACAGCAGTGTTTCGCCCGGCAAGGGTTCAAACACCGGGTTATCGTGGGTGTCCTGAAAGGTCACCGACACGGCACCGCTCTCAACCAGCGCATCGCTCAGGTCTTCTGCCAGTTTGCCGGTGGTGTTCAGTTTTAGTTGGATCCAAGGCATAACAATTCTCTTCAAGAGGGTAAGGATGACGCCAGCCGACGCTTTTCGCCGCACAGGTTACCGATATAAAACGCCGACAGGCTGAGCAGCAGCGCAGGCACAATCGGGTGCAACCCGGCCAGTTGCAGTTTGAAGCTGGCCAATAGCGTATAGCATAACGCACCAGTGACCATTGAGCTAAGCGCTCCCTGTGCGTTGGCGCGTTCCCAGTACAGGCCCAGCACCAGCGGCCACAGGAACACGGCCTCCAGGCCGCCGAAGGCCAGCAGGTTCAGCCAGATAATCATTTCCGGCGGCCGCCACGCGGCCAGCAGCACCAGCAGGCCGAGGATCAGCGTGGTCAGGCTGGAGAAGCGTTTGATCATCTTCTCGTTGTGCATTTGCTGTGGCCGCACGCCGAGATAAAGGTCTTTGATGATGGTGGCGGAAGATTGCAACAATTGGGCATTGATGGTCGACATGATCGCCGCCATCGGCGCTGCCAGGAAGATCCCGGCGGCGTAAGGCGGCAGCACGGTGATCATCAGCGTTGGGATCACCTGGTCGGGGATCTTCAAGTCTGGGAGCACCGCGCGGCCCAGAGCACCGGCAAGATGCATGCCGAACATCAGCACCGCCACCACGATGGTGCCGAGGATGATGCCACGGTGTACCGCTTTACTGTCTTTGTAGGAGATGCAGCGTACGGCGGTGTGCGGTAGGCCAATCACGCCAAAGCACACCAGGATCCAGAACGAAGCCATAAACGGCAGGCTGAGGATCTGCTCGCCGCCTTGTGGTGTCACCAGCGCCGGGTCGATCTGCTGCAGTTTCTCTACCGCGCTGTGCAGGCCGCCCGCCGCGTGGATCACTGCCACCAGCAGCAACACGGTGCCGAGCAGCATCACCAATCCTTGCATGGCGTCGTTGAGCACGCTGGCGCGGAAGCCGCCGAACGCGGTATACAGCGCAATGCTGATGCCAAAAATCAGCAGGCCGGTATCGTAGGGAATACCGGCTGCCGTCTCCAGCAGGCGCGCACCGCCGATAAACTGCACCGTCATGGCTCCCAGGAAGGCCACCAGCAGGCTGAGGCTGGCCAGCCATACCAACAGGCGGCTTTGATAACGAGCAAACAGCATGTCGTTCAGGGTGATGGCATTGTAACGCCGCGCCAGAATGGCGAACTTTTTGCCCAGTACCCCGAGCGAAAGCCACACTGCGGGCAGTTGGATCATCGCCAGCAGCACCCAGCCGAGGCCATATTTATAGGCGGCACCGGGCCCACCGATAAATGAACTGGCGCTGATATAGGTGGCGGTGAGCGTCATTGCCAGCACAAAACCGCCCATCGAGCGGTTGCCGAGGAAATATTCGCTGAGAAAGTTACCGGTCTGGCGGCGGCTGTAGGCATAGATCGACAGGCCGAACACCAGCAGCAGATAGGCGATCAGCGGCAAGATCACTTCAGTTTGCATCGCTATCCTCCAGGGGAATATCGCGGAAGACGCCGCGCACCATCAGCCAGCATAGGCCGATAAACAGCAGCGGCACCAGCAGACAGGCCATTTCGAACCAGTGCGGCAGGCCGGTGATGCCTGCGGTGCTATCCGGCAGGTAGGCTGCCAGTGACCACGCCAACAGATAAAGCAGCGTCAGGCCCACTGCCCAGCGCGCCTCGCGATGAGCTTGAACAAAGCGTTTTTCCATCCGTGCCTCCGGGGTTTACGCTGATGGATTGGCAAAGGAGGGGATTTTACGACAAGATCGGCATTTGCCCAGCGTTAAGTTGGTGGCAGCCATAAAGAAAAAGGCCGATGAATCATCGGCCTTGGTCAGATAACGTGCAATCTGCGGGCTTAGGTCTCTTGCAGACCCAGCTTCTTTTCCAGATAGTGGATGTTGGTGCCACCATGCTGGAAGTTCTCGTCGCTCATGATCTTTTGCTGCAATTCAACGTTGGTTTTGATGCCATCGATGATCAGTTCAGCCAGCGCGTTTTTCATGCGGGCAATCGCCACATCACGGTTTTCACCGTAAGTGATCAGTTTGCCGATCATGGAATCATAATACGGCGGTACGGTATAACCGGCGTAGATATGAGACTCCCAGCGCACGCCGAAACCGCCCGGCGCGTGGAAACGGGTGATCTTGCCTGGGCTTGGCAGGAAGGTGTTCGGATCTTCGGCGTTGATACGGCATTCCACCGCATGGCCGTGGATCTTCACTTCGTCCTGTTTGATCGACAGCGGCTGACCGGCAGCGATACGCAACTGCTCTTTGATCAGATCCACGCCGGTGATCATTTCTGTGACCGGGTGTTCTACCTGAATACGGGTGTTCATTTCAATGAAATAGAACTCGCCGTTTTCGTACAAGAACTCAAAGGTGCCTGCACCGCGGTAGCCGATCTCCACACAGGCTTTCGAGCAACGCTCACCGATGTAGCGGCGCAGTTCCGGGGTGATCCCTGGCGCTGGCGCTTCTTCAACCACTTTCTGGTGGCGGCGCTGCATTGAGCAGTCACGTTCTGCCAGATAGATGGCGTTGCCCTGGCCGTCTGCCAACACCTGAATTTCGATGTGGCGTGGGTTTTCCAGGTACTTTTCCATATAAACCATGTCGTTGTTGAAAGCCGCTTTGGCTTCCGCTTTGGTCATGGAAATGGATTGCTCAAGATCTTTGTCGCTGCGCACAACGCGCATACCACGGCCGCCGCCGCCACCGGAAGCCTTGATGATCACCGGGTAACCGATGCGCTTGGCGAAGGCACGGTTTTTATCCATGTCGTCGGTCAGCGGGCCGTCGGAACCTGGTACGCAAGGCACGCCGGCTTTTTTCATCGCGTTGATGGCAGAAACTTTATCACCCATCAGGCGGATGGTTTCAGCACGCGGGCCGATGAAAATAAAGCCAGAACGTTCAACCTGCTCGGCGAAATCGGCATTCTCGGACAGGAAGCCGTAACCGGGGTGGATCGCCACTGCACCGGTGATTTCCGCCGCAGAGATGATGGCCGGGATGTTCAGATAGCTTTTAACCGATGGCGCAGGGCCGATACATACGGTTTCGTCAGCCAGCAGCACGTGTTTCAGATCGCGATCGGCGGCAGAGTGAACGGCCACGGTCTTGATGCCGAGCTCTTTACAGGCTCGCAGAATACGCAGCGCAATTTCGCCACGGTTGGCGATAACAATTTTATCAAGCATGGTGCGCCTCGTTATTCGATGACGACCAGTGGCTCGTCATATTCAACCGGCTGGCCGTTTTCTACCAGAATGGCTTTCACCACGCCAGATTTGTCGGCTTCGATTTGGTTCATCATTTTCATTGCTTCGACGATGCACAGGGTGTCGCCGGCGTTCACTTTCTGGCCCACTTCCACGAAGGCTTTTGCGTCCGGGCTTGGTGTGCGGTAGAACGTCCCAACCATTGGAGAGCGAACGATGTGGCCACTCACGGCCGCGGGTGCTGCTGGGGTTTCTGCGGCAGTTGGGGCAACGGCAGCCGCCAGCGCGGGTTGCTGCTGGGCTGGCATCGCGTACTGTTGCATCATTGGGTAAGCCTGCACCGGAGCGGCACGGCTGATGCGGACTGACTCTTCGCCTTCAGAGATTTCCAGTTCAGAAATACCTGACTCTTCAACCAGTTCGATCAGTTTCTTGATTTTACGAATATCCATGAGTGTGATTCCGACTCTTTTTTTGCGTAGCAATTATACCCGTCATACTTCAAGTTGCAGGTGCGTTGACTTTCCTCGCTCACACCAGTCACTTGACTTCCGTAAGCTCCTGAGGATTCACTGCGTCGTCGCCTTCCTGCAACTCGAACTATTTAGGGTACAGTTGGATTTTGACAAACGGCGAACCGCTGCCTGTAAAGCAAATGTGTAGCCATCCGCGCCGAGACCGCAAATCACGCCTACCGCAATGTCAGAGAGGTAAGAGTGATGGCGGAAAGGTTCGCGGGCATGCACGTTGGACAGGTGGATCTCGATAAACGGGATCTGCACCGCCAACAGCGCATCACGCAGCGCCACGCTGGTATGCGTGAACGCGGCAGGGTTAATCAGAATGAAATCTGTATTACCGCGTGCCTGATGAATGCGATCGATTAGCGCATATTCGGCATTGGATTGCAGATGGCTCAGGGTAATATTCAGCGCCAGCGCCTGGTTTTCCAACCCGTTAACAATCTCGGGTAACGTCGTGCTGCCGTACTTCTCCGGCTCACGCGTCCCCAGCAGATTCAGGTTGGGGCCGTTCAAAAGCAAAATGTGAAACTTATCCGCCATTGTGCTGCTATCTCCGGCAATAAAACCATCATTGAAGAAAATAACCCGATGTCACCGATTTGTCACCTGCTAGGTGATGATTTCATGCCGTCAGCAGGTGCAAGGGCGGGCATTATAACGATATCGTAGCAATTCGCAGCTAAATACTGGTCTTATCAGCGAAGATATTCAACCCTGAATTGACAAACAGATAACCCCATTATCGGATTATGAGGGATAGAACACAGAAAAGTTCCGTACTGCAAATGGTGATTTTCGCTGCAGGTTGAACCCGTTGCAGGCGGGTTTAGCGCCACCAACGGCGGAATTTCCTGTAACGCAGGACCAGTAACAACAGTGCCAGCGCGGCATAAATAAAGGGCTGCGGTGAAAAGGTTTTTACTGACCACAGATAGTGAATGGGCGCTACAATAGCGACCAGATAGACGAAGTTATGCAACTTTTGCCATTTTGAACCCAACTTGCGCTGTGCCCAAAGCGTTGAGGTGGCGGCCAACGCTAACAGCAACAGCCAACTGACGATACCGAGTGTCAGGTATGGACGGGTGATCAGCTCACGTCCCAACAGGTTGATATTGCTGAGCCCCAGTTCAAGCGTCGAATAGCTGATCAGATGTAGCGTGGCCCAGGCAAAACACCACAAGCCCAGCATACGGCGGCAGCGGATCAGCATGGGTTGGCGTGCATAATGGGCGAGAGGCGTGACGCACAGGGTGGCCAGCAGCAATTTCAGCGCCATTCTGCCGGTAAAATGCTGGATATCTTTGGCCGGATCGGCGCTGAACCAGCCTTGATCGACCGCCAGAATCAGCCACAGGAACGGTAGAAACGCCGCTAAAGTGATAACCACCTTCAGCCAGCGGACATGCGTTGGGGTGAGCCGCACTCAGAAGTTCTCCCGTAAATCCAGGCCGCGGTACAGCGAGGCCACCTGATCGGCATAGCCATTGAACAGCAGCGTCGGCTGGCGCTGAACGTCCAAAATGCCGCCAGAACCGATGAAACGTTCGGTGGCCTGTGACCAGCGCGGATGATCGACATGCGGGTTCACATTGGCGTAAAAGCCGTATTCATTGGGGGCGGAAAGATTCCAGGTGGTCGGCGGCTGTTCACGGGTCAGGCTGATTTTCACGATCGATTTGATGCCTTTGAAACCGTATTTCCAAGGAGCGATTAGCCGCAGAGGGGCGCCGTTTTGCGGTGGTAATGCTTTGCCATACACGCCGACGGTGAGCAGGGCCAACGGATGCATGGCTTCATCGAGCCGCAATCCTTCCACATAAGGGTATTTCAGCCCGCCACCGATAAAGCGGTCTTTTTGGCCGGGCATCTGCTCAGGGTCATACAGGGTTTGGAATGCCACATAGCGTGCGCTGCTGGTGGGTTCCACCAGTTTCAGCAGTTTGCCCAGCTCAAAACCGATCCAGGGCACCACCATCGACCAGGCCTCCACGCAGCGCATGCGATAAATACGCTCTTCGAGTGGGAAACGCTTGATCAGATCGTCGATATCCAGCGTCATCGGCTTGCCGACCTCACCGTCGATCTGCACCTTCCAGTCTGCGGTTTTCAGATCGCCGGCGTTAGCGGCAGGATCGGCTTTATCCAGGCCAAATTCATAGAAGTTATTGTAGCCAGAGACTTTCTCCTCCGGCGTCAACGCCAGGTTGGCCTGCCAGATCTCCGGTTTGCTGAACTCCAGCGCTTTGCCCGCTGGGGCCTTGGGCCGATCGTTGCCTTTGAACCAGGACAGTAAATCGGCTTGCGCAGGGGTGGGTAAAGCCAGGGAGGCGGCGGTGATCCCTAATGCTTGGAGCACTTTGCGCCGCTGATAGAACACGCTCTCCGGCGTGACATCGGCTTCGGTGAGTTTTCGTAGCTTGTCCATTATTTGTTCTCCGCAGGTGACGGCCTAAGCATGGCGTGAAAGTGAACGTAATGCGAGAGATAGAGCGTAAAAAACAATGGCAAGTGGCGCGGGGAGATTGCCCTTCTCCAGGCGGAGAGGGCATTTTCCCGCTATTTTCAGCGTATTTTCACCAGCGTACGGCCGGTGATCTGGTTGTTCATCAGCGCGGCGGCAGCGGCAGGCACCTCTTCGAGCAGGATCTCCTGCGTTGCTTGCTGATAGAAACTTTCTGGCAGGATGCTGGCCAGGCGCTCCCAGACGGCTTGGCGGCGTGGGAAGGGGGTATGTACTGAGTCGATCCCTTGCAGGCGCACGTTGCGCAGAATGAATGGCATTACCGTGGTGGGAAGTTGATAGCCACCCGCCAGGCCGCAGGCGGCAACGGTACCGTTGTAATTCATCTGGGCCAGAACGCGGGCCAGCAATTTGTCGCCCACGGTATCGATCGCCCCAGCCCAAAGCTGTTTTTCCAACGGGCGCGGAGTTTCGACATAGTCGCTGCGTGGCAGTACCTCTTTAGCCCCGAGCGATTTCAGATAGCCGGTATTGTTATCGCGGCCGCTGATCGCCGTCACGCTGTAACCCAGTGTGGCGAGCAGGGCGATCGCCGTACTGCCCACGCCGCCGCTGGCACCGGTGACCAGAATGTCGCCATCAGCCGGTTTGACCCCACCTTCT
The DNA here is from genome assembly GCF_037199905.1 of Serratia sp. MMO-28. Taxonomy (NCBI): domain Bacteria; kingdom Pseudomonadati; phylum Pseudomonadota; class Gammaproteobacteria; order Enterobacterales; family Yersiniaceae; genus Serratia; species Serratia sp. MMO-28. Next base: position 18,486 of record NZ_JBBCVB010000030.1, read on the forward strand.
TCCAGCGCCATCACGCATAACATGGCGGTAAAGCCTGCGGTACCGAGGATCATCGCTTTACGCTCATCCAGCCCAGTCGGCAGTGGGACCAGCCAGTCACCGGAGACACGGGCCTGTTCGGCTAAGCCACCCCAATGGTTTTCCCCGACGCCCCAGCCGGTGAGCACCACGCTTTGGCCCGCTTTAAAACGCGAGTCTCGGCTGCTGTAGACGCGGCCCGCAAAGTCGATTCCGGGTACCATAGGGAAGCTGCGAATAATCTTTCCTTTGCCGGTGATCGCCAGCGCATCCTTATAATTAAGGCTGGACCAGTTGACATCGACCGTCACATCGCCGTCTGGCAGCCGACCGCTGCCGATATCTTTTACCTGGGCCAGGATTTGATCGTCTTGCTGTTCCAATAACAGTGCTCGCATGTCACTCTTCCCCTTGATTTCATATTGGATATGAATGTTTGAATCGGTTTGCTTTGACTATTATGCATAATAGAAATGCGTGTTCTGATAAATGACAAAAAAATAGCGCTTAATAGTTTTCTTCGTTGTCTATGCTTGATAGGTTGGTAGCGATAACCTGATGCTGGGTAAGGAAAAAAACACTTTCTTAATTTTTTTGAAATCAGGGTACGGTGTTGTACTTATTTGAGCAGGAACGGGGCCTTTATATATCAAAAGGTGATCTTTCATTTAACCATTGCGGACAAGGCACGGGAATGAGATTTACCACGAAACTCTCTGCACTAATCACCTTGCTCGTTGCGCTGGCAATGTTCTTGATGCTGATGGGGTGCTCGTACAGCTTTTTTTATGTCACCCAGGAACGGTTAGAGAACCGTTTCGAGGCGTTGGCAACCTCTCTCGATCAGGCGATGTTGCATGAGGCTCCTCAGGCGCTGGATCACTGGTTACCGCTGGTGATGCGGCCACTTGGCATTGTTGCCATCAGCGTGGATACCGAGAAAAGTACCCAGTTTTCCTACCGCTTGCCGACGGTAAAATTGCCGTGGGAGTCGCTCAATGGTTATCGGCATACTTCGCAGGTGATGATGCATCATCCTGGAGCCGTGCTGAATATCACCTATCTTGATCCTTTCGCCAGCGATGTACGAACGTTGCAGTCAACGGCGGCGGTAACCCTGTCGATCATTACCATGGTGGTGATCCTGTTGTTTAGTTTGCGTTGGCTACGTGAGCAGGCCGATGGTGAAGATCGCCTCGATCGGCGTGCCAGGCGGATCCTCAATGGTGAACGTGAAGAGGTGCTCAAGGGGGATGTGCGTGAGTCCCCAGCCAGCGTCAGCGGTGCAATCGATCGTCTGCTGGCGGATCTGGCCGAAGCGCGTGAAGAGCGTAACCGTGTCGATACCCTGATCCGCGCTTTTGCTGCCCAGGATGCGAAAACGGGCCTCAATAACCGGTTGTTTTTTGATAATCAACTGACGACGCAGTTGGAAGAGGGGGGATCACACGGCATTGTCATGATGGTGCGCCTGCCCGATTTCGACACGCTGCGTGAAATTCACGGTAATGCAGCGGTAGAGGAACTGATGTATTCGCTGGTGAACCTGCTCTCTACTTTTGTTATGCGCTACCCAGCCGCGTTGCTGGCCCGTTATTTTCACAGCGATTTTACCGTCTTGCTGCCACACCGCACCCTCAAAGAGGCTGACGGTATTGCTGCGCAACTGGTTAACGCCATTGATGCCTTACCTTCAACAACGCTTATCGATCGCGAGGCATTCCTGCATATTGGTATCGTTGCCTATCGTAGTGGGCAGAACACCGAGCAGATTATTGATAACGCCGAGCAGGCCACCCGTAATGCTACCCTGCAGGGGGAAAATGGTTGGTATGTCTATGACAGTGATGTGCCGGAGAAAGGGCGTGGCAATGTTAAATGGCGTACCTTGCTTGAACAGGTATTGGCACGCGGTGGGCCACGTCTTTACCTGCAGCCGGTGGTCACGGTGGAAGGCGAAGTGCATCACCGCAAGGTGATGAGCCGGATCCATGACGGGACGCAGGAGCTGTTGCCTGCAGAATATCTCCCCCTGATCAAGCAGTTCGGGCTGGCAGAAAGCTATGATCGCCAGCATATGAGTCGGATAATTCCGTTATTAACGCTTTGGCCTGAAGAGACGCTGGCGTTTCCCCTGTGTGTGGATTCATTATTACAACGCAGTTTCCAGCGCTGGGCGCGTGATATCCTGCTACAGTGTGAAAAAAGTTGCCGCAGGCGAATTCTGATTGAACTTGCTGAGGCTGAAGTGTGTCAACATATTGATCGGCTGCGTCCGGTGTTACGATTATTCTCAGGCTTGGGTTGCCGTTTGGTGGTTTCTCAGGCCGGGTTAACCGTAGTGAGTACTTCTTATATCAAGTCATTGCCGGTGGAGATCGTCAAGCTTCACCCGGGGTTGGTGAGGAGTATCGATCGGCGTGACGAGAACCAGCTGTTTGTTCAGAGCCTGGCCGGTGCGTGTGAGGGGACCCATACGCAGGTTTTTGCCGTGGGTGTGCGCACGCGCAATGAGTGGCAGACGCTGAAAGAGCGCGGGATTCTTGGTGGTCAGGGCGATTTTTTTGCGTCGCCAGAGCCGTTCGACGTCAGTCGTAAAAAATATTCGCGTCGTTATCGTGTTTAACCTGATGACCGGGCAAAAATTGACGTAGAATGGCCCGTCTTTTCCTGTGGGCGTCAGTAGGTGCTTACCATCGATGATAACCAGGAAAAATGTTAAATTTTATGAGCTGCGTTACGCTGTTGAGTGCGTTGATTGGTGGAGAACTGAGCCTTTGTTGAGGGATTTCAGGCCCCATTCGCTTTCCGTACGTTTGATCGGCAATAACGCAGACTATTTTTCACCGAAGCAGAACATTTTTGCGCCTTGTCGCTGCTTCGTGTGGTTGGTAAAGTAGGCGGATTTTATTTTCCGCCCCCAGCTTGCAGGATTATCCTTTCGTTATGTTTAAGAAATTTCGTGGCATGTTTTCCAATGACTTGTCCATCGACTTGGGCACCGCCAATACCCTGATTTATGTTAAAGGACAAGGCATTGTACTGAATGAACCGTCGGTGGTTGCCATTCGCCAGGATCGTGCCGGTTCACCCAAGAGCGTTGCGGCCGTGGGTCATGACGCCAAACAGATGCTGGGGCGTACGCCTGGCAATATCGCAGCGATTCGTCCGATGAAAGACGGCGTAATTGCCGACTTTTTCGTGACTGAGAAAATGTTGCAGCATTTCATCAAGCAGGTTCACAGCAACAGCTTTATGCGGCCGAGCCCGCGTGTGCTGGTTTGTGTTCCCGTTGGTGCTACTCAGGTTGAACGCCGTGCGATCCGTGAGTCCGCTCAGGGCGCAGGTGCGCGCGAAGTATTCCTGATCGAAGAACCTATGGCTGCGGCTATCGGTGCGGGCCTGCCTGTCTCGGAAGCGACCGGTTCGATGGTGGTCGATATCGGTGGTGGTACTACCGAAGTGGCAGTGATCTCCCTGAACGGCGTGGTGTATTCCTCTTCCGTACGCATTGGCGGCGATCGCTTTGATGAAGCCATCATTAATTATGTGCGCCGTAACTACGGTTCCCTGATCGGTGAAGCAACAGCAGAACGTATCAAACACGGTATCGGTTCGGCCTATCCGGATGACGAAGTGCGCGAAATTGAAGTGCGTGGTCGTAACCTGGCCGAAGGTGTGCCGCGTGGCTTCACCATGAACTCGAATGAAATCCTTGAAGCCTTGCAGGAGCCGCTGACCGGTATCGTTAGCGCGGTCATGGTGGCGCTGGAACAGTGTCCGCCGGAACTGGCTTCCGACATCTCCGAGCGTGGGATGGTGCTGACCGGTGGTGGTGCGCTGTTGCGTAACCTGGATCGCCTGCTGATGGAAGAAACCGGTATTCCGGTGGTGGTGGCAGAAGATCCGCTGACCTGCGTAGCTCGCGGTGGTGGCAAGGCGTTGGAAATGATCGACATGCATGGCGGCGATTTGTTCAGCGAAGAATAGTCAGCCCCAGATCGGTGGGATTGTATCGGATGACGGTAGTCGCATGGCATCAGGTGCGATCCCCCTTTCTGTTGTCGAGGAACTCGCATAATTTATGAAGCCGATTTTTAGCAGGGGGCCTTCCCTGCAACTACGACTTTTTTTGGCGGTGATCGCGGCCATTGCCCTGATCGTTGCCGACAGCCGGCTCGGTACGTTCGTTAAAATACGAAACTACATGGATACCGCCGTCAGCCCTTTTTATTTTTTGGCCAATGGGCCGCGTAAAGTTTTGGACAGCGTTTCGGAAACGCTGGCTACCCGCCAACAGCTTGAGCTGGAAAACCGTGCTCTGCGGCAGGAACTGCTGCTGAAAAACAGCGATATTCTTCTTCTTGGCCAATTCAAGCAGGAAAATGCCCGCTTGCGGGAACTGTTGGGCTCGCCGCTGCGCCAGGATGAACACAAGATGGTCACGCAGGTGATGTCAACAGGTTCCGATCCTTACAGCGATCAGGTGGTGATCGACAAGGGTTCGGATAACGGCGTGTATGAAGGCCAACCGGTGATCAGTGATAAAGGCGTGGTGGGGCAAGTGGTCGCCGTGGCTAAAATGACCAGCCGCGTGCTGTTGATTTGCGATGCCTCACATGCGCTGCCGATCCAGGTGCTGCGAAATGACATCCGGGTGATTGCCGCAGGCAGCGGTTGCACCGACGATCTGCAACTGGAGCACCTGCCGGGCAATACCGATATTCGCGTCGGCGATGTGCTGGTGACATCGGGCCTGGGGGGCCGCTTCCCGGAAGGCTATCCGGTTGCGGTGGTTTCCTCGGTGAAAGTGGATAACCAGCGTGCTTATACGGTGATTCAGGCACGCCCCACGGCGGGCCTGCAACGCTTGCGTTATTTGCTGCTGCTGTGGGGGGCCGATCGTAACGGCACCATGCCGCTGCCGCCAGACGAGGTGCACCGCGTCGCTAACGAACGCCTGATGCAGATGATGCCGCAGGTTCTGCCGCCGGCTGATGCCATGGGGCCGCCAGCTCCATTGTCGGCCCCAGCCACCGTTAATAGCGTGCCACCGGCCCCCGCGGGGGCGACTGCGGGCTCTGGAGCAACCAGATGAACCGATACCGCAGCAACGGACGCTGGATAATCTGGCTGTCATTTCTTGTGGCGCTGGTGCTGCAAATCATGCCGTGGCCGGAACAGATCTACATGTTCCGGCCGTCCTGGCTGCTGCTGATCCTGACTTACTGGGTGATGGCATTACCGCATCGGGTTAACGTCGGTACCGGCTTTGTGCTGGGGCTGATTATGGATCTGATCCTGGGCTCTACCCTCGGTGTGCGTGCGTTAGCCATGGGGATCATTGCCTATCTGGTGGCGTTTAAATTCCAACTGTTCCGCAATATGGCACTGTGGCAACAGGCGCTGATCGTGGTCTTGCTGTCGCTGGCGATGGATGTGGTGGTTTTCTGGGCTGAGTTTTTAGTGATTAATGTCTCTTTCCGCCCTGAGGTATTCTGGAGTAGTGTGGTAAACGGTGTGCTCTGGCCATGGTTATTCCTGCTGATGCGCAAAATCCGCCGCCAGTTTGCCGTACAATAACTAGGATATCCCCAATGAATTTCAAGTCGCAGCTTGAAAGATGAGAGATATATCAATGAGTTCACTTTATCTTGCATCCGGTTCCCCACGGCGACATGAATTGCTGACCCTGTTAGGCGTTCCGTTTGACATTCTTCTGACGCATACCGAAGAGCAACGTCGGGACGGTGAGGAAGCGGAAAACTATGTCTGCCGTCTGGCGCAGGAAAAAGCCATGGCAGGCGTCGCGTTGGCACCGCAGGACAGGCCGGTTCTGGGGGCAGATACCATTGTGGTGCTGAATGGTCAGGTATTAGAAAAGCCGCGCGATCAAGCAGATGCTGCACAGATGCTGGCGGCTTTATCCGGTAAGCGGCATCAGGTGATGACCGCCGTGGCGATCGCCGATCGGCATGATGTTTTGCACCAGTTGGTGGTGACTGACGTCATGTTCCGCAACCTGTCGCCACAGGATATTCACGACTATATTGCAACAGGCGAACCGATGGATAAAGCGGGCGCCTATGGAATTCAAGGAAAGGGTGGTTGTTTCGTCAGAACGATAACCGGGAGTTATCATGCGGTGATGGGATTGCCGCTGGTCGAAACACATGAGCTGCTCAGTCATTTTGTCGCATTACGAGATGTAAGAACCGGCCAATAGATTTGTCTGCAAGCGGCAGCGGCAGGCATTATTGACCGGATCTGAGGAGAGAACATGACAGCTGAGCTACTGGTTAATATCACACCGTCCGAAACGCGGGTTGCTTATATCGACGGTGGTATTCTGCAAGAGATCCACATTGAGCGCGAAGCCAAGCGCGGCATCGTTGGCAATATCTATAAAGGGCGCGTCAGCCGGGTGCTACCGGGGATGCAGGCCGCTTTTGTTGATATCGGCCTGGATAAGGCGGCCTTCTTGCACGCTTCTGATATCATGCCGCACACCGAATGTGTTGCGGGTGATGAGCAGAAAAACTTCCACGTGCGTGATATTGCCGAACTGGTGCGCCAGGGGCAGGATCTGATGGTCCAGGTGGTGAAAGATCCACTGGGCACCAAAGGCGCGCGTCTCACCACCGATATCACCCTGCCATCGCGCTATCTGGTCTTTATGCCAGGTGCTGCCCACGTGGGCGTTTCCCAACGTATTGAAAGTGAAGCTGAACGTGAGCGTCTGAAACGCGCCGTGGTGGGCTATTGCGACGATCTGGGGGGGTTCATCATCCGCACCGCGGCAGAAGGGATTGGTGAAGAGGAACTGGCACAGGATGCCGCCTTCCTCAAACGCTTGTGGACCAAGGTGATGGAGCGCAAAAAACGCAACCAGACCAAATACAAGCTGTATGGCGAGTTGGCACTGGCACATCGTATTCTGCGCGATTTCGCCGGTGCTGCGCTGGATCGTATCCGGGTTGATTCCCGCCTGACGCATGACCAACTGGTGGAATTCACCAGTGAATATATTCCCGATATCACCAACAAGCTGGAGTTGTACACGGGCAGCCAGCCGATTTTCGATCTGTACGATGTAGAAAACGAGATCCAGCGCGCGCTGGAGCGCAAAGTCGAACTGAAATCCGGCGGCTACCTGATTATCGATCAAACCGAGGCCATGACTACCGTCGACATTAACACCGGCGCTTTTGTTGGCCACCGTAATCTCGATGAAACCATCTTCAACACCAATATTGAGGCAACGCAGGCCATTGCCCGCCAACTGCGGCTGCGCAATCTGGGCGGTATCATCATTATTGATTTCATTGATATGAATAATGAAGATCACCGCCGCCGGGTATTGCATTCGCTGGAACAGGCGCTGAGCAAAGATCGTGTAAAAACCACGATCAACGGCTTTTCTCAGCTAGGATTAGTTGAAATGACGCGTAAACGCACGCGTGAAAGTATTGAACATGTGCTGTGTAACGACTGTCCTACCTGTAATGGCCGCGGAACGGTGAAAACGGTGGAAACCGTCTGTTATGAGATCATGCGTGAAATTGTGCGTGTACATCATGCTTACGACTCCGATCGTTTCCTGGTTTATGCCTCAGCGGCGGTGGGGGAAGCATTGAAAGGCGAAGAGTCGCATGCCCTGGCTGAAGTGGAGATCTTCGTCGGCAAGCAAGTCAAAGTGCAGATTGAACCCTTGTACAGTCAGGAACAGTTTGACGTCGTGATGATGTAAAATAGTAGAACCCGTTGCCTGGCAGCGGATGCAAGGAGAAATGCGTGAGGCGACTGCCCGGGATCCTGTTAGCAACAGGCGCCATTTTGATTGTTGTTGTGGCGTTGCTGATCAGCGGGTTGCGTCTGATCCTGCCTGAACTGAACAACTATCGCCCTCAATTGCTGGAGAAAGCGCAGGCGATCTCCGGCGTTCCCGTTGAGGCCGATTTTGTTCAGGGGAGTTGGGAAACCTTTGGGCCAACGCTGGAAATCCGCAATATCCGCCTCGCGCTGCCGAAAAGCCATATGCAGATCGAGCGGGTCAGCCTGGCACTGGATGTTTGGCAATCGCTGTTGCATTGGCGCTGGCAATTCCGCGATCTGACCTTTTATCAGCTGCAGCTCGATCTTAACACCACGCTCGGCGGCGATGGCAGTGATGGTAATACCCTCCCTCCCGGCCGGATCAGCGATCTGTTCCTTTATCAGTTGGATCATTTCGATCTGCGCAATAGCCGTATCTCTTTCCTCACGCCTTCCGGGCCGCGTGCCGAATTCCATATTCCACAGCTTACCTGGCTGAACAGCCATAATCGCCACCGTGCCGAGGGGCAAATCAGCCTGTCGAGCCTGAATGGGCAGCATGGTGTAGTGCAGTTGCGCCTGGATCTGCGCGATGAGCAGGGGCTGCTGAATACCGGTACGGTCTACATGCAGGCCGATGATATCGACATGAAGCCGTGGTTCAACCGCTGGTTGAAGACCAATACCGGCCTGGAAAGTGCTGATTTCAGCCTTGCCGCCTGGCTGCAGATCAAAAACGGGGAAATCTATGGCGGTAACGCCTTGCTTAAACAAGGGGTTGCCCTGTGGTCGGCAAGCAATATGCCCCATCGGCTGGATGTGGACAATCTGGCGCTGGCGTTAAAGCGCCAAGGCAATGGCTGGCAGGTTAACGTGCCGCAGTTGAATCTGAAAACGGATGGTCAGGCCTGGCCGCCGGGTAGCCTGGCAGCGCTGTGGCTGCCGGAAAATAACCAGTTTATTGGGCCAGATCAGAATGAAGAACTGCGGATTCGGGCGACAGGCCTGCAGCTTGAACGGCTGGGAGCGCTGCTGCCGACTTTCTCCTTCCTCAGCCCAGACGTGTTGGATCGTTGGAAAGACCTGCAGCCACAGGGCAATCTGCGCGCGCTGGCGCTAGATATACCGCTGAAACAACCGGAGAAAAGCCGTTTTCAGGCGCTCTGGCAGGATCTGAGCTGGCAGCACTGGGAGCTGTTGCCGGGCGTGAATCACTTCTCGGGGGCTTTAACGGGCGGTGTACAGCATGGTCGTCTGACGCTGGGGCTGCGCGACAGCACCCTCCCTTACGGCGATATGTTCCGCGCCCCCTTGGAAATCAGCCGTGCGCAGGGGGCATTGACCTGGCGGAACAGCGATAAAGGCTGGGAACTGGCGGGTAGAGATTTGGATGTGAAAGCCAAATCCTTGTGGGTGAACGGCGATTTCCGCTACCAGCAACCGGCCAATGGGGCGCCCTGGCTGGACATTCTTGCCGGTATCCGCCTTTATGATGCTGCCGATGCCTGGCGTTATTTCCCGGAACCGCTGATGGGGAAACATCTGGTGGATTACCTTAGTGGTGCCATTCAGGGGGGCCAAGTAGACAATGCTTCAATGATTTATGCCGGTAACCCGCATCAGTTCCCGTACAAGCAAAATGACGGCCAGTTCCAGGTTTATGTGCCGCTGCGCCACGCCACTTTCGCTTTCCAGCCGGAATGGCCAGCCTTGAAGGATTTGGCGATCGACCTCGATTTCGTCAACGACGGCCTGTGGATGAATGCGCCGCAGACCCGCTTGGGCAATGTAACGGGCAGGAATGTCACTGCCGTGATCCCGGATTATCTGAAGGAAAAGCTGTTCGTTGACGCGGATATCGCCGGTGCCGGGCAGGATGTGCATGAGTATTTCAATCAGACGCCGCTGGATCACTCGGTAGGTGCGGCATTGGACGAACTGCAGGTGGTGGGGAACGTCAGTGGGCGCTTACACCTAGATATCCCACTGAACGGTGAGCTGGTCACGGCCCTGGGTGAAGTGACGTTGCACAATAACTCTTTGCTGGTGAAACCATTGGCCAGCCGCTTGGAGAATGTGAGCGGTAAATTCCGCTTCAATAACGGCAATCTGGATAGCGATACCCTGGCGGCCAGTTGGTTTGGTCAACCGCTGGCCATTAACTTCACCACGCAGGAAGCGCCGCAGGATTATCAGGTCAATGTGGCGCTGAAAGGCGACTGGCAACCGGGTAAACTCGAAGGCGTGCCGCCAGAGGTGGCAAAATCCCTCAAGGGTAGCGCAGCGTGGCAAAGCGAGGTCGCCATCCATCTGCCGCAAAAGGGCGAACCCAGCTATGAAGTGGGAGTAAACGCCGATCTAAAAAAAGTGAGCAGTAACTTACCTGCGCCGCTGGATAAACCGGCGGGAGCCGCGTTACCAATCAGTGTGAAAGCGAAAGGTGGCCTGTACGGTTTCACCCTCAGCGGCAGTGCGGGCAAGCAGAACCACTTTAACAGCGAATGGCTGTTGGCCGATCGGCAGGTATCGCTGGCACGCGCTGCGTGGCAAACCGGCAGCAGTGCTATCCCTGATTTACCTAAAGACCCAGCGCTGATGCTGAACCTGCCGCCGCTAGACGGTGAACAATGGTTGGCGTTGTTGGCACCGGCGCTTAAACCGGGCAGTGACGCCGGTAAGCCAGGTAATTTCAGTTTCCCAACGCAGGTGACACTCAAGACGCCGCAGCTTCTGTTGGGTGGGCAGGCGTGGCACAACCTCCAGCTTGCGGTAGAGAAACAGCTTGGGGGTATGCATACCATCACTGCCAAGGCTAATGAGATTGATGGCAGCTTGAAAATGCCGGATCACGGCCCGTGGCAACTGGGTATTAGCTTTCTTTATTACAATCCGCAGTTCTCTGACGATAAGAGTACCCCAGGCAGCGCCAATCCGCTGGCGGCTGACAAGATATCGTTCCACGACTGGCCTTCGGTCATGTTGCGCTGTGAGTCATGCTGGCTGTTAGGGCAGAGTTTAGGCAAAGTCGAAGCCGATATTAAAAATGACGGTGACTCCCTGGTTCTGACCCACGGTTTGGTGGATACCGGCCAGGGGCGCATGACGGCGACAGGCCTGTGGAAACAGAATAGCCATGAAGAGCGCAGCGCGCTGAAAGGCAGGCTGCTGGGCAGCAAGATCGATCAGACCGCCAGTTTCTTCGGCGTGACTATCCCGCTGAAAGATGCTCCCTATACGATAGATTTTGATCTGTTCTGGCATGGCCAGCCGTGGAAACCACAGATCAATACGCTGAATGGCACCATGAAGATTGATCTGGGTAAAGGCGAGATTGACAACGTCGGCGGTGGCCGAGCCGGCCAGTTGTTGCGGCTGGTGAGTTTTGATGCTCTGCTGCGTAAATTGCAGTTCGATTTCAGGGATACTTTTGGTAATGGTTTCTACTTTGATTCCATACGCGGCACCATCTGGTCGAAAGATGGCATAATGCACACAGACAATTTATTCATTGATGGATTGGCGGCCGATATCGCCATGAGGGGCCAGATTGATCTGGTGCGTCGCCAGATTGATATGCAGGCGGTGGTTGCGCCTGAGCTTTCGGCCACGGTGGGCGTTGCGACGGCGTTTGTGATTAACCCGATTGTCGGTGCGGCGGTGTTTGCCGCCAGCAAAGTGCTGGGGCCATTGTGGAGCAAGATCTCGTTTATCCGCTATGACATCAGCGGTAGCCTGGATCAGCCAAGCATCAATGAGGTGTTGCGTAAGCCAAAAGAGGAGAAGGCGCCATGAAAAATGCTAACGTTGCGTTGTTACAACTGTGTAGTGGTGATCAGGTGCGAGATAACCTGGCCCAGATTGAGCAGCAAATCAAGCAGCTCAATACCGGGGTGAAACTGGTCATGACGCCGGAAAATGCCTTGTTGTTTGCCAACGCGGCCGCCTATCGGGAACATGCAGAACAGCAGGGAGACGGGCCGCTGCAACAGGCGGTGCGTGAAATGGCTCGCCGCTACGGCGTGTGGCTGCTGATTGGTTCCATGCCGCTGGTCAGCCGCGAAGATCCGCAGCGCATTACCACCAGCAGCCTGCTCTTTGACGATCAGGGTGAAATTCGTGCCCGTTATGACAAAATGCATATGTTTGATGTCGATATCAACGATATGCATGCACATTATCGCGAATCGGATACCTATCAGCATGGCCAGCAACTGACGGTGGTAGATACCCCCGTTGGCCGGTTGGGGATGACGATCTGCTACGATTTACGTTTCCCGGGTTTATATCAGGCGCTGCGGGCGCAAGGTGCGGAACTGATTTCGGTGCCAGCGGCATTTACCCGCCTCACCGGCGAGGCTCACTGGGAAATACTGCTGCGTGCGCGGGCGATCGAGAACCAATGCGTGATCCTGGCACCGGCGCAGGTTGGCCGCCATGGCGCCACTCGCCGCACCTGGGGCCATTCTATCGCGGTTGACGGTTGGGGCACTGTGCTGGCAGAAAACGCCGACAGGGTCTCTGCATTGAAGGTGCGCGTGGATATTGGCGCGTTGAAAACCATTCGTACTCAGATGCCGGTGATGCAGCACAACAGATTCCAACCGTCGCTGATTGCGCCGGTTGAACCCTCCTCCTCACATCAAGAGTGAAAAAACTATGAGCCTGACGTTTGTCAGTGAGCAATTACTCGCTGTAAATAAGCTGAGTCACCAAGACCTGTTCTCTGTATTAGGTCAACTGGCCGAACGCCGCCTCGACTATGCCGATCTCTATTTCCAGTCCAGCTACCATGAGAGCTGGGTGATTGAGGACGGGATTATCAAAGATGGTTCTTACCATATCGACCAAGGTGTCGGCGTGCGTGCCGTCAGCGGTGAAAAAACCGGTTTTGCCTATGCCGATCAGATCACCCTCAATGCCCTGAACCAGAGTGCCCACGCGGCGCGCAGCATTGTGCGCGAAACCGGCAACGGCAAGGTTCATACCTTGGGTGAAATCAGCCATCGGGCGTTGTATCCGTTGCTCGATCCGCTGCAAAGTTTGCCGCGTGAAGAAAAAATCGCTCTGCTGCACCGGGTGGATAAAGTGGCGCGCGCCGCAGATAAGCGGGTACAGGAAGTGACGGCCAGCATCACCGGTGTGTATGAACAGATACTGGTCGCGGCCACCGATGGCACGCTGGCGGCGGACGTTCGCCCGCTGGTGCGTTTTTCCGTCAGCGTGCTGGTGGAGGAAGACGGCAAGCGTGAGCGTGGTGCCAGCGGTGGCGGTGGCCGGTTCGGCTATGACTATTTCCTGGAAATGGTTGATGGTGAAGTGCGTGCCGATGCGTTCGCCAAAGAGGCGGTGCGCATGGCGCTGATCAATCTTTCCGCCATTGCCGCCCCTGCAGGCACCATGCCGGTGGTATTGGGCGCCGGTTGGCCAGGGGTGTTGCTGCACGAAGCGGTCGGCCATGGGCTGGAAGGCGACTTCAACCGCCGTGGTACCTCCGTGTTCAGCGGCCAGATGGGCCAACGGGTGGCTTCCGAACTCTGCACCGTGGTGGATGATGGCACCCTTCAGGGCCGCCGCGGCTCGTTGGCGATTGACGATGAAGGCGTTCCTGGCCAGTACAACGTACTGATCGAAAACGGCATCCTGAAAGGCTATATGCAGGATAAGCTCAATGCGCGCCTGATGGGGGTTGCACCTACCGGCAACGGCCGCCGTGAGTCTTATGCTCATCTGCCGATGCCGCGCATGACCAACACTTATATGCTGGCGGGCCAATCAACGCCGGAAGATATCATTGCCAGCGTGGAATATGGCCTGTATGCGCCGAATTTTGGCGGCGGCCAGGTGGATATCACCTCCGGCAAGTTCGTGTTCTCCACTTCCGAAGCCTATCTGATCGAAAATGGCCGTATCACCAAGCCGGTGAAAGGCGCAACGCTGATCGGTTCCGGTATTGAAGCGATGCAGCAGATCTCCATGGTGGGTAACGATCTGGCGTTAGATAAAGGCGTTGGCGTGTGCGGTAAGGAAGGGCAAAGCCTGCCAGTCGGCGTTGGTCAGCCAACGCTGAAGCTGGATTCTTTGACCGTTGGCGGCACGGCGTAATGCCACGTAAATGATGGGATGTCTTGTCTGCATCCATGGGGGCGTAAGCCCCTTTTTTGTGCGAAATTAAAAATTTTGTATAGGTGTAATTTGCTATCGTTATTATTAACCTAAAATTAAATAAAATTTTTAAGCCATTTAGAAGATATTTGTGCTTTATTATGATGGAGAATAACGCGCTGAGTGCGACTGATGAGAAAGAAGTCAGGATGCGAAGTGGTCATCGCCATATTTGGACGGTGAGAAGAAGGCGCAGGCAGAGAAGCTCATTAATGACCTGAATGAGAAGGACAAGGCATTCGACGCAGCGTTAGACTCAGCCTGATGGAAGTGGGGAAAACTGGAGCCATATCAAATAGATGAAAAATACCCTTAATGGTTTAAAGAATCATACAAACACGCTAAAAAATATTAATAATCCGGAAGCTCAGGTAGCTTAAGGAGGAGCAACAGAGGCGGTTAAGAGAATAGAGTCGGCGATCAAAGGATGCGACATATGACAACATTTAGGGATCTATTAATAGCGGAAGGCATTAATTATGAGCCTAATACTAGGTCATCTCTTGATGAGTGGTTTAGCAGTATCGTAGATGTACCGCTTGGTAAGTTGGATGTTGGGGATATTGCTCGAGCCATAAGGCAGGGTCTGTTTTTAGTTCATATATTGCCAAGAGCAGAATCGATCTTACGAGGAGATCCTTTAGCTGGAGAAGATTACGGTGGGCAATTAATATCATCAATCGCATCTTTAAGTCTCAAGGAAGCAAAAGGCGTTCTATCTTCTCTAAAAAGAATAAGTTATATTTTAAACCAAGTAGATAAAACTACTCTTGATGAGCAGTTACTGTTAGACATAAAGAAAATAGATAATTTATCTTCTTATGAGTAATATAACTACCGGCCAGCTGGCCGAGGAGCTTACTGCTAAGTCATAAATCCTCTGTCATTTCGCCTCTGCAACCGGAGCACTTCGGGCTCGGTGGCACCATATCTTGCGGATCATGGTTATGAAACGAATTTGGTCGATTTTAATGCACAGCGAAAATGAGATTTATGTATGTCAAATCGGTGGGTCTGAGCAGTCAGATCCTCTCTGGGGAGATGATGAAAAGAATATGACTTTTAATATATATGATTGTTGTGGCGTTGAATTTGGATATGAGGATGCAACGTTAACAGGGATAAAAGGATATAGAGAGAAGTGGCTTACTAGTGGTGTTAAATGGAATAGCAAAAAATCTAAACCAGAGGATTGATCGCTAAATGAACAGTTAAAAAATGCCCCCAAAGAGTATCTTTAAGTATTAGATGGAATGTCCCTGCCAACTGACTTGGAACGTTGTTCTAGCCAGCAACCCTTGATGAGCAATTGTGTTGGCCGGTTTGGCACGCCATTTTTTAGAGCTATAGATTTAAAACTCAAACTTAACCGAATTCCATATGACCACACAAAAAACATGTCTATATATTCAAGGTTTATCTGATTGTAAAAAAGCTAAGTCAGTTTTACTTATAAAACCTACGTGATAATATATGGAATGTTTTCATCTAATACCAACTATATCAGAACAGATAATTAATTAATTAATTAATGAATTCATTCTGGAGTAAAGTGTTAAAGCTTATTGTACGAATAATAATTATAATATGTTAATAAAAATAAGGAGATGATGTGATGAATCAATTTAAATTTGCAGATAATTCTGTATGTTATGATGGTAGTGAGGTGTTTGTAGCCAGAGTAGATCCTACTATTAATAACAGTGATGAATTGTTAAAGTCTCTTTATTACTTGCTTTGGCTTCCTGGATATTTTTCTTTTGATTGGAATTCTCTCTATGATTGTTTGCGTGATTTTAGTTGGATTGGGGAAGGTAAAATAATGATTGTGCATGAGTCATTGCCGAGTATTCCTGATATTGACTTGCGTATATATTTAGAAGTGTTAAAAGATTCCGTCTTGGATTGGGTGAATGATGAGAAACATCAATTAGAAGTTGTTTTCCATGAAAAAGATAAAAAAGCAATCGAGAAATTATTATCATCTTATTAACCAGATAAAAGCTCCATGCATCGTGGCGGGAGTTTTGCTTTTATTCCTTAAAAACATCAAGTTCTCGCCGCTGTAATCGGAGCATTTTTTCTCAAGGTACTAACATTCTAGGCGCAGCCTCTCTGCGCCTAAGGGAGCATTGCTCTATTTTCTAACGATTAAACCATCGCCGTACTCTGATCCGAACTATTAACGGTGACGTCAATCAGCGTTGGGGCTTGCAGGCCCGCCAACTCTGGTTCTGGTGCCGATAGCTGCGGTGTGCCCGCTTTTCCAGATTGCACGCCCAGGTTGTAAACCACTGCGGCAACGCCTGCGGGATCGCGCGCCGTGGTGCCGAAGCTGGAATGGCGCACATTGATATCTTTAATAATGCAGTTCTCTCCTGGCGCACTGCTTGCCGCGGCCAAGTCGGGGGCATAGATATTGATAAATATCGGTGCGTTGGAAGGCCCACATTGGAAGTCGCTGACAAAGATATCGCGCATCTCATAGTTGCGCGTTCCTCCGCTATTCTGCTGAGGGCTGGCGTAACCGTTATAGTTGCCGTCCAGCAGGAGCGCACCATAGAGGTTATTGGCGGTTGACGTCCCTGCGGGTACGTTGATATTACGCATGTAGATATTGCGGATATAGCCGCCAATCCCACTGTTACTTTTCAAGCGTAGGGCAGCATATAAATTGGTACTGCTCATGGTGATATTCTGCGCATAAACGTTATAGACGCCGCCAGAAATTTCACTGCCTAAGGTTACGCCGCCATGCCCTTCGGCCATTTTACAGTTCTGGATCACGATGTTGTAAGAGGGGCGTGGGCCGCCGGTGCCGTCAGGAGAGAAGTTGAAGCCATCTCCGCCGCGGCCAGACTTGATGGCAATGCAGTCGTCACCGGTGTTAAAGGTACAGCCGTCGATCAGCACGCCTGAGCAACATACGGGATCGCAACCGTCGTTGTTGGTGCCAAGGCTTTCAACGGTCACACCACGCACCGTCACATCGGTGCACAGTACCGGAGCCACGATCCACATCGGCGATCGGGTAAAGGTGACGCCCTCGATCAGAACCGCCTCGCATCCCCAGAATCCAACAAAGTTTGGCCGCAAAAAGCTCATCTTGCCGGTATTGGCATTGGGACCGAATGCCGGTGTATAGCCCAATACCCGCTCGCTCCAAGGCAGGTAGCTTTGCTCGTCAGCGCTGTTTTTCAATGCGTCACTTTCGGCTGCCTGATTACCGGAAATAATTGGGTTGGCGCTGCTGGGATCGTTGCCATAGGTAGTAGAACCTTTCCATGGCCACCACGCTGTTTTACTAGCCTGCCCGTCAAATGTCCCTAATCCGGTGACCGCAATATTGTTAGCCTGGTAGGCATACAAAAAAGGTGAGTAGTTATAGCAGGGATTGGCCTCGAAGTGTGTCAGCACGGTGGGATAGAACGCTGGGTCGGTACCAAACAGCACAACAGTATCGGTACTCTCAAGGTACAGGTTAACGTTGGAAAGCAGTGTGATCGGGCCATTCACCAACCAGGTCCCGGACGGTACGACGACGCGGCCGCCACCGGCATCATGACAGGCCTGAATGGCGGCGGTAAAAGCACTTAAGCAATCATCATTGCCCCCAGACTGTGCACCGTAATGGGTGATTGAAAAGTCCTGTGTGGGGAAAACGGGCAGGCGAATATCCTTAATAATCTTTTGTACGGCGGCATTATCCCAATAAGGATCGGCAGGGACAGGGGGCTTATTATCTTTGCCGTGCGTGATAGACGTACCGCTCCAATCATTACAGGCTGAAAGTATAAACGGTGATAATACGGTGGATAATACAAAGGTCCTACGTTTCATGAAAACTCCCTTTGATAGAAAAGATATATCCTTCATGGATTTCAAGATACAGCAACACGTTGAAATAATTACGGTCAATGTATCTATACCCTTCATACTTCAAGTTGCTTGGGTGTTGGCTGCGTTACTCGGCCCATATTGGGCCTCGCCCCTTCGGGGCCGCTGCAAGCAGCGTTCAAATCTGCTTAGCAGATTTGTCACTCACCCTAGTCACTTACTTGAGTAAGCTCCTAGGGATTATGAGCCTCTTCGAGGCTCACCCTACGGGCCAGCGCAAGCGCTGTTCAAATCGGTCAAAGACCGATTTGTCATTCAGTTGCCGCCTACAAGCAACTCGAATTATTTTGGGTATATAACGCTAATTACTTGTGACATAATTAGACGTATTCTCAGCCCTGGTAATGCTAAAGAAATATATCAAATGGATTAATCATCTGCCGTTATTATTTTATTGTTGTTACTTTATTATTTTGACGAGCAAACTTAATGGTTAAAAATAATGACCTTCAGCGTGATAAATGTGCCCTGACATTCACCAGGGCACATAATGCTATTTCTTAGCCTTCTAATTCCAGTACGGGTTTACGCTTCAGAATAACGCGTAACACAAAATAGTACACAATACCCACTGCCAGCCAACTCAGGCCGAGGACTTTGGCTTCAATATCCATTTCGTACAGCACGAAGCCGATAATCGCCAGGCCAACCAGCGGGAAAAGCAGGTGCTTCACCCAGGCGGTGGATTTCTGGCGGATGATGTAGTGGTTAATCACCGACAGGTGCAGGATCAAAAAGCCCATCAGTGCGCCGAAGTTCACCAGGCGGCTTAGGTTGTCGATGCTGCCGTTGAAGTACAGCCCCGAACCGAGGGAGATCACCGCCACCAGCAGGGTGCTGACGTAAGGGGTTTTGAAACGGGGATGCACCTTCGCCAGGATTTTCGGCAACTGGCGATCGCGCCCCATGGCAAACAGAATGCGCGAAATCGCCGCCTGGGCTACCAAGGCGTTGGCGATCCCCCAAGAGAGCGCGGTGGCCCAGATGGTGGCCTGCTTCAGCCAGGCACCACCGGCCAGGTTGGCGGTGTCGTAAAACGCGGTATCCAGGTTATTGAAGTTGTGGCCGGCGGCTAGATCGGCGGCGATCCAGGTTTGCAGAATAAACAGCGATCCTACTAGCAGCAAAGCAAACAGCGAGGCTTTACCCACCGCATCGGCGCCGCCTTTGCTCTCTTCAGAGAGCGTCGAAATACCGTCAAAGCCCAGGAATGACAGCACGGCGATCGACACAGCCCCCATTACCAGCGGCAGGCTGAATTTTTCGGCGTTGTAGAGCGGATTGAGCGTCAAGCCGCCCGAACCTTCACCGCTGTATAGAGCAATCAGCCCCATCACCACGAAAATGGTGAGGATCACGATCTCTGCCACCAGAATGTAGCGGTTGGCTTTGGCGGTAAACTGGATGCCGATCAGGTTGATTACGCTGTTAATGGCGATAAACGTCACGATCCACACCCAGGCAGGCACGCCCGGCAGAATCGGGCCAAGGGCTGCGGCGCTGACGATATACAGCAGCGAAGGCACCAGAATGTAATCCAGCAGGATCAGCCAACCGGCGAAGAAGCCGACGGTTTCATGGATGCCGCGCTGTGCATAGGCATACACCGAGCCGGAAACCGGGAATGCACGCGACATCGACCAGTAGCTCATGGCGGTGAAAAACATTGCCACCATACCGATCAGGTAAGCCAAGGCGACCATGCCTTGCGAACCTTCCCAGACGTAGCCGAAAACGCCAAACGGCGCGATCGGCACCATGAAGATCATGCCGTAAATCACCAGATCTTTTAGCGTAAGGGTGCGATGCAGCTCCTGCTTATAGCCAAATTGTTCAACAGACATTGCTTTGGCTCCTTAATCCAGCTGAATATTTAACTGCGCGGCAACGCTGCGTGGCAGGGCAAAGCGGCAGGTTTTCAGCGGATCAACCACCTGGCAGATCTGCAGATCGCCGGTGATGCTCATCAGATTGATGGCGTCGGCCAATGTGACTGTGCTGTTATTGGCAACAAAATGCGCCATATTGCGGGTCGCCAGTTGGGCAGCCTCATCAAGCGTCTTGGCGGAAGCCAGCGTGTACAGCGCTTCTTTGGTGCTCATCATCGGCGTAGGCAGCGGGCGGTTTTTCACCACGGTCAGATTGACCACCACTTCACCGGGGATCTCCAAGCCGCATACCGAAACTTCGCCATCGCCCATGGCGGCATGCAGATCGCCGAGCGCAAACAGCGCGCCTTCCACGTTGACCGGTAGCCACAGCGTGCAGCCTTCGGTGATGATCTTGCAGTCCATGTTGCCGCCGTGTGCATCCGGTGTGCCACATGGCACGGCTTCACCGGCGGGTGCCACGCCAATCACGCCAATCATCGGTTTGAGCGGCCAACGCACGCCGCCTGGCAGCAGGGCAAAACCCTCTTCCAGCGGCACGGTGCGGATCTGCGGCTGTTGCAGTTCATCGCCAATCACGCCCAAGCCCGGTGCTGTGACCATCACCGCTTGGTGGCTGCGCGGAGTGATACGTTTGATCTCTACCCGCAGTACGTCGCCTGGCTGTGCGTCCTGCACATAGACCGGCCCGGTAGCCGGGTTGATGCGGTTCCAATCCAATTCGGTAAACGCGGCGTGTTCAGAAGCGATCTGATCTTCGAAACAGTCACAGGTTTCAAAGCAGACGTCGCTGCCGCTGGCAATTTTTGCCACAGGGGAGTTATCACGCGACATGGCATAAACCACGTGCGTGCGGGGGATTCTTTCCATGGTGATTCCTGTAAAGTTGTCCTGAGTTTTTCTTATGAGGGGTGAATTTCAATCTGCCAGAAACAGCATCAATTACCTTGCCTGAATTAATTAATCACACCCGCCGGGGCGGTGGCAAGTGCAGCAAAATCCGGCTTGGCGAGCGTTTGGCGGAATGTTCTTCACCGGCTAATTACCGTGGTTTTTTGCGTTACTGAAAAGGGATAATTGCCAGATAACCGCTTTGCCGCGAATCTGATTACCAGCAGGTAAAATATTAGGTAACACGTGTTGTCTATTAGCGTCTGCGGCGCTTAATCAGCGGTAACCCTGATAGACGGCCGCCACGCGTTTAAAGTATTCAGTCAGGTAATTAATGCACACCTGTACCTTCAGCGGCAGCTTGTCCTTTTCGGTGTACAGGGCGTATACCGGTCGGGGCTCTGAGTGATAGCGCTTGAACAGGATTTCGATCTCGCCGCGTTTGATTTCTTCGATCACCCACATCAGTGGAACATAGGCGATCCCGGCCCCGGCGTTCAGCCAGCGGATCATGGTTTGCGAATCATTGGTCACGAAGCGCCCCTGCGGGGAAATGCGCGTGCTGATGCCTTCCGGGGCCATCAGTTCGAATTCGCTGTCTGGCCGCACGCTGTATTCTAACCAGGAAAAATTCGCCATATCGCTCGGTTTTTGCGGCGTGCCGTGTTGGCTGAGGTAGCTTTTGGCGGCGCAAACCACCATCGGCATGGAGCCCAGGCGTTTGGAGAACAGGCTGGAGTCCTGCAACGCCCCGGTGCGGATCACCAGATCCAATCCGTCGGCAATCAGATCGGGAGCCGGAATACCGGTGACCAGATTCACCGTCAAGCCAGGGTATTCCTGCAGCATTTCAGCGGTCATGGTGGCCAGCACGTTCTGCGACATGGTGGAAGAGCTGCCGATACGCAGAGTGCCGGTTGGAGTATTGTTCAGTGCATAAAGCTGTTCATGCACTTCGGTAACTTCCTGCAGCATCCGGCGGCAGCCCTGATAGTAGATTTTGCCCGCTTCGGTCAGGCCGATGCTGC
This sequence comes from Serratia sp. MMO-28, assembly GCF_037199905.1. NCBI lineage: Bacteria > Pseudomonadati > Pseudomonadota > Gammaproteobacteria > Enterobacterales > Yersiniaceae > Serratia > Serratia sp. MMO-28. Next base: position 40,186 of record NZ_JBBCVB010000030.1, read on the forward strand.
GCGTGCTGCGGTTGAGCAATTTTACCTGCAGTTCATTTTCCAGCTTGGACACGGTTTGGCTGATGGATGAAACGCTCATACCGAGCTGGCGCGCTGCCGCAGTAAATGACCCACATTCAATAACTTTGGCGAACACCGACATCCGTTTGAGTCTTTCCATTGTTCACTCTGGCTTAAAAGTGATTTAGATCACATATTATAGATGAGTATATCCTAAGCAGGCTAATATAACCGCGTCGGGTGTATCCTTCTGAGCGCTTGAGCATGGCCGGCACTATCGCGGCTTACCGCCGTCGGCCATGCATTCCCTTTCATGAGTCTATGTTCGTAGTCTAACCCTTTTTCAGGTTCGCGGCCTGGCCACTGTCTAGGTGCGGCGTTTGGCGTCCTTCGGCCAAAATGTAAAGAGAATGTGAAATCAGCAGGGTGCGATTCCCCGGTGCAGTAAACATTTAAGGATAAAGTAATGAGTTTGCTTCCGGTTATGGTCATTTTTGGACTGTCGTTCCCGCCGGTATTTTTTGAACTGTTGGCGTCGTTGGTGCTGTTTTTTGTCGCGCGCCGCCTGCTGCAACCGACCGGGATTTACGATTTTGTCTGGCATCCAGCGTTGTTCAACACTGCGTTGTATTGCTGCTTGTTTTATCTGGTTTCATGTCTTTTTGTTTGAGGTGGCTGTGAAAACTTTTTCAATACAAATGACCCGAATTGCGATCACCCTGATTCTGGTCGTGCTGGCCGCTATCGCCGTGTTTAAGTCCTGGTCGTTTTATACCGAATCCCCCTGGACGCGTGATGCCAAGTTCAGCGCCGATGTGGTGGCGATCGCGCCAGACGTGAGCGGCCTGCTGACCGAGATACCGGTCACGGATAACCAACTGCTGAAAAAGGGCCAGATCCTGTTTGTGATCGATCAGCCTCGCTACCAGCAGGCATTGGCGCAAGCCAATGCGGACGTGGCCTATTATCAGGCGCTGGCTGAAGAGAAAAAACGTGAGGCGGGCCGCCGCGTGCGCTTGGGCATTCAGGCGATGTCGCAGGAAGAGATCGACCAGTCGAGCAACTCATTGCAAACCGTGCAGCATCAGTTGGCCAAGGCGATTGCCGCTCGCGATCTGGCGCAGTTGGATCTCGATCGCACCACGGTGCGGGCACCTGCCGACGGTTGGGTGACCAACCTGAACGTGCACGCCGGGGAGTTTATCACCCGTGGTTCCACCGCTGTGGCGCTGGTGAAGAAAAATACCTTCTATATTCTGGCCTACCTGGAAGAAACCAAGCTGAATGGTCTGAAGCAGGGCGATCGGGTGGAGATCACTCCGTTGGGCAGCAACCGCATCATGCATGGCACCGTCGACAGCCTGGCGGCAGCGGTGAATAACAGCAGCAGCACCGTGAACAGCAAAGGGCTGGCGTCGATCGACAGTAACCTGGAGTGGGTGCGCTTGGCGCAGCGCGTGCCGGTGAAAATCCTGCTGGATGAGAAAGATCAGCAGCACCCCTACCCGGCAGGAACCACCGCCACCGTGGTGATTACCGGTAAGAACGACGGCAACGATAACGGTTCACCCTTTGCCCGCCTGATGCACCGGCTGCGTGAGTTTGGCTGATGAATAGCCCAACGTTTGTTCGCCTGAGGTTTGCCTGCAAACTCAGCTTCGCGATCGTTTTCGCGCTGTTTGTCGGTTTTCACCTCAATCTGGAAACGCCGCGCTGGTCGGTGCTGACGGCGGCGATCGTCGTGGCTGGCCCCGCCTTTGCCGCAGGGGGCGAGCCCTTTTCTGGTGCCATCCGCTATCGCGGTTGGTTGCGTATTATTGGCACCTTTGTCGGCTGTTTTGTCGGCCTGGTGATTATCGTCACCTGCGCGCGTGCGCCGGTGGTGATGCTGATGCTGTGCTGTGTCTGGCTCGGGGTGTGTACCTGGATCTCGTCGCTGGTTAAAGTTGAGAACTCCTATGCCTGGGGGTTGGCGGGCTATACGGCGCTGATTATTATCGTCACCTCGGCCAGCAGCACCTCTGCGCTGATGCAGGCACCACAGTTTGCCCTTGAGCGCTGTAGCGAGATTGTGCTCGGTATTCTCAGCGCAGTGTTGGCCGATCTGTTGTTTTCGCCGCGTTCGATCAAACAGGATATCGACCGTGTTGTGGATCAACTGTTGGTGGGGCAATACCGGCTGATGCAGATGTGCATCAGCAATGCAGAGAAAGAGGATATCGATCGTGCCTGGAGCGATCTGGTAAAAAGCACCACCGCCTTGAACGGCATGCGCAGCAACCTGATGTTGGAGTCTTCGCGTTGGCAGCGGGTAAACCGCCGGGTGCGCGTACTGCACACCCTTTCGCTGACGCTGATTACTCAGGCCTGTGAAACCTATCTGATCCTGCTGAATTACCCCAATGCAGTGAAGGAAAACATTCGCCAACTGTTGCTGGTACCCGCTGAAACCCCGCAGGAAGTGCATAAACAGCTGAAATTGGTGCGTCAGGTGTTGGCCACTAACCGCACCGATGAAACGCTGCTCACCGTCAGCACTTGGGTCGGTACGGCGACGCGCTACCTGCTGGTGGCGAAAGGCGTGCACACCAACAGTGGCATCAGCGCCGTTGAAAACGAGATATTGGCCAGTGAAGTTGAGGTGAAAACGGCTTCGGCGGAAGGTCATCATGCGTTGATTAACGGCCTGCGTTCTTGGGCGGCCACGTCTATCGGCTGTTTGTTCTGGTTGTGGACCGGTTGGACCTCCGGCAGCGGCTGCATGATGATGATCGCCATTGTGACCGCCTTGGCGATGCGTACGCCGAACCCGAAAATGATGGCGTTTGATTTCCTGTTGGGGGTGTTGATCGCCTTTCCGATGGGGGCGCTGTTCTACATGTTTATCTTGCCGCAAACCCAGCAGAGCATGTTCCTGCTGTGCCTGAGCCTGGGAACGCTGGCGTTTTTTATCGGCATCGAAGTGCAGAAGCGCCGCCTGGGTTCGCTGGGCACGCTGGCGAGCACCATCAATATTATTGTGTTGAGCAACCCGATGCATTTCTCAGTGACGACGTTTATCGACAGCGCGATCGGCCAGATCATCGGCTGCTTTGTCGCGATGATCGTGCTGTTCCTGATCCGCGATACCTCGCGGGAACGCACCGGCCGCACGCTGATGAATCAACTGGTCAGCAGTGCCGTTTCGGCGTTAACCACTCAAGCGGCGCGGCGGCGTGAAAACCACCTGCCAGCGCTCTATCAGCGTTTGAACCAACTGCTGATGATGTTCCCGAACGACATCGCTAAATATCGGTTGGGGCTCAACCTGATTATCGCTCACCAGCGTATGCAGATGACCGAGATCCCGGCCAAGGAAGAGCTGTCGGTGTTCCACAAACAGATCCGCAATACCGCCGATCATGTGGTTTCCGCCAAGAGCGGCGGAAAACGGGCTTACTACTACGATCGGCTGCTGAAAGAGATGAATGAATACCAGCAGAAGCTGGTGGATAACAGTGCGCCGCTCAGCGTGACCGCGCCGGTCAAACGCTTGGCGGACATGCTGCATCGCTATCGCCACGCGTTAATTGATTGAGGCGTTTTACGCTGAAAATATACGGGTGTTCCGCGTGTCAGCGGTGCTGGAAAATGGCATGATTGATAGCAAGAGCGCAGACTCTGCGCGGGATGAAGGTCAGCAGATGAAACGGTTACATTTCAGTCATCTCTGATTCATTATTTTTTGCTATAAGTTTAGCCATAATGAGGCATTCACCTCATTCAGGGAAAATATGAATAAACGTACCCTTGTGGCGATGCTGATCGCCATTGTGGTGGCCGCTTTCAGCGCACTGCACGGCAATAATAGCGAACGGGCGATCGCCCCTGTATCTGCTGCCAGCGCTGCGGCTGAAAGTATCGACAAGCTGACGGAGCCGAAACGCGTGGCCCGCTATCTGCAGCAGCATCAACGGTTGCCGGATTATTACCTCACCAAAAAACAGGCGCGTGAGCAGGGCTGGGATGCGGGTGACGGCAACCTGTGCAGGGTATTGCCGGGCAAGGCGATTGGCGGCGATCGTTTCTCTAACCGTGAAGGGCGTTTACCGGTGGCCAACAACCGGGTATGGCGCGAGGCAGACGTCAATTACCAGTGCGGCCGACGCGGGGCCGATCGCCTGTTGTATTCCAGCGACGGTCTGATTTTTATCACGCGCGACCATTATAAAAACTTCATGCGGATGGAGTGAATCGATGGGGAAAATAGAGTTCGATTTTAACCAGATACCCGATCTACCCGCGTTTTATCAGCAATTTGCCGACAAGTTCGCGCTGGGTGAAGGATTTGGCGCCAATCTGGACGCGCTGTGGGATGTGGTGACCGGCGACATCAGCCTGCCGGTTGAGATTGAATTTGCCAATCTCAACGCCCGCCGTAAACGCCGTTTTGGTGCCATTATTCTGCTGTTTGAAGAGGCGGAAGAAGAGCTGGAGGGTGACCTGCGGTTCAATATCCGTGAAGCAGGGGGGGCAGCGGTGCATCACCGGGGATGAACAGGGTTCATCCCAGAGTGATGCTGCTGACGATCACTGTTGCGCCTCGGCCAGATCGCGCAGGTACTGGAAGATTTGGCGGAACGATTTCGGCGGCTTGTTAGCGGCCTTCTCTTTTTGCGCGTTACGCACCAGCGCGCGCAGCTGTTGGCGATCGGCCTCTGGATACAGATCCAGCACCGAGGGGATCGCATCATCACCTTCTTCCACCAGGCGATCGCGCAGCGCTTCCAGCTTGTGGAACAGTGAAACCTGCTGGTTATGGCGGTTCTTCAGCTTATCCAGCGCGGTCTGAATCGGCTCGACATCACGGGCGCGCAGCAGTTTGCCGATCAGTTGGATCTGGCGGCGGCGGCCTTCTTTTTTGATCTTCTGCGCCAGCTCAATAGCGGCACGCAGATCTTCATCCAGCGGAATGCGTTCCAGCGCATTTTTACCCAGTTCGACCAACTCGGTCCCCAAGTCTTTCAGCGCTTCAGCATCACGCTTAATTTCACTTTTACTGACCCAGATAATCTCGTCATCGTCCTCGTTTTCGTTCTCAGGGACATCGTCGAGCCAGTCTTCAGGCTGTTTGTTCATGGTAGGCTCCGTTAAAAAGAGGCTAATCCTAACAGGTTGCCGACATTATGCGAAATTCAACACAGTTCCTGTTAGACTCAAAAACAGATTCGGCTGTATTCTGCGCTGCTGTGAGTGGAAACAGCTTGGAATTATTTTGGCGCGTTATAGCGCGCAAAACCACGCCGATGCGGTAATGCCGGTATGTTAAGGCTAGCCAGTTCCCTCTCCCACAGGGAGAGGGGGCGCCGCTGTTAGCATTGCACCGATACGGCACTTTTCTCAGCGATTTTCTGATTAATTATGGCAGATTGATGAAAGTAGTCACTCAAGTTGCAGAACAGCGCAAAGCGCTGGAACAAGCCGTTTCACAGGCTTTAGAGCTGGCGCGTGCCGGTTCCGATGCGGCAGAAGTTGCCGTGACCAAAACCACCGGTATCAGCGTCAGCACGCGCTTTGGTGAGGTAGAAAACGTTGAGTTCAACAGCGACGGCGCGTTGGGTATCACCGTTTATTATCAACAGCGTAAAGGCAGTGCCTCTTCGACCGATCTCAGTCCGGATGCCATTTCCCGCACCGTGCAGGCGGCGCTGGATATTGCCCGCTATACCTCGCCAGATCCTCACGCAGGCCCAGCAGAAAAAGATCTGCTGGCGTTTGAAGCACCGGAGCTCGATCTGTTCCACCCGACCGAGCTGGATGCCGAGCGCGGGATCGAGCTGGCGGCGCGCGCCGAGCAGGTTGCGCTGGCGGCGGATAAGCGCATCACCAATACCGAAGGCGGCAGTTTCAGCAGCCATTACGGCATTAAGGTATTCGGCAACAGCCACGGCCTGCTGCAAAGCTATTGCTCCAGCCGTCATTCGCTTTCCAGCTGCGTCATTGCCGAGCACAACGGCGATATGGAGCGGGATTACGCCTATACCATCGGCCGTGCTATGGGCGATCTGGCAAGCCCGGAGTGGGTTGGTCAGGAGTGTGCCCGCCGCACGTTGGCGCGCCTTTCGCCGCGTAAGTTAGCCACCATGAAGGCACCGATCTTATTCGCTTCTGAAGTGGCAACCGGGCTGTTTGGCCATCTGGTTGGCGCCATCAGCGGCAGCAGCGTTTACCGCAAATCGACCTTCCTGCTGGATTCATTGGGCAAACAGATCCTGCCGGAATGGATGACCATTGAAGAACATCCGCATCTGCTGAAAGGGCTGGCTTCCACGCCGTTCGACAGTGAAGGGGTACGTACCGAGCGCCGCGATATTGTCAAAGACGGCGTGCTGCAAACCTGGTTGCTGACCAGCTACGCGGCGCGCAAGTTGGGTATGCACAGCACCGGGCATGCGGGGGGCATCCACAACTGGCGTATTGCCGGGCAGGGTAACGATTTTGCCGCGATGCTCAAGCAGCTCGGGACCGGCCTGGTCGTGACCGAGCTGATGGGGCAGGGGGTTAGCGGCATTACCGGTGACTACTCGCGCGGTGCCTCCGGTTTCTGGGTGGAAAATGGCGAGATCCAGTATCCGGTCAGTGAGATCACCATTGCCGGTAACCTGAAAGATATGCTGCGTAATATTGTCAGCATCGGCAGCGACATCGAAACCCGCAGTAACATCCAATGCGGTTCTATTCTGCTGCCAGAAATGAAGATTGCCGGTCAGTAATCAAGCCTTTTCGGCCGGCGTTCTGTCGGCCGAGTCTCTTTTTTTAACCTCTCTTACCCATAGGGGGTTTCGAATTTATCGTTCTCTGCCTATGTTATCTGTGGGTTAAATAAAACAATAACTGGAAGGTGAGTATGAAAAAAGCATTGAAAGCATTAGTAGCATTGACGCTGTTGGGTGCGAGTTCGGCATTGATGGCGTCCGATCTGGAAACAGATATGGACACTATCGCCAGTAATTATAAAACCGTATTGAAAACTGATTCTGTTGATACGCTGAAGTTGAGCTTGGAGAATATGCGCGCAGCTGCGGTCAGCGCCGAGAAAGGCACACCATCGAAGCTGAAAGGTAAGGCGCATGACAGCGCCGAGATGAAGGATTTCCGCCAGGGGATGACCACGTTAATCGGGCAGATCGATCAGTCACTGGCGTTGGCGAATCAGGGTAAACTGGAAGAGGCGCGCAAAGTTGCGCAGGATTTCAAGCAAACCCGCGATACCAATCATAAGAAGTTCCGCTAAGGCCGGTAGCGGGCGGTGTTTCCGCCGCCCGTCTATGCCGGTGCCTTCAGTCACTGCGCCCCTCAGCGGTGATATTCACCCGCCGCTTCCGGCTGATACAGCAGTTCCAGCACTTCAATCCGTGCCTCTTCGCCGTTTGGCAGCTTCCAGGAAATTTGTTTACCCACGTACATCCCCAGCAAGGCTGCGCCCAGCGGTGCCATCACGGAGAGCTGTTCGTTGCTGTCTTTGAGCGACGCCGGGTATACCAGCGTGCGTATGTGTTCTTCTGCGGTATGCAGATCGCGGAAACGCACACGGCTGTTCATGGTGACGACATTGGCTGGGATCTGCGATGGTGGCACGATATCTGCGCGATCCAGTTCGGCATTCAGCGCGGCTGCGACGTCAGTGTTGGCAAAGGCAGGCTGTGCCAGCAGGGCATCCAGGCGTTCCGCATCCAGCTCATTAATGGTAATGGTTGGTTTGGTCATTCCACTCTCCAGTCAAATCAAAAGGCACCCTTTCTGCGCCCATAAATTCGGAAAAACAACACAAAGCAACACCCCCGCGCCGTTGGGTGCGGGGGTGTAAGAAATAGCAATTTGTCCTACTTAAGATAGTAGGCGGTTAGGCACGGAAAAGGAAGAGATCCCGATCACGAAGTTTTTTGCTGGTTTTTTGCCCACTGTAAAGTGGCCATTGCGCTATCTTTTTGTAATTTAATTAACTTATTGGCAAAAGAACCGTTTTGCGAAATGGATCCCCAACTGTCACTCAATTTCCAGTTTGAACTGGAAAAAAACAGACTACACAGGAAATGCCCTTAAGGTTAGGGTAAAGGCATCCGATAAAGTGGATTATTCGATGATGCACTTTACAACTTACAGATTAATGTCCGAAATCAGGGGTGACTGAAAAGTGAATGAAGGAACTGCTTCGGTAAGTGAAATTGAACAGGCTGATATCAGCAAGGCGGCGACGATCACCACGCAGGTGCTGGCAGATATCACCGCAATGCTGAGTGCGGAGAATATTTTTACCAATGCGGTGCAACAGCAAATGCTGGAGTCACATATTCGCGCCATGGTATTGCGTTCGATAACCGGTGAACCTTTGCCGGAAGTGGATAAGTCACTGTTTGACGAGATCTCTGCCGAATCCATGCAAATGGCCGAACGGGTTGTGGGGAAGTTCGCCACCTTGCCGATTGAAGAGGCTTACTTACTTTCTGTGCATTTTGAAGTGGCTAAAGATAATAACCAATAAGTTTTATACCCCAAATAATTCGAGTTGCTGAAGTATGCAGGGGATACTGGATTAAATTCAATCAGGAGAGAATACCATGGGTCAAATTACCGTAGTGATTGGCGATCGTTTGGGCAAAGGTCAGAAAGTCGGCGTGGGTGTTGAAAGTGCCGGTGGCAGAGCAGTCGTTATCCCAGGCGTGGCGGCAGATATGAAGCTGGGTGACGTAATGAAAGCGGAAAACGCGCAGTTGGGGATTTCCTTCTGTGGCAGCGGCGGTGCCGGTGCGATCACGGCGCAAACCAAGCATGGTTATAAAGCTAAATATGGTATGCGCTCTGTGGAAGAGGGCGTAACGGCGATCAACGAAGGCTACAACGTATTAGGCTTTGGCTTTATGGATAAAGAGGAACTGGGGCAGCGGCTGGTAGAAGCCTACATCAAAAAATATGGCAATGCATAATGAAAGAACAATACACCACGTCGGTAAAAGTGGAGGGTAAAGGCGACAGCAAGGCGAAAGCTTTTGCTTCCGCTTTGGCGAATGTGCAGGGGGCGATATTAAAGTCCACCAGTAATATCCTGCTGCGCATTGAACCACAGGACGTCAGCATATTAAAAGCGGAAGAAAAAACCACCAAAGAGAAATTTCTTTTCTTCTTTCTGCCGCGTGAAAGAAAAAGTTATAGCGTCTCTTTGGAAATAACCGTGAACGTGACGATCATCAATACCGAAAAGGTTATTTTCACCACTAAATAAAAACGCTATCCCCCCCTTTTTCAAGGCGTTGCGTTATTGGCTGGCGACAAGATGAAAACGATGGGATATAGCATAAAAGGGGATGTTAATGTTTTTAATCATCTTATTTAAGTCGATTATTATCGGCGGGCTGGTTGGTGTCGGCGTAGGGGCCGGTGCCGCACGTATGTTCCACGCCCCGACGACACAGGGTATGGGTGCTTTCCGCACCTTGGGTGAGCTGAATTCCTGCGAAGGCGATCCAGCCTCTCACTTCTCATTTGGTCTGGGCTTCTTCTTCAACGCCTGGGCGTCTTCCGTGGCGGCGGGTGCCTTCACGCAGGACGTTGATCACCGCATTATCCCCAACTGGGGTGCCGCGGCCTTGATGGTCAAGAACCGTAACCTGGCTGAAACGCTGCACGATCCGAAAAAAATGGCGATCGCCTGCGGCATCATCGGCATCCTGGTCGTGACCTTCCTTAACACTACCGCTTCTGCAGTGCCCGCTGCCTTGCAGGTAACGGCGATCAAGGTGCTGGTGCCAGCCGCCAACCTGCTGGTGAATACCGTGATGCCGGTGATCTTCTGGCTGGCGGCGATCGAGGCCGGCAAGCGTTCTGGCTTCTGGGGCACCATCTTTGGCGGCCTGGCGCAGCTGATTATGGGTAACGCCGTGCCAGGCCTGGTGCTGGGGATCCTGATCGGTAAAGGCGTCGAAGAAAGTGGCTGGAACAAAGTCACCAAGATCATGATGACGGTGATCGTGCTGCTGTTCGTGCTAAGTGGCTTCTTCCGCGGCTTTGATCTGAAATTCCTCGAGTCCTTCAGCCTTGGCGTGCCGGGCTGGCTGGATGCCATTCATAACACCCTGAGCGGTAAATAAGGAGCTGGATGATGGAAACACAAACTCAAAAAGGCTTCTGGTACGCCGACTGGTCGTTCCCGATTTTTGTTGGCCTGCTCTCGTCCGGCGTCTTTGCCGGGACGCATATGTATTACCTGTACGGCATTGGCGCATTTAACGAAGTGGCGTTTGTCTCCATGCTGCGTGCTGGCATGGATACCGGGGTGTATGGCGCGGTGGCGGCGTTTGGTGCCAGCTTCCTGTTTGCCCGCATCATCGAAGGTTCGCTGGTGGGGATCCTGGATATCGGTGGGGCGATCCAGACCGGTGTCGGCCTCGGCGTTCCGGCGCTGCTGCTCGGTGCCGGGATCGTCTTCCCGGTGGCTAACTTTGCGGCCTCGTTGGTGACCGGCCTGGTGATCGGTCTGGCGATTGGCTACGTGATTATTCTGGCGCGTAAATTCACCATCAACCAGAGCAACTCCACCTACGGCGCAGACGTGATGATGGGCGCGGGTAACTCTTCCGGGCGTTTCCTGGGGCCGTTGATCATCCTGTCTGCCATGGCCGCTTCGATTCCGATCGGCGTCGGTTCCCTGCTGGGAGCCCTGCTGTTCTACATCTGGGGCAAGCCGATCACCGGTGGTGCGATCCTGGGGGCGATGATTTTAGGCGCGATCTTCCCGGTAGCCATTTCTTAATCAAAATTTCGCCCCGCTGGAGATCCTTCGGGGCGAAAGGGAGTAGCGAAGTATGTATGACCTAATCATTCGCCGCGCCAAGCTGGTGGATGGCACCCTGGCCGATGTGGCCATCCAAGACGGCAAAATTGCTGCCGTGGGGCAGGTGGCAGCAGACGCCGGTGCGCATCAGCAACGGGATCTGGCGGGGAATTATTACCTGAGCGCCGGTTGGATCGACTCGCACGTACACTGCTACCCCTCTTCGCCGATCTACCATGATGAACCGGATCGGGTTGGGGTTGTCAGCGGTGTCACCTCCGTGGTGGATGCGGGCAGCACCGGCACCGACGATATCGATGAGTTCTACGCCCTGACGCGCAGTGCCAAAACCAACGTATTTGCCTTTCTCAATATCTCGCGCATCGGCCTGCTGCGGCAGAATGAGCTGGCGGATATGGCGGATATCAATAAGCAGGAAGTCAAAAAAGCCATCGACGGCAAACCGGGTTTTATCATCGGCATCAAGGCGCGCATGAGCAGCAGCGTGGTGGGGCAGAATGGCACCCAACCGCTGGTGCTGGCGAAAGAGATCCAGCAGGAAAACCATCAACTGCCGCTGATGGTGCATATCGGTAACAACCCGCCGGATCTGGACGAGATTGCCGATCTGCTGACCCAGGGCGATATCATTACCCACTGCTATAACGGCAAACCGAACCGCATCCTGACCCCAGCCGGTACGCTGCGCGAGTCGATCCAGCGCGCGTTGCAGCGCGGGGTGCTGCTGGATGTGGGCCACGGCACGGCCAGCTTCAGTTTTGCGGTCGCCAGACAGGCGATCGCGCTGGGCATTTTGCCGCACACCATCAGTTCCGATATCTACTGCCGCAACCGCATCAGCGGCCCGGTTTACAGCCTGGCGACGGTGATGTCCAAGTTCTTTAGCGTTGGGCTTTCATTACCGCAGGTGATTGATTGCGTCACGGAAAACGCTGCTGCGGCGCTGCGCCTGACCACCAAAGGGCGCTTGAAGCCTGGCTTTGACGCCGATTTGACCATTTTTGAACTTCGCACCGCGCCGCAGGTGTTTGCTGATTCCGAAGGGGAGTCGGTCAGCGCTGAACAACTGCTGGTGCCGCTGGCCGCCGTGGTGGCCGGGGAAGTCCTATTAACCGATGAAGGGAAAGCTGCCGATGTCTTCAGTCTATGAAAAATATAATTTAAAACAGGTGATCAATACGTCTGGTCGCATGACCATTCTGGGTGTTTCCACGCCGCGCCAGGAGGTGATTGACGCCGTGGATTACGGCCTGAACCATTACTTTGAAATCAAAGATCTGGTGAACAAGACCGGCGCTTATATTGCTGACCTGCTGAACGTGGAAGATGCGGTGATTGTCTCCTGCGCTTCTGCCGGTATTGCCCAGTCGGTGGCGGCGGTGATCGTTAAAGATAACGCCAACCTGCTGGTCAATCTGCACTCGGCTGCGGTGAATGAACCACGTGAGATCGTGTTGCCCCGCGGCCATAACGTTAACTTTGGTGCGCCAGTGGACACCATGGTAGCCCTCGGCGGCGGCAAAGTAGTGGAAGCGGGCTATGCCAACGAATGCTCCCCTGAGCAGATCGAAGCCTGCATCACGCCGCAAACGGCGGCCATCATGTACGTCAAATCCCACCACTGCGTGCAGAAAAGCATTCTCTCGGTGGAGCAGGCGGCGGCGGTGGCGCGCAAGCACAACCTGCCGCTGATCGTCGATGCGGCGGCCGAAGAAGATCTGATGTGCTACTACCAGATGGGGGCCGACCTGGTGATCTACAGCGGTGCCAAGGCGATCGAGGGGCCAACCAGCGGTTTGGTGATCGGTAAAAAACAGTACGTTGCCTGGGTGAAGCAGCAGTCCAACGGTATTGGCCGCGCGATGAAGATCGGCAAAGAGGGCATTCTGGGGCTGACGCAGGCGATTGAAAGCTATCTGCGGCTGGAGAAAACCAGCGGTGCGCAGATGGTGGAGCGCATGACGCCGTTTATCACCCATCTCAATACCCTGAACGGTGTCAGCGCAAAAACCGTGTGGGACAGCGCGGGGCGCGATATCGCCAGGGCGGAAATTACCTTTGATGAGGCGGTGCTGGGCATGTCGACCGTAGACATCGTGCAGCGGCTGAAAACGGGCGATATCGCTATCTATTTCCGTGGCTATAAAGCCAACGAAGGCAAGATCGAAGTGGATGTACGCAGCGTCAACGAACAGCAACTGATGACCGTCTTCACCTGTATTAAAAATCTGTTTACGGAGCAACAAGCATGAAGCTGAAGCCGAATTACTATCAAGACCGCGTGTGTCTGAACGTGCTGGCCGGTTCGAAAGACAACGCGCAGGAAATCTATGATGCGGCCCAGGGGCATGTGCTGGTGGGTGTGCTTTCCAAAAACTACCCGGACGTGGACAGCGCGATAGCGGATATGACGCACTATGCCCGGTTGATCGAAAACGCGCTTTCCATCGGCTTGGGCGCGGGCGATCCGAAGCAGTCCAACATGGTCAGCCAGATCGCCTGGAAGGTGCAGCCGCAGCATGTGAACCAGGTGTTTACCGGCGTTGGTGCCAGCCGTGCGCTGCTGGGGCAGCGCGAAACCGTGGTTAATGGCCTGGTATCCCCGACCGGCCGCGTGGGTTGGGTGAAAATCTCCACCGGGCCGCTGAGTGCGCAGGCACCAGACGGCATCGTGCCGGTAGAAACGGCGATCGCCCTGCTGAAAGATATGGGCGGCAGCTCGATCAAGTATTTCCCGATGGGGGGCCTGAAGCACAAAGAGGAATTTCAGTATGTGGCGCAGGCCTGTGCCGAACATGATTTCTTGCTGGAGCCGACCGGGGGCATCGATCTGGAAAACTACGAGGCTATTATGGAGATCGCGCTGGCTGCCGGTGTGAAGCAGGTGATCCCGCATATTTACAGCTCCATCATTGACTCCACCAGCGGTAATACCCGCCCGCAGGATGTGAAAACCCTGTTGGCAATGACCAAAAAGCTGGTGGGTTAACGCGATATTTTCCCCTCACCTCCCCCGAAAGGAGAGGGGTGTCGTGGCCAAGAGTTAACGTCTTTTCCAATCTGCTAAAAAGGACACTTATGCGAAACTCTTTACGAATCACTACGCTATCCCTGGCGCTGCTGGCGGTTGCCAGCCCGGCGCTGCAGGCTGAGGATACCATGACATCCCCATCGTCACATTTTGCTTATATTGGCACCTATAATCCTAACGGTGAGGGCGTCTACCGGGTACGGGTGGATGCCAAAAGCGGGGTGCTGAGCGACAAAACGTTGGTCAGCAACCTGCCGAATCCGGCGCAACTGGTGGTGGATGCCAAAGGGCAGACGCTTTACGTAGCCAGTGAAGTGGCCGATTTTAACGGCACCAAACACGGTGGCATTGTTGCTTATCGCATCAACCGGCAAGACGGCAGCCTGACGCCGCTTAACCAGGTCGATTCGCAGGGGGCCGGGCCGGTTTACCTTTCCCTGCTGCCTGACGGGCGGCATTTGCTGGTGGCTAACTATGTCAGCGGCAGCGTGGCGGCCTTTCCGCTAGACGGGGAGGGTAAACTGGGTGAGGCCAGCTCGGTGCAGCAGGCTGAAGGTCCGGCAGGTGCGGCTAAACCTGCCGGCGCGGTGGAGGGCAGTTTTGCCATCAGCGATCATAACGGCCCGCACGCGCATATGATTGCCAGCGATCCGAGCGGCAACTTTGTGTTTTCTACCGATCTGGGGCTGGATCGCATCTATCAGTGGCGTTTTGATAACCGTAACGGCAAGCTGACGCCGAACGATCCGCCATGGATTAGCGCGTCTTCCGCCGGTGCCGGGCCGCGCCACTTTGTGTTCCACCCGGATGGCAAAACGCTGCTGTTGATCAACGAAGAGGCCTCGACGCTGACCAGCTATCGTTTCGACAGCCAGAAAGGCACGCTGAAGCCGTTGCAGGTTATTTCGAGCTTACCTGCTGATTATCGGGGCACCAGCTTTGCTGCTGGCTTGGCGTTGAGTGCCGAGGGTAAAAACCTGTACGTCGCCAACCGCCTGCACAACAGCATTGCGCAGTTCAGCGTCGGCGGCAATGGTGAGATGAAACCGGTAGCCGAGGTTTGGACGCGTGGGGATTATCCGCGCACTATCACGTTGGATCCGAGTGGTCGCTACCTGTACGCACTGAACCAACGCAGCGATAACATCACCCGCTTCAGCGTGGACCCGCAGAGCGGTAAACTCAGCTTTGTTGAGGGTTACACGCCGGTGGGCAGCCCTTCGCAAATGGTGTTTATGCCTTAACCTGTGGCCCGTCCGGCACGAGCGGACGGGCACATTAATAACGGAAAGAGAATGGTGCGCTTCCCCTACCCACGTTTGGCTTACCTGTTTGACGCTTTGCAGTCTGAGACGCTACCTCAGGAAGAACTGGCAAAGCGTTTTGCCGTGTCTACCCGAACCGTGCGTGCGGATATCACTGCGCTGAATGACATTCTGGAAAAATACGGCGCGCGTTTTGTGCATAACCGTGGGGCGGGTTATCGCCTGCAGGTGGATGACGCGGTGCTGTTCAGCGCCTTGCAGCATCAGGAGCGTAAAAAACAGGTTACCCCGCGCAGCGCGCACGAGCGGGTGCATTATCTGTTGGTGCGCTTTTTGACCTCCGCCTTTTCCCTCAAGCTGGAAGATTTAGCTGACGAATGGTTTGTCAGCCGCGGCACGCTGCAAAACGATATGGCGGAGGTGAGAGAGCATCTGGCGCGTTACCAGTTAACTATTGAAACCAAACCGCGCTATGGCATGAAGCTGTTTGGTTCGGAAATGGCGATCCGCGCCTGCCTGACCGACCTGCTGTTTCAGCTACATCTGGCCGACCCAGAGAACCCGTTATTGAACAATGAGATCCTGCATCAGCCGCAGGTAGTGACCTTTGCCGAGCTACTGCATCCATTGCTGACGCAATACGCCATCCGCTTGACGGATGAAGGCGAGCAGTACCTGATTTTCTATTGTGCCGTTGCGCTGCGGCGTATTATTGATGGCTATCCGCTGCCGGATTTTGAGGTTGAGGACGGCGATGAGGCGGTGCGTAAGGCCTCTAGCCGCCTGGCGAGTGAACTGCGCAAGGCGGCGGGCAAAGAGATCTCGGCGGCGGAAGAAGCCTATTTACGGGTGAATATTGCTGCCCGGCGCGTGCAGGAAGTGCAGCCGACGGAGATCAATGCCGACGATGAAGAGGCGTTGGTGGACTACATCCTGTCCTACATCAATGCGCACTATAACTACAATCTGCAGGGTGACAAACAGCTGCGCGCCGATCTGCTCACCCACATCAAGACCATGATAACCCGGGTGAAATACCAGATTACGATCCCGAATCCGCTGCTGACCAACATCAAGCAGCACTATCCGATGGCTTACGACGTCACGCTGGCGGCGGTATCGAGCTGGGGGAAACACACGCCTTATACCCTGAGTGAGAATGAGATCGGCTATCTGGTGCTGCATATCGGCGTCGGCCTGGAGCGGCATTACAATATCGGCTATGAGCGCCACCCGCAGGTGATGCTGGTGTGCGATACCGGCAACTCCACGGTGCGCATGATTCAGGCGCAGATTGCGCGCAAGTATCCGCAACTGGTGATGACGCGCATCGTTTCGTTGCGCGATTACGAGATCCTCAGCCAGATCGAAGAGGATTTCGTGATTTCTAACGCGCGTATCAGCGAGAAGAATAAGCCGGTGGTAGTGATGTCACCCTTCCCGACTGAATATCAGCTCGAACAACTGGGCAAGCTGGTGCTGGTGGATCGCACCAAGCCGTATATGCTGGAAAAATTCTTCGACGCCAATCATTTCATGATCGTCAACGAACCGCTGACGCAGGAGCAGCTGTTTAAAAAAGTCTGTACCCAGTTGGAGCAGGAAGATTACGTAGGCAGCGATTTCTACCCTTCCGTGGTAGAGCGTGAAGCGATCGTTTCCACCCTGCTGGGCGAGGGCATTGCCTTGCCACACTCGCTAGGCCTGTTGGCGAAAAAGACCGTGGTCGTCACCTTGTTGGCTCCGCAGGGTATCGCTTGGGGAGAGGGGGAGACCGCCCATGTCATATTCCTGTTGGCGATCAGCAAGCGTGATTATGAAGAAGCGATGGCGATTTACGATCTGTTCGTCACCTTTGTGCGCGAACGTTCGATGAGCCGCCTGTTGGGCAGTGATAATTTCGACAGCTTCAAGGCGGTGGCGCTGGATTGCCTGAGCCGGATTTGAATAACCCTCTCGTGTAAGGAGAGGGGATTGAAGTTTATTGCTCTTTCTTCTTGCCAAAGATCTTGATCAACGCGCCGACGATCAGCCCCACCGCGATGCCGGTTAAAATCCAGTCGATAATGCTCATAGGCTTTCCTCCAGTATTTTTTTACCCTAAATAATTCGAGTTGCAGTAAGGCGGCAAGGGATTGAATCCCCAGGAGCATAGACAACGATGTGACTGGGGCGAACGAACGCAGCCAACGCACAGGCAACTTGAAGTATGACGGGTATATTATCATGCAATCGGGAATGCCTCTTCGATCATCAGTTGTCGCTGTTGTTCTGAATAGGTGACCCAGGAGTTCTTGCTGTTCGATTTCTCCAAGACGATGGCCAATTCCTCACGGGTGAGCGGTAAATCGTTCTGCCAGAAGGGGACAATCGCATGGCGGGTAATGAAGTCGATCAGGAAACGTTCTGGGCTGTCTGGCTCCCCGGGGAACAAATGTTGAGCAAGTTCCGCCATCAGCGCACGCTGCTGTGGGTGTTCACTGCCATCGAGCAATTCCAGGAAAGGTAGCAACAGGCGGCCGCATATCTGACCATGATGGTAGTTACGCAGTGCGCCAATCTCGCCTGCAATGCTGTGGATCACCCCTAGCCCAGCCATACTCAGCGTCAGGCCGCCCAGATAGGATGCCTGCATAATAGCCGCACGGGCTTCATCGCAATGTTTCAGCATCGGCCAGGCGCTGAGGAAGTGTTGGATACCGGCCAGCGACATGGCGCGTGACAGGCTGCTGGCGGTTTTAGACAGGTAAGACTCAAACAGATGAGTGAAGGCGTCAATGGCGCAATAGACCAGCACCTGGTCCGGAGCCCCTTTCAGCAGATCGGGATCGAGGATCGCCACCTGCGGTACGAAGTTGGGGTGGCGTAAAGAGGCTTTGACTTTGCTGAGCTGGGTATCGGTGATCACGGCATTTTGCGTTACCTCGCTGCCGGTACCCGCGGTGGTTGGAATTGCGATCACCGGCAGCGTAGCACTGCTGACTTTGCTGTCGCCGACTTTTTCCATATAGCGCAGCGTTGGCAACGGGTGTTCGACGATGGCGGCAAAGGCTTTGGCGGCATCCAGGACGCTGCCGCCACCGATGGCGACCACTCTTTTTACCTTGCCACGCCAGCGCGCGACCCAGGCATCGATCTCTTGCGGCGAAGCCTCATGAGCAACAACCTCACTGCCAACCAGCAACGGCATCAGCGCATCCGCCAGCGAAGAGTAAATCGGGCTATTGAGAAATGAATGGCAGGTGAACAGCAGCGTGGGTTGGGGTTCTGCCTGCAACAAAGGGAGCAATTGCTGGATACTGCCGCTACCGAACCAGGTTTGCCGGTTAGCTATCATCAGGCTAGTGGTCATGATTTCTCCTCGGTACACGTCAGTATAGAAATCACAGCATAATTCAGCCTTTAGAAGTGAACCAATGCTTTTTATGCGACTAACTCTTAATTGTTAACATGTTAATTGCTGATGGTGAGCCAAGCGGCCGAACTTGTGATTTGTTTAACATGTAAACAGTATCGACCTTGCATTCTTATCGGTTGAATGCTTTTTATAGTCTATGGCCCAAATTGTGCGGCCATTATCCGAAAGAGATCGATTGTTAATTTGTTAATGGTTGTGAGGGCGGGTATGGATATTCAGATCGAAAGATTATCAGCGGTGATCGATGCAGTGGCGACCCGCCAATTCTATTCCAATCTGTTGGCTTATCTGGAAGGGTTCTTCGCTTTTGATAATGCCATTGTCTATGCCTTTGAACATGGCCAAGCGCCGCGTTGCCTGATGAAAGCCGAAAAGGAAAACAGCGATGCGGTAAACCAGATTTATCAGCAGGGCGCTTACCTTGACGATCCTTTTTACCAGGCGCTGAACGGCGGTGGGCAGGGAGAGGTATTCACCCTGCGTCAGTTAGCGCCCTGCGGTTTTTATCAGACGGATTATTATCGCAATTTTTACCGTAAAACCGGCTGGCACGATGAGGCCGGGGTATTGCTGCAACTGACGCCGGAGCGGGGGTTGGGGGTGTTTTTCGGCTCTGCACGGCAAACGGTAGGGGTCCGTTATCCTCACTTGGCGGACTTACGCGGTGCGCTGACGCTGGTGAAAAGCGTAGCGCGATTGCACAGTGAAGTGGTGCCCGCCAACGTTCCTGCCTCTTCAGCGCCAGCGACGGATAATGCTGCTCAGGCACGTTATGCCCTGACGCCGCGTGAACGTGAGATTGTTGATCTGATCCTCAAAGGGAAAGGATCCCAGCAGATTGCCGAACGGCTGTTTATCAGCCTGGGGACGGTAAAAAATCACCGCAAGAACATCTATGGCAAGCTGAATATCGGTTCTCAGGCTGAGTTGTTCAACCTGTTCCTTACGACGCCGCTGCGGCGCAGCGCATAATGTTAGAATTCTGTTGCAAATGTCCCTAAAGGGACATAGCCGCCCGCACTCCCTCTCCTGATAATTCAGCCTAAGGCAATGGGTAGACGGGAGTGCAGTAATGAACAATGAAATCGAATCGTTAACCTACTATGCGGCGACCAAAAAATACGATCTGCGCTTCCCGACGCTGGAAGAGGATCTGGACGTCGACGTGGTGATCATCGGCGGCGGCTTTTCTGGCATTAATACCGCGCTGGAGCTGGCGGAAAAGGGCATTACCAATATTGCCATTCTGGAAGGCCGCTATCTGGGCTACGGCGGCACCGGCCGCAACGGCGGGCAGGTGATGGCCGGGATCGGCCACGATCTGGAAAAGATCAAACGCCACGTTGGCCCGGCTGGGCTGGAAACCATCTTCAAGATCAGCAACCTGGGTGCTGGGATCATCCGCGAGCGGATCAAAAAGTACGACATTGATGCTGATTTTTGCTTCGGCTACGGCTATCTGGGCAGCAATGCGCGGCAGGAGAAAACCCTGCGCAGCTGGCTGAAGGAGTTCAAGGCGGTTTCGCCGGATGAGGAGATCGAACTCTATACCGGTGCAGAGGTAAAACAGGTGGTGGGTTCTGATGCCTATACCTGCGCGCTGAAACATATGGGCGGCGGCCATGTTCATTCACTCAACCTGCTGTTGGGGGAAGCGCAAGCCTTAACGGGTTATGGCGTAAAAATCTTCGAGAACAGCAGCGTACTGAACGTGGAGTATGGTTCACGGATTACCGTGCGCACGGCGATGGGCTCGGTGCGCGCCAAGAAAATGCTCTGGGCTTGCAATGGTTTCCTGAACGGTATGGAGCCCTTTATCTACCACAAAACCATTAACACCTATGCCTTTCAACTGGCAACCGAACCTTTATCTGACGAACTGATCCGCCAGATCAGTCCGATCCGTGGCGCTTATAGCGATATCCGGCCGGTGATCGACTACTACCGTGTGACCAACGAGAACCGGCTGTTGTTTGGCAGTGCAACCCGCTTGCTTGAATACATTCCGTCGGATCTCAAGGCCTGGAACCGTAACCTGATGCTTAAAGTGTTCCCGTACCTGAAAGACGTGAAGATTGACCTGGCCTGGGGCGGGCCGTTGTGCTGCAGCGCCAACCTGTTCCCGCAGATTGGCACATTGCCACAGCACGACAATGTGTTCTACGTGCAAGGGTATTCCGGCTTTGGCGTGACGCCGAGCCATATTGTTTGCAAGGTGTTGGCGGAGGGGATGAGTGAAGGTTCCGATCGTTACGATCTGATGAGTTCGATCCCGCACGTCAATATTTTTGGTAAAGACAAGCTACGCCGGGTGATGACCACTGCCGGTAAAGTCTGGCACCAGACTTCTGGCTACTGGAAGGGCCGCCGTTGATTCTGTCGCCCCTCACCCCGGCCCTTGTATGTTTGTAGTTGATGTAAAAAGATAGGTTGTACCGTGTTCTTACCCGGCGTGGCAGCACGTACGCCCTCTTGTATGTTTGTAGTTGATGTAAAAAGATAGGTTGTACCGTGTTCTTACCCGGCGTGGCAGCACGTACGCCCTCTGGGACACCAAGCCCGTGGGAGAGCTTATTGCGCCA
>NZ_JBBCVB010000031.1:0-60686 GCF_037199905.1 Serratia sp. MMO-28
TGCGCCGGTGCAGGCCACGTCGTCCATCGCCGAACCGAATCAGGCTTTGCAGGCTGAACTGGATAAATTTACCCAGGATTTAACGGCCAAAGCGCGCAGCGGCCAGATTGACCCGGTGTTGGGGCGCGACAATGAAATCCGCCAGATGGTGGACATTCTCTCCCGCCGCCGCAAGAACAACCCGATTTTGGTGGGGGAACCCGGCGTGGGGAAGACCGCCCTGGTGGAAGGGCTGGCGCTGCGCCTGGCCAGCGGTGACGTTCCGGCCAGTTTGAAAGACATCGCGATACGCGCCCTCGATTTGGGCCTGTTACAGGCGGGGGCCGGTGTGCGCGGCGAATTTGAACAACGGCTGAAGAACGTGATTGCCGCCGTTCAGCAGTCACCGACGCCCATCCTGCTGTTTATCGACGAAGCCCACACCCTGATTGGTGCGGGCAATCAGGCGGGAGGTGCCGATGCGGCCAACCTGCTGAAACCGGCGCTGGCGCGCGGTGAACTGCGCACCATCGCGGCCACCACCTGGTCAGAGTACAAACAGTATGTTGAGCGTGATGCGGCACTGGAGCGACGTTTCCAACTCGTCAAAATAGACGAACCGGACGATGCGAACGCCTGCCGGATGCTGCGCGGCCTGAAGGCCCGTTATGCCGCCTACCACGGGGTGCATATTCGCGATTCGGCGGTGAAAGCCGCCGTGACGCTCTCGCGCCGTTATCTGACGGGCCGACAGCTACCGGACAAGGCGGTCGATCTGCTGGATACCGCCAGCGCCCGGGTGCGCATGGGCCTGGATAACGAACCGCAGCAAATGGTGCATCTCAGAGCGGAACGGGCGGCGCTGACCCTCGAGCAACAGGCGATTGAACGCGACAAGGTGCTGGATCCGGCGGTTGACCCGGCCCGCCTGGCGGACATCAGTGACCGGCTGCGGGCACTGCAGCAGCATGAGGTCCGGCTGGCGGTGCAATACGAGGCCGAGCGTGCGTTAACCGAACAACTGTTGGCGGCACGTCAGGACGGCAGCCGCCGTGAGGCGTGTGACGCACTGCGGGCGCAGTTGCACGATATCCAGCGCTGCAACCCGCTGTTGTGGCTGGACGTGGATGCCCGGGCGGTGGCGACGGTGATCGCCGACTGGACCGGTGTGCCACTGGGCAGTCTGTTGAAGGACGAACAGAGCGAATTGCTGCAGCTCGAACGCCAGTTGGCCAAACGGGTGATCGGGCAGGAGGCGGCGCTGGGTGAGCTGGCACAGCGGCTGCGTGCCGCCCGCGCCGGGCTGACGCGAGACAACGGCCCGCAGGGCGTGTTCCTGCTGGTCGGCCCGAGTGGCGTGGGCAAGACCGAAACCGCGCTGGCCCTGGCGGACACCCTGTTTGGCGGTGAGGCGTCGCTGATCACCATCAACCTCTCCGAATACCAGGAAGCGCACACCGTCAGCCAGTTGAAAGGGTCGCCACCGGGCTATGTGGGCTACGGCCAGGGCGGCATCCTGACCGAAGCGGTGCGCCAGCGCCCGTACAGCGTGGTGTTGCTGGATGAAGTGGAGAAAGCGCACCGTGACGTGCTCAACCTGTTCTATCAGGTGTTTGACCGGGGCGTGATGCGCGACGGCGAGGGGCGCGAGATTGATTTTCGCAACACGGTGATCGTGATGACCTCCAACCTCGGCAGCGATACGCTGATGACGTATCTGAACCAGCACCCGGATGCGCCGGAGAGCGAGTTACACCAACGGCTGTACCCGCTGTTGCGTGACCATTTCCAGCCCGCGCTGCTGGCGCGTTTCCAGACCCTGATTTACCGCCCGCTGGGCGCGGTGGCGCTCAAACGCATCGTCGCCATCAAACTGGCGCAACTGGCCCAACGGTTGCAGCAGCATTACGGCCTGCACTGCGTGATTGAGGCGTGCCTGATCGACGCTCTGGTCGAGGTCTGCCAACTGCCAGACAGCGGAGCGCGCAATATCGACAGCCTGCTCAATCAGCAGGTCTTGCCTGCACTGAGCAGCCAACTGCTGCAACGGCAGGCGGCCTCACAACCTGCTCAGGGGCTGACGTTGGGTTACAACGACCACAACGGCATCACCCTGACCTTCACGGATACGGTTGTCACGACAGACAGCACGGAGGCATTATCATGGTAAGTACCGCCGGTTCACTGTTTTTTGACCACAGCCAGCACAAGCTAAAGGTGTGGGGCATTACCGCGCCACTGGATGTGCTGGCGTTCAGTGGCGAAGAACACCTCAGCCAACCCTTTGCCTACCAGATTGCGTTTACCAGCCCGGAGAAAGACCTGCAGCCTGCGCAGATGCTGATGCAGGACGCGAGCCTTACGCTCAACGCGCCGCCGGTCACGTTGCCCATGTTGGGATTCGCCGTGCCGGAGCCGATGCCGCTGCGTACCCTGCATGGGGTGATCAGCGGGTTTAAACGCCTTTCCACCTCGCGTGACGAAAGCCGTTATGAAGTGACGCTGGTCCCCCGTCTGGCGCTGTTGGCCAACAGCCATCAAAACCGTATTTACCAGCACCTGTCGGTGCCGGAGATTGTGGAAAAGGTGCTGCGTGAGCGACATGGCTTCAAGGGGCAGGACTTCCTGTTCACCCTGGCCCATACCTACCCGAAACGCGAACTGGTCATGCAGTACGGCGAGGATGACCTGAAATTCGTCAGTCGCCTGTTGGCCGAAGTGGGGATCTGGTTCCGCTTTACTGCCGCCCCCCGTCTCAAGATTGACGTGGTGGAGTTCTATGACGACCAGCGGCATTACCAGTTTGGCCTCACGTTGCCGCTGCGCAGCCCCTCAGGCCTGGACAGTCAGGGCTCGGAATGTGTCTGGGCCCTGGAAACGGCGCACAATGTGGTGGAAGGCAAGGTCAGCACCCGTGATTACAACTACCGTGACGCTGGGGCGGCGATGGATGCGGAGGTGGATGTCAGCCGGGGAGACAAGACCACCTACGGCGAAGCCTACCACTACGCTGACAATTACCTGACCCTCGGGGATCAATACGCGCAGGAGCCGGACCCGGAAAGCGGCGTATTTTACGCCCGGTTGCGCCACGAACGTTACCTGAACCAGCAGACGCAGCTGAGCGGCATGACCACCTCGGCCAGCCTGACGCCGGGGCAGGAGCTGAAGGTGGTGGGGGCAGATGCGCCTGCGGTATTCCAGAAAGGGGCAGTGATCACCGGGATACGCAGCCAGGCGGCGCGGGATAAAAGCTATGAAGTGGCGTTTACCGCCATTCCGTACTCGGAGACGGTGTGCTACCGCCCGGAGCCGAGCGCCAAGCCGGTGATGGCGGGGACAATCCCGGCGAGGGTGACCAGTACCCTGGTGAATGACACCTACAGCCATATCGACAAGGACGGGCGCTATCGGGTGTCGTTCAACCTGGATCGTGACGAGTGGCAAGCGGGGTATGAGAGCCTGTGGGTGCGACTGGCGCGCCCGTATGCCGGGGACGTTTATGGACTCCATCTCCCGTTACTGTCGGGTGTCGAGGTCGGGATTGCCTTTGAAGGGGGCAATCCCGACAGGCCGTACATCGCGCACGCCCTGCACGACTCGAAACACCCGGATCATGTGACGATTGCCAACTACAAGCGCAATGTGCTGCGTACTGCGGGTCTTAACAAGATAAGACTCGACGATGAGCGCGGAAAGGAGCATATCAAGCTCAGTACGGTCTTTGGTGCCAGCCAGTTCAGCATCGGTCACCTGGTCGACAGTGCTCGAGAACAACGGGGGGCGGGGTTTGAGGCCCGAACGGACCTGTTCGGGGCGATACGTGCGGCGAAAGGGATCTTCATTACGGCAGATGCGCAGCCGAAAGCGCAAGGGGCAGTGCTGGAGATGGGTGCTGCGCTGGGTCAGTTGAGGCAGGCGGGCGACCAGATGCAGAGCCTCTCGGAGGATGCACAGGCGGCGAATGCAGACCCGGCGAAGGTCAATGCCCAGTTGGCGATGCTGAAGCAGGACATCGATCAGTTGAAATCGGCGGTATTGCTGATGAGCGCGCCGAAAGGGATTGCGGTAACCAGCGGGGAGCACCTGCAGCTGGCTGCAGCGCAGAACCTGATGGTGAACGCCGGTAACCAGGCCGATATCGGGGTGGTGAAGAACCTGTTTGTGGGAGTAGGTCAAGCGTTCAGCCTGTTTGTGCGCAAGCTGGGGATGAAACTGATTGCCAATCAGGGGCCAATCTCGGTGCAGGCACAGAATGACCAGATGGAGTTACTGGCGCGTAAAGCGATCAATATCACCAGTACCGAAGATGAAATCTGTATTACAGCGAAGAAAAAAATCACGCTGAACGCCGGTGGTACATACATCACGCTGGATGCGAACAAGATTGAGTCGGGTACGGCCGGCGACTATCTGATTAAAAGTGCCAGTTTTGCTTATACCGGCCCGGCCACGCAGAGTGGAGAGACCCCGGTAATGCCAATGAAGGCGGCGGACCCGATAGTACGTTCGTCATTCTCTTGATATAAGGAACAAAGCAATGCTTATCAGCCCCCCGAGACTACGTAACCAGAACAGCGGTGAAAGCGATGCTGACTGGGTTGAACGGATGATCCCGATCGATGTCCAGCGTAACTTTCCGATCAATGCCAGCCAAGCCTGGCATGGTGGTGTTCACCTGATGCACAGCGATATTGGCAGTAATGTGGAGTATATCCGTGCCATTGCGGACGGCACGGTCATTTCCCTGCGCCAACCCGACCAAAAGAAACGGGATATAGCGCCCCTGAACTACAACGGGAGCACCGATTGTGGCTATGTGTTGATAAAGCACGAAACGGAAATTGGCAGCGGTGAGGAAGGTAAGGTTCAATATTATTCGCTGTATATGCATATGGGTAGCATCAAAAGTGAAGTGAAACAGGGGAGCACTGTTTCTCGTAAAGACCCTCTGGGCCAGGTGGGACATATTGATGGTCAGAACGGCATCCATTTCCAGATATTCTGTGACGATGCCAATTTGAAAAAACTGGTAGGCCGCGAAACGACAGAACTGGATACCAGCAAGAATGGTCGCACTAATATCGTCTACGGTGATATGCATTTTTATCTGCCCACAGGCACCAAGTTTTACCCGACGATACCGGCGAATGACGGGGCAACGGCGACAGAAAGTACCGAACCGCTATATGTCACTATGCGTTTTGAGAAAGGTAGCTGTAGCATGATTACCCGTCGCAAAGTGGTCTTGAACGGCAGTTATGTGACTGTGGGGGAGGCATTAGTCGATGTGGAAGGGGATGAGTATGAACATAACCTTTGTAGCCATGCAGAAAAACTATACCCGGATAGCCCCAGTGCTGGTTACGAACTGTTGCGTTTTGGGCGGGTAATTAATACCGAATATGAAACTCTGGTACCGGCCAATGCTCCTCTGTGGCGCACAGTAAACTATCCAGGTGGGAGAGGTGTCGTCAATCTGGCCGACAGTAAGATCACCAAATTCAGCGATGGCGATTTTCCCCACTGGACCGGTTGGATACTGATTGACGATGATGCGGATGACAACAGCCAGTGGAACTCACCCACACTCTTTGCCCTCAATGGGCAAGACTTAAGTCGGACGATTTGCAATTTTCCGCTGGAATGGGATGAAGCAACGGCGGAGGGTCGTTATAGCTGGTTAAAATCACCGACAGAGGCGATTTCACTGTCTAACCATCAGACGGACCTTTTGGGGAAAGACCGTGTAGGTAACAAACAAGAAACTTCATACACACAAAGCGAATTGCAAACGTTTGATCAGCCAGCACCATCAGCCTATGAACTAGCCGGTGAAACGATCTCATTGGCAGACAAAGATTGGGATGAGTTGATGGCGCATATCAAGGCGCTATGTTTTGACACCAAAGGGCTTGGCCTGCCTTCTGGGCGCGTATGGCACTTTGAGCCCCGGCAGTTTATTACACACTTTAGGAAATGTTTATGGCAGGATGCTACGGTGATAGCGATGGTTATGTCAAAAATGAAGAGAGACATCCCATCAAATTTCACTGAATTAGCGAAAAAATACCAACCTGCGCTGAATAAAAGTATGCTGAAATATATCATCAATACGCCTGTTCGGCAGGCCCACTTTTTTGGGCAAGGTGCGATTGAGTCCGGTTTTTTAGCCTCGATGCAGGAAATCAGTTTAAAGCAGATAATATTGGATGGTAGACAGAAGGGGGATGGCCCTCAACCACTATCAAAAATGAATGAGGCAGACCTGGGACATTGGTATGGCGAGATACCGACAGAACAGGATAACTATTTTTCTGGTGATAAATATACCAATTCAGGCAGATTTATAGCTCATTCTTATAGCTGGATCCTTGGTAACTGTGGCGATATTGATGCACAGAAATTTAGAGGTCGTGGTTTTAAAATGTTAACTGGGCGGTCAAATTATGCACCTTATTGGGTTTATCGTGGCTGGTTGGCAAAAAGTAGTTTTGATCAGCATTGGTGGACTGACCGCATGTATAGAGAAAGGCGTGTCGCACAAATGAGGAAAAGGCCCGCAATCATTGAACGCCCACAAAAAGTAACGGAAAATGAGTACAATTGTGTTGATACAGGGGGATATTTTATTCGTAGCATAAAGTCGGGAACTGTGAGAGCTATGGATAAAGATAGAGGGTATATTTCTCCAACACCGCAGAACAGAGCTGATGAGGCAGAAGTTGTGAGGGTGGTTACAAAAGAAATTAATGGCGGTGACATGGATTTAGACAAAAGAAAACTATACACGGCTTTTGCTAAGGTAATATTACTATGATTAAGAATATCATTTTTTTATTATGTGTATGTTGTTTATGTGTTAATTATGCTCTGGCAGATGACCTGAGTGAGTATAAGGCAGTTATTCTTGATGGGGATGTTATTTATCTTAGTTCAACTGATCTTTCAATTGTAAAAATAGAAAACAGTAAAAATGGAACGATTGCGAATTGTAAAATAGCTAACTTTATACCGGATGATGCCAGACAAGGTGTAGGGCTGTTAATTTTAACGAGCGATAAGAAAGCTATTATTTTTTATTCATCATCACGTTATATGATAGTTGATGAACTGAGAAAATGTAAAGATGGAAACGTGGAGTTATATAAAAGTCCAGACCCCAAAAAATACACATTAGTAGATATTAATTTTAAACGTAAACTCTATCTCTCACTTTTAAACAGCAATATTAATATCTATCAGGCTATTATTGCTCACTTTGGTAGCGATGAAAATTTGATCAAAGCACCTGGTTTTGCAGGTTTTGATGATAACCTAGATGCACAAGGGTTTCCTCTTCCATTCCATGGTCAATCTGTTATATCCCCTGATGGCAAGTATGTAGCGCCTGTCGGTATATCAGCACAATGTAGGGATAATAATATTCCTGATTATCTTCAAAGTTTTCCAGGTGTTTGGGATATTGAAAAAAAGAAAAGAGTTACATTTAAAAGTAAGTTGGATGACTTGGACCAGTTGGCTAATGAGCAAGAGATAAATGATAAATGTAACGATTTATTTTTTGGGAAAAAGACCTTAAAAGAGTTACAGGGTAAGCTTAAATAGTTACCTTTCTTCTTAGAGATAATTGACGGTGAGGAAAAGTGAGTGCAGTTTTTGACAAGGTGTTTTTACTATGATTAAAAGTATTCTTTATTCATTATGTTTGGGCCTTTTACAAATGTCTCCTGCTCATGCGGATGATATAGAACAATATAAAAAAGTAACTTTGGATGGTGAAACTATTTATCTCACCTCACCAGATCTTTCAGTTGTGACAATAGTGAATGATAAACAAAAAAAATTTTCCAATTGTAAAATAGCTAATTTTATACCAGATGATGCTAGGCAAGGTGTAGGGATGCTAATTTTAACGAACGATAAAAAAGCTATTATTTTTTATTCATCATCACGTTATATGATAGTGGATGATTTAAAAAAATGCGTAAATGGCAAAGTAATACTGCATGGAAGCCCTAATCCTGAAAGTCAGTATAACATGGTTGTTGATATCAATTTTAATAAAAGACTTTATCTTTCACTTTCTGTTTTTGATGTAAGAACTAATGAGTATGAAGCAATCATATCTCATTTCGGTAGCAGTAAAAATTTAATTAAAGCTCCTGGTTTTTTTCAACTAGGAAAAAAAGGGAAAGGTTTTTTTCAACCAGAGCTTGGACAACCAGTTATATCCATCGATGGGAAATATGTTGCACCTAGTGGTACGGATGGACAATGCTTTAAGGTTAATGCGCCTTTCTATGGGGATAATTTTCCCGGTGTATGGGATATTGATAAGAGAAAGAAAGTTATGTTTAAACCAGTGATGAGTGATTCCGGGCGACTGGTAAATCAAGACGAAATGGATAAAAAATGCGATGACTTATTTAAAGGTAAAGCCACTCTTAAAGAGTTGGGAGGCGAGTTGAAGTAGATATTAATGTCGTTTACTGATTTTTCGTGTAAGCAGAGTTAATGAAAACTTTTCATATGGGAAAAGCTGTTGACCTTGATAGTATTGTTGGTAAGTGTGCGGAGGTGAGTGATTAAATGAAGTGTTTTTTAATATTGCTTTCCATTTTTTTTATTGATTACACTTATGCTAATCAAAGCTATAAGGATGTACTTTTCAAAAGTGCTACATTAAGTATTCCTACTAAGTGGAAGGTTAAGGTAGAAAATAATTGTTTGAGTGTTAATGATCCGAGTGCGCAAGGCTCAGGGGATTTTACAGTATGTAAATACATATCAAGTGAAGACAGTGATTACTTTATCAAGAATGAAGATGATAAATGGGAGGCTATGACTGAGGGGGTTCCCGTTTTAGCCGATGTAAATGTTATTTCAAAACTCACCGGCTTGAGTGCTATAGTCGAATGTAGATATAAAGATGATGCAGGGTATCATGTGGATCAATGTTTTCAAGCAGAGATATTTTTACCAAAAAATGCAGGTTTCACTTTTGTAGGTAAAGGTAACCCACATTTTTACGATGCTTATAAGAAAATATATTTATCATTTAAATTGAAAGGTATTGATTAAATCTTTCCCAGCATTGCGATAACACTTATGAAAAGTGGATGCAATTTCATTGTGGCGACTTGGGGGCGTATTGGATGAAAACTCTCAAAAAATCGAGGTTGTAGTCAAATAAATGAAGGTATTATTAATCAGTTCGTTATTTTTCTTATTTACAATTAACCTATGCTATTCATCTCAACCCGATTTGGAGATTTCTATCTTAGAGTTAAATAAATTAAAGATAAAAGAAAATAAGTCAGAAAGAATTTATAAATTCAATGTGTCAATCAATGGTTATGAAGTCAATTGTTCTGGAGAAAAAATGGTGCTGTGGGGGTATCCATTAAAATTTAATGATCAGAGTCCTGCTGATAATGGTTATGTTATATTTGATCTGAAAGATAAGAAAACAATAAAAAAGTCTAATGAGCCATGGGATCTTTGGTGCTGTATTTTTGTCTGATAATTCCAGAGTATTACTTGAAACAGGGTTTGGATATATTGTAAACATCAAGTCTGGGCGTGAAGAGGGATTTGATAATAATACACTAGAGAAATTAGCTAGCATTTCAGAAAACTGTCAAAAGCCAAAAGGTTGGAAGTATAATAAATTTCCTGAATGATTTTGTGTATTTTTAATAAAAAGGCTTCTATATGCGTTTTTTTGTACTCTTTGCTCTGGGATTACTCGCCACCGGATCGTCATATGCCGCACCATTAAAAGGTTTTTTCTTTAGTCATAAAGACTGGGAAGTGGCCTGCGACAATACGGGCACTTGTCGGGCTGCGGGTTATGGCGCAGGAAGTGAGGAAAAAGTCAGTATTTTATTAACGCGTCATGCGGGAACCAATGACAATGTGGAAGTAGAAGTTGCTTTTAATCAGCAAGCTGTGGGAGACCCTCCTAGAAAAAACGTGAAATTGTTTATTAATGATAAGTCAGAGGACATATTAAAGGAAAAGCCTGGAGGGTATTTTTTACTCAATTATGAGCAGGGAAAGTCTATCATTACTGCATTGCGTCAGAGTGATAAAGTTGAGTTCCTCGCCAATGGAGAGCGTGTGGAGCTCTCGACGGCAGGTTCGGATGCCGTTTTTTTGAAAATGGATGAGTTTCAAAAGCGTATCGGGACACTCAGTGCATTGCTGCGCCCTGGGAAGAATAACAATGATCATGTGTTACCCTCCATCCCCAAGCCTGAAATTATTACCCGGCCAGTTATTGCATCTCCAGAAATTAATTCATTATCTCCAGCGCAGTTACAAAAAATAGGGCGCTGGATACAACCAACACCTGAAATGTATTGTAGGGAGCTTGAGGAGGGGTATGAAAGGGTTTACGACATCATCCCGGTAGATAAAAATTATTCATTAATAAGAACAGAATGCTTTGACGTCTCCCGTTTTGCAATGTGGTTGATTGATAATGATTTCAAATCGCGTCCACAATTTATCACCCGTGATGTTGGAGACTATAAGGAGGGTAAGCTCTGGGAGTTCAGTGGGCCGATTCGAGCCTGGGTCTGGGATGGCAGGCACTTTGTTTTGAGTGACCAATACTATGATACCGTTAGGCTTGGGTCTGGCCTGTCCATCGGTGGAGTTTGGCACCTCCCAACCTTTGTCAGCAAGGTCCGCACTCAAGAAGACGTCGAGCGTGACAACATTGCGCTGAAAAAATTTTATAACGCCGTTATGAAAGAGAAAATGGCAAACCCAGAACTACCGACTTTAAGCAAGATTACTGAACAGTTCCCATTAAAAAAACCAATGGCGAGTTTTGAGATTTCGTATGCGGAAAACGCTCAGTTACCGGCAACCAAACCTTCTGCCGATATCACTGACGACGAGTGGCAGGCGTTTTTGCACTCCAATATTTCCACTTATACGGAAACTGGTACGGTAAACTTTCGGCTGGTTGACCTCGATAATGACGGTAAACGTGATTTAATTGTTGACGCCTATGTAGGGGGAACCGGCTTATTCAGGTTTACAGGTGTTCTTAAACGCGGTGATACCGAGTTTTACTCCACCAATAATGATGTTGACGACAATGAATCCAGTCTATCAGGAGAGCTATTTTCAGAAAATGGACGTGGTGCCAATCAGTGGAGTCAGTGGATTGAAATCAATGGTCAGGTCTACGCACTTTGGTTTAACGGTATGTTCGGTGAGGATAATCTTTATCTGATACGCCCGTTTAACAAAGCTGATAAAACGGCTGTGATTACCCTTCGCTATCATTATCAGCTAGATGCAATTGGTCCTCAGGAAGAAGGGAAACCGCTCACACCTGCGCTGAGTAATAAAGGCCGAAAGGATCTGTTGAAATCGCTTGAAAAAATGCAAAGAAACTTGTTTACAGAGCAGCCGGTGGGGCAGATTAATCCCCCTATCTGTCCAGTCCCACCAGGAACATCGCCTGAAGAGGCCGAACGCTATAGCATGGGTTTCCCTCTTCATTATTCTTACGAGCCTGTTGCGAAAATCCCTGTTTGGCTCAATGGCCATTGTTATATAGGAACTGTTGCCAGCAGTTTTGGACATTACAATCATGGTGTTTATGGGGAGATTATTCTTTTGTCCCCAGAAAAGGATGAAGAATCTATCGGCGGCTATACAGTGACTGGTTTAAGGAAGGTGACGTCGGTGACTAGTGGCTATAAAGAACGTGAAGGTGATAACGGAGTACCCTAACTTGATACTGCAGGGCAAAGACAAATGATAACATGACTCTTTGCTCACGAATGTGCCCCATAAAATAAGATAATATCAACAAACGCTACTTTTTAATTTTAATTATCAACGTGATAGGGAAGTTAGGCGATGAAAGGAATTGTTCGCATCGGTGATAAAACCACCCACGGCGGTGCCGTCAAAGCGGGATCGTCCACCATGAAGTTCGGCGGCATTGGCGTTGCTCGCCAAGGAGATCCGGTCTCTTGTCCCAAGCACAAAGAGACAGTGATTGCCGAGGGTCATGCTACCTTCCACGATAACGGGATCCCGGTCGCTTTTCATGGCCATCGCTGTGCCTGCGGGTGCACGCTGATCTCTTCCCTGTCTCAAGCCGCCGCGAGTTAATCACTATGCCTGTCAGGTTGGATCGTCTGCCCGGGTTGGCTCCGCGTCCGGTGCCCCCTCGTTGGTGGCGCTGGTTAGGGGGGCTCCCTTGTTTCCTGCTGGTCGGCGTCGTGGTGACGGTATTGTGGGGCGGAGAGCCTATCGCCCGTCAACCGCTGCTGTTCTGGTCACTGGCGTTGGGGATCCCCGCTTTATGCTGGGGCTTGTTGGCGGCAGGACGCTGGCTGGTGTATATCGGCCAGCACCTGTTGGCCGATGGTTGGGATGCGCAGCGCTGGCAGGTGTTGCTACAGCAGACCCGGCAGGGCCGCCGCTCGTTGCAGGTTTTAGGGGCGGTATTGCACACGGCACATTCCGATGAGGAGCATCCTGAGAGGCAACTTTCGGCCCTGATGCACAATGAAAACGCACTATTATCACAACCCTCCTGGGAAGGCCAGGCAGCAGTAAGGCATAGTCGACTACCGCAGTTGGAAAATCCGTGGGGTGAGGTGGAAGAAGATGAGCCATCGGAAGCGGTGATTCAGCGTCTTCTGCTTTCCCTATTTACATCGTTTGCTGAGACATTATCTCCTCTGGACGAAACCGTTCCTCTAAAGCTGATTGTCGAATCGAATACCGCGTTATCTGACGAGGCATTGCAGCAGGTATGGCAAACCGCCTGGGACGATGCCGGCATGACTCACCCCATGAGCCGGATTGACGGTTCGGGATTGTCTGGCGTAGATGACTGGCTGGACAACCATATTCATGACGCGGCGCTGTTGGTTGTGGTGGCGTTGCAGATTCATCCTGAGCACCCCGAGATGACTGCCGAATCGGCCGTCGGGCTGATTTTTGGCAACCGTTTGACCCAGACAACGCTCTCCCCGCAGGCGTACCTGCACCGCCCGGAGTTCGCTCCCGAGAGTCGGCTGGAATACGCGGCCCGTCAGGCGCTGGACTGGGTGCCGATGGCTCCCGAATCCGTCAGCCATGTGTGGCTTTCTGGCCTGCGCGATGAGAGTACGGCCTTGCTCAGCACGGTGATGGAAACGCTGGCGTTTCCGGTGACGCGCGAACAGGGGATTTACGACCTGGGGGCCTCGTTGGGGCAGCCCGGTTGTGTCACCCCTTGGCTGGCCATTGCTGCGGCCACACAGGCCGCTCAGTTGACACTGGCACCCCAGTTTATCTTCAGTGGGATGCCAGCGCCTGACACGGGCGTATGGAGTACCGTGATTTCCCCCCCTTTATCCCCGCAGGAGATAACGCAGTGACGCGTACCTGGACCCGTTCTTACTTCTGGCCACTGGCCGTGGTTGTACTACTGATTACCGCCGTCCTGAGCTGGTTGCTCCGGCGCGAGCCGGGCCTGTTTGGCCTTACCCCTGGCAGTGATGCCCACCGTTACTGGCAATGGGGCGTGCCTGGCGTCGCGTGTCTCGTCCTGATGCTGATGGGCGTCTATTACGCAGTGGTTCGCCGCGCGGGTCGCCAGGCCTATGAGGTGCAGCGACAGGCCCTGAAAGGGGACGACCATAAGGAGATCCCCGACGCGGAACCGGTGTCTGAAGCGTCCACCGCTTTTGACGGGATGCGCCAACACCTGCGCCAACGCCAGGGTTTTTTCTGGCGGCGCAAGACCCGCATTCTGCTGGTCGTGGGGGAACCCGAGCAGGTTGAGGCACTGGTGCCGGGCCTGACCACGCAACACTGGCTGGAAGGGCGTCGTACCCTGTTGCTGTGGGGGGGCCGCCCGCAGGACGAACTGGCGGAACCTCTGCACCGTACCTTGCGCACGCTGCGTCGCCGTCGTCCGCTGGACGGGATTGTCTGGGCGCTGACCGAAGCACAAAGCCAGAAGCCTACCGCCCTGGATAACGCCTGGCGTCAATTCCAGCAACAGGGCCAGCGCTGGCACTGGCAGGCTCCATTGTACCTGTGGCAGGTGGTTGACAGTGACTGGTCACAGTGGGAACGGCCAACCCAGCCGGTGGGCTGTCTGTTGCCTTCACGCTGCACGCCAGAGCAGATGGCCGGTCACCTGCAAACCCTGGTGGCTCCGCTGCGCCGCGAGGGGATCACACAGATGCAGGAGAACATCACGCATGATTATCTGCTGCGCCTGTCCCAGACCCTGGCGCAGCGGGGGATTGAGCATTGGTCACGGGTTTTGACCCCGCTGTTGCGTGATTTCTCCCCAGCGTTGGCGTTGCGTGGTCTGATGTTCAGCCTGCCGGTGGTTAAAGCCGACGATGGCGCACCGCACGGCTGGTTGCCTGATACGGTCTGGCAGGGCGTTCTGGACGATAACCGCGCCCGTGGCCGGCGCGTCGGGTTCTCCTGGGAACAGAGTGTGTATACCGGTTTGCTGGGGTTGATGCTGTTGTGGGGGGCAGGCAGCCTGCTGTCGTTCTTAAACAACCGCCAGCAAATGGTGACTGCACAGGCTCAACTGGCGGCCATTCAACAACAGACGGCCCCGGATGAACAACTGCTGGCCTTGCGGCAGATGCAGACGGAGCTGGAGCGCCTGCAATACCGTGCTGAACACGGCACCCCCTGGTATCAGCGTTTTGGGTTGAGCCAGAATGAGGCTCTGCTGAATGCCCTGTGGCCGCATTTTACGCAGGCCAACAACCGGCTGATCCGTGATGGGGCCGCGGCCAGGTTGCACCAGCAACTCAGCAAGCTGGCCGCGCTGCCGCCTGAAACCCCGGAGCGTATCGCACTCGGGCCCAAGGGGTATGATCAGCTCAAGGCCTACCTGATGATGGCGCGGCCAGAGAAAGTCGATACCGCATTCCTCCTCCGCGTGCTGGCCGAGAACGACACCGCCCGCACGGGCGTAACGCCCGGGGTGTGGCAGGCGGTGGCCCCGGATTTATGGAGGTTCTATGCCCGCAATCTGGCCAGCCATCCCGAGTGGCATATCAAGCCTGACGCGGCCCTGGTGGCCCAGGTGCGGCAATTGTTACTGCGGCAGATGGGGCGGCGTAATGCCGATGGCGCGCTGTACCAGAAAATGTTGCAGTCGGTAGCCAATAACTATGCCGATCTGACGTTAGCTCAGATGGTCGGGGATACCGATGCCCAGGCGCTGTTTACCACGCAGGAAGTGGTGCCGGGGATGTTTACCCGTCAGGCGTGGGAAGGGCAGGTGCAAAAAGCCATCGAAACAGCCGCGACCGCACGGCGGGAAGAAATTGACTGGGTGCTGAGTGATAGCCAGCACCCGGTCTCTGACGATGTGTCGCCAGAAGCCCTGAAGGCCCGGTTGACCGAGCGCTATTTCAGTGACTTCAGCAATGCCTGGCTTAACTTCCTCAACAGTCTGCGGCTGAACAAGGCCGCCAATCTGTCCGATGTGACCGACCAACTGACCCTGATGGGCGATGTGCGTCAGTCCCCGCTGATTGCGCTGATGAACACCCTGGCCTACCAGGGGCAGACCGGCGCGCGCAGTGAGGCGCTGTCGGATTCACTGGTGAAATCCGCGCAAAATCTGTTGCACAAAGATAAGCAACCGGCGATCGACCAGGGCAGTGAGGGCCCGACCGGCCCACTGGATGGCACCTTTGGTCCGCTGCTGACCCTGATGGGGAAAGGCAATACCACCGGGGTGATGACCGCCGACAGTTCACTCAGTCTGCAGACCTTCCTGACCCGCCTGACCCGGGTACGTCTCAAGCTGCAGCAGGTGGCGAATGCCAACGATCCGCAGGAAATGACCCAGATACTGGCGCAGACCGTGTTTGAGGGCAAAAGCGTCGATCTGACCGATACCCAGGAGTACGGCAGCCTGATCGCCGCCAGCCTGGGTTCGGAGTGGCGCAACTTTGGCCAGACCCTGTTTGTGCAGCCGTTGAGCCAGGCCTGGCAGACCGTATTGCAGCCGTCTGCTGCCAGCCTGAACAGCCAGTGGGAGGCCTCGATCGTCACCAGTTGGCGTACCGCCTTCGACGGGCGCTACCCGTTTGCCGCGACGCGCAGCGACGCCTCGTTGCCGATGCTAGGGCAGTTTATCCGGGCGGATTCGGGGCGTATCGACCAGTTCCTGACCCGCCAGTTGGGGGGCGTGCTGCACAAGGAAGGTAACCGTTGGGTGCCGGACAAGGTGAACAGCCAGGGGCTGCGTTTTAATCCGGCGTTCCTGCAGGCGGTCAATCAGCTGAGCCAGTTGGCCGATATTCTGTATACCGATGGCGGCATGGGGATCCGTTTTGAACTGATGGGCAAGCCGGTGCGCGACGTGGTGGAAACCACCTTCAATCTGGATGGTCAGAAGCTGCGCTATTTTAACCAGATGGAAAGCTGGCAGAGTTTTAACTGGCCGGGGGCCACCGATAAACCGGGGGTCATGCTGACCTGGACCAGCGTCAACGGCGGGGCCAACCTGTTTGCCGATGAACAGGGCAACTGGGGGTTGATCCGTCTGTTGGAAAAGGCCGCCATCACGCCGCTGGATGATGGCGATACGCGTTATCGATTGATCCTGACTACCCCGGATGGGACGCCACTGACCTGGAATCTGCGCACCGAGTTGGGGCGCGGACCGCTGGCGTTGCTGAAACTGCGTGGCTTTACCCTGCCAACGCAGATTTTTGATGTTCAGGCGGAGGCCGTGCCGTTGTCGGGGGCTGACACAGTGGATAACCCGATCGAGGAGTAACCCGGAATGAAGACCCTGCATCTGGCTCAACGGGCATTTTATGCCATTGCCGAACCGAATCCGGCGGTGTTCAAAACGCTGGACAGTTGGCGTAAGCCCGACCCGGAACAACCCTTGTGCTTTATGAGTTTTGCGCAGTGCAATGGCTGGTTGAACGACTACCTGCAACGGCATCCGATCCCTGACACCGGTATGCTGTCGAAAGCCTCCCTGGAGCGTGATCAGCCGCATGTGGCATTTATGACGATTGCGGCCTGGCGCACCGGGAAATCCATCGTGCGTTGTGATGGCGATCTGTGGGATGCGTTGCAGAAGACCGGGTTGAGCGAGGATCTGCCCGGCTCGCTGCTGTGCCGTCTGCCGTTCTGGGGGGGGTATCTGGAACTCCCGGCGGAAAGCGTGCCTTTACCGTTGTTCGAAGGGGATGGGCTGTTTGCCGACGGGGTGTTTATTACCCTGACAGACCCCGCCAGTGAAGATTGGACGGCGGAACTGCTGGCCATGGTGGTCTCGGCCACCCCGTCGCCCCGAACCGGCGAGATCCCGATGGCCACGGTGGTACTGCCTCTGTCTGATCCGCTGGGGCCATTATTGGCCGAGGTACCAGAAGGAACGACCCGTGCCTTTTGGCAGGCTATTCTGCCGCTGCTGTTTTATCTCTGTTCGGAGGGGGCTGATTGGGGTGACCGCCAGGCTCCGCAGCGTCCCGAACCCAAGCAGGTCCGGCGGCAGGGGCCGCGTTTTTTTGCGCCACCCAATCCCGAAATCCTGGCTGTAGGTCCACGGGTCGGGGCGGCTCTGCGTCAACTGGGGGGCTGGTCGACGTCGTCGACGGCGGCGTCTGCCGGTCACACCGGACGCAAGGTGCGGCCGCATATTCGTCGTGCGCACTGGCACGGTTTTTGGCGGGGGCCGAAACAGGCCGACGCCGAGCGTCAATACAGTGTCAAATGGGTGGCGCCAGTGGTGGTGAATGCCCAGAATGACGAGGCCTTGCAGGCTGTGGTGCGTTACCTTAAATAGCCGCTGCCTCTGTTGAATGGGCGAGTTGGCTCCCACTCGAGCAGTTGTGTTATGTGGATAAATGGACCTTTATCGGAGAGGGAGAGCGATATGCTGATGATGGAAATTATCGAGAAAATCCTGATTGCTGTTGTCCCTACTGTGATCCTTGCCGGGATCAATAAGTTGACGGTTAAACGCAAGCATCGTTTTGATCACATGGACAGTGAAATACTATCTCGTGTGATTGGTGAGATAGCGTTGGAACAACAGAAGCCCATGACGGCTTTGGGCCGGCTCAAATTAATCGCTTTGTATGGGCAGATTAAGCTCACTTATCCGCTCCCGGCCTGTCAGGCTCTGTTATCGTTTATCTCGCGAAAGGCTCTGCCATTCTCTGATCCGCAACTGGTTGGTTTTTTGAGCTCTGAGCGAGTCATGACGCGCTCAGGGCAGACGCTGATGCTCAGTCAGGGTAAGTTCATGTTGCACCTTCTGCTCATGGTGCTGTGCTTTTTCGGTATGGCGGTATCAGTGGGGATGGGGGTGGCGTTGACGTGGCCAGAAATTACCATGCCTACCGGGAGCCAAATGCAGCATGGGGTAGCATTGGTTTTTTTTCTTAGGATTCGTGACCATTGGGGTGAGCGGACTTTATTTATGCATCAAAAACATCAGGGAGCTATACCATGCTCAAACATTCTGGGCAGAGTTCTCGCCCTATCTGCAGGAACGCTGTCGAACACGCTCTCCTGAAAGTTCCTCACCGGACGCCCTGTCTGTCAACATCACCCTGCGAGCACGTAATGTTGTGCCAACATTGGCCATCGCCACTGGCGTATTATTATTGAGGCGTTTATGGAAGATTTAACCCTGCGCTATTTTGAGGCTGAAATGCGCTACCTGCGTGAAGCCGGTAAAGAGTTCGCCCAGGCCCACCCGGATCGGGCGGCGATGCTGAACCTGGACAAGGTCGGGGCCAGCGACCCTTATGTCGAACGCCTGTTCGAAGGCTTTGCCTTTCTGATGGGGCGGCTGCGCGAAAAACTGGATGATGATTTGCCCGAGTTGACCGAAGGGCTGGTCAGCCTGTTGTGGCCGCATTACCTGCGCACTATCCCCTCGTTGTCGATCATCGAGCTGACGCCCGATCGGCAGCAGATGAAGCACAGTGAAAACCTGGGTCGCGGGTTTGAAGTGATGTCGCAACCGGTGGGGGTGCACCAGACCCGCTGCCGGTATACCACTACCCAAGATATTACGCTGACGCCGCTCAGCGTGGCCTCGGCGGGCATTGCCACCGAGTCTGATGGGCGATCGGTCATTCGGTTGCGGTTTGCCTGCGGGGCGTTAACCGACTGGAGTCAGACGGATTTGAGCCGCCTGCCGTTGTACCTGAATGCTGATGCGCCGGTGGCCTGCGCACTGCACCGGGCATTCACACTGCAGGCGCAGACGCTGTACCTGCGGCTCCCCGGGCAGACGGACCGCCAGCGCCTGGACGGGCACTTTTCCCCGCTGGGGTTTGGCGAACAGGATGGGTTATGGCCAAAAGGAGAGAGCGCGTTCAGCGGTTATCAACTGCTGCTGGAGTATTTCACTTTCCGCGAGAAGTTTATGTTTGTGGCCCTCAACGGGCTGGCATCCTCGACATTCCCGCCGGGCATGCCCTGGTTTGAAGTGGATGTGGTGCTGGACACTCTGTGGCCTCATGACTTGCCGTTCAATACCGACAATATCCGTCTGCACTGCGTACCCGTGATCAATCTGTTCCAGTTGGAGGCCGACCCGCTGACGCTTTCACCGCTGGAGAGTGACTACCTGCTGCGCCCGATGCGCCTGCAGGACGGCCATACCGAAATTTATTCAGTCAACAGCGTGACCTCGTCCAAACATACCGGCCATCAGCATTATGTCCCGTTCAGCAGTTTCCGCCATAAGGGCGGCATGTTGCGCTCCGAGGCCCCGGAGCGTTATTTCCATACTCGCGTCAAACGCGGTGTGAACGGGTTGCACGATACCTGGCTGATCCTCGGGGGCGAGGCGTTTGACAGCGACAAACTGGGGGCCGACGAAAGCCTGTCGCTGACGCTGACGGGCACCAACGGCCAACTGCCACGTACCGCGTTGCAGAGTACCCTGCTCGATACGGTGGTGCCGTTCGCCCAGACCGGGCTGAAGGTGCGCAACCTATGTCAACCGACACTACCCTGCTATCCGCCGAACCGTGACCGTTTCCACTGGCGGATATTGAGCCATCTGGGCTCGAACTTCCTGCCGATGATGGACAACGCCGAGGTATTGCGCGGTACGCTGGCGCTGTATGACTGGACGGAGAACGAAATGAACCGTCGTCGTCTGGCGGCGATCGTTGATGTCAAACACCATCTGATACAGCGCTTTGAAAGAGGCTTCCTGCTGCGGGGCGTGGACATTGAAGTCACCCTCGACAGCAACGGCTTTGCCGGCGACGGGGACATCAGCCTGTTTGGCGAGATGCTCAGCCGCTTCTTCGCACTGTACGCCGATATTCATCTGTTTAACCAGCTTACGCTGATACTGCAACCGTCAGGGACCTGTCTGCGATGGAAAGAGAACCACAGTCAGCGCATACCCGGCTGAACAACAGCGGGCTTGTTGAAGCCCTGGCCGGGCGGATGTCATATGCCAATGTCTACCGTTTCTGCCAGTTACTGGAGCAGGCGCTGCCGGATAACCCGCCACTGGGCAGCACCACCCACCCGGCGGATGATCCGGTGCGTTTTCGGCCGCACCCCGGCATGGGGTTCCCGGTCAGTGAACTGAAGGCACTGGAAACCGATCCGGATCATCCCGAACGGCCAGCCACCGTGCGCACGACGTTTCTCGGCCTGTACGGGGTGGATTCCCCGTTACCGACGTCGTATCTGGATGATATTGCCCAACGCCGGGAAGGGCATGAGGCGATTGAGGCGTTCCTCGATATCTTCAACCATCGGATCTTCACCCAGTTCTACCGCATTTGGCGTAAATACTCCTACCCGGCCACCTTCGCGTCGGGTGGGACGGACGCCACTTCCCAGTGTCTGCTGGGGTTGATTGGGTTGGGTATCCCAGGTACCGCCAACCATATCGCTACTCCGGTGTCGCGTTTTCTGGCGTTGCTTGGGGTGATGCGCTTGCCGACCCGCACGGCGGAAGGGGTGGTGGCGTTGGTCAAGTTGCTGGCCCCGAACACCGAGGCAACGGTGACGCCACACTGCCCACAAAAAATACGTCTGGCTCAGCCGGCCAGTTTGTCGAAAATCCCCTCAGTGAGCCTGTCTCAGGGGGCGGTATTGGGTGACACCGGGATTGATGTCAACAGTCAGTTGCTGTTGTTGCTGAGTACCGACGATCCGGCAGAAGCGCAGAGTTGGTTGCCGGGCGGGCAGTTACACCAGGATTTGTTGGTGCTGCTGCGGGTGTATCTGGGGTGGCGGTGCAATGCCCGCTTGCAGTTGCGGCTGCCGACCCGCAGTCTGCCAGCCCCGGTGCTGGGTGAACCACGGGTGTTGCTGGGGTTGACTGGCATATTGGGCGTCGGGATATCGCCGCCGCCGGCCGCATTGCCAGACAGTATCACGGTCAGTCTGGGCCGTTATCAGGGGTTACAGCTTAATACTCAAAACAGGGAGAGTCAGTATGTCAATTACCGCTTTTAAGTCGCCGTTTGCTCTGATAGTGGCCATTGCGCTGCTGAGCGGCTGCGGTTTGACGCAAAGCGTGGTGGAGGGGACCAAGTCGGCCACCAAATCGATTTTCTACAAGCAGATCATCACACTGCGACTGGATTTTACCGGGCGGGCAGCGCTGAACCGAGATGACCAGGATATGACGGCGTTATCGGTGCCGACAATGGTACGGGTCTACCAACTGCGTGACAGTAAAGCACTGGAGAAGGCAACCTACCAGAGTGTGTTGAACGAGGGTGATACTCTACTGCAGGCTGACCTGTTGGCCTGGCGTGAGGTAGTGGTAAAACCGGGGGAGGGCGCGACACTGGATATGCCGCTGGATAAGGACGCGAAATTTGTGGCGGTGGTCGGAATGTTCAGGATGCCGGACACGGTGAAGAACACCTGGAGGCTGGTGATCCCCCGCGAACAACTGGAGCCGGACCGTGCCCGGGTGATTGAACTGGGTGACAATACCCTCAAACTGCAACCGCTGAAGGAGTAGAGGATGCGCCGTCGCACACTGTCGCTGTATGAGACGTTGACGCAACAATGTGCGGCGCATCCTGAACAGCTGGGTGGGCACGCTCAGCCACCTGCCGGATAGGGGCAAGATTTTGCCCGGTACGGTGTGCTCTCTGTTGCTCACCCTCCCCGACACCCGGCTGAAATATGAACCGCGCCTGAAAAATCTGACCGTGGTGCTGTTGCAGCAATGTACGCCGGGGTATCTGGAATATGGCATCGATGCCGAGTTGAAAGGCCGTAGGTTGGTACGCTTTAGCACTGCGTTTATGCCAGAAGGCCAGGTTATTCTCCGCCACCTGAAACAGCAGCACGACGTCTGAGCTTCCTCTTCACGAAATTAGTCCGTAACACACTGACAAAAACCGCAGGAAAAGTACCATGATTTTACTTCCCGTCTGGTTCTTTGACGCCTTTGGCCATTTGGAAAAACAGGATGCTAATGCCCTGGAACATTTGTGGCAAACGGAACCGGCGCTGCGCGAAGCGGCGGTTCGGCTGGATAACCTCAACCCCTTACTGTACCCCACTACCTGTTGTCCGTACTGTGGCAGCGAACACTATGTGCCCAACACCAGAGAGTGGGAATATCGCTGCCTGGCGTGCCTGCGGCAGAGCTCCCCTGCAACGGGAACTCCGTTTGCGGAGCTGCATCGCAGAAAGTACTACATACTGTATGCGGTGCTGGTGACGCACTGGGTTAATGGCTATATCGAAGACGTGGTCTGGCTGTCAGGGTGCCACAACAAAACTAACTGGAAGGAGTATGCCTGCCGTCTGAAACCTGTGTTGCT
This sequence comes from Serratia sp. MMO-28, assembly GCF_037199905.1. NCBI lineage: Bacteria > Pseudomonadati > Pseudomonadota > Gammaproteobacteria > Enterobacterales > Yersiniaceae > Serratia > Serratia sp. MMO-28. The sequence goes on from NZ_JBBCVB010000031.1 coordinate 22,797, forward strand.
TGACTTGCCCGTACCTGTTACTCCTTTCCCAAGGTATCTGCACGGGTTTACCCCTGAACAGCAAGGGATGACTTGCCCATCCTGTCACTCCCACCGGGTGATGTATCGTGAGCAGATGCCTGCCGCCAATCCGGATTTATCCTGTCAGGTATGTAGGCACAGCTTTGTGATGCATCCGCTTATGCCCAGGGGAGTGCTGCGCGATGGCTCGCAACCGGAGGTTCCCGCCTGGTTTGAAAAGGAATTTGCACACACATCGCATGCTGAATATGAACATCTGGTTACGGTCTGGCAGCGCGAGCCAGTACTGCGCGAACTGGTGGAGCGTTTGGATGAGCAGAACCCTGAGCTGAACCGTCTACAGGAGTGCCCGTATTGCCATAACAGCCATATTATCTTGTCTGGTGGTCATTCGGAGGGGTTTGCCTGCAAGGCCTGTGGCGAAAGCTTTGTGGCATCCACGGGGACGGTTTTTTATAAAATGCCAAAAGATCGTTATTGGGCACTTTATCGGGTGCTGGTGCTGCTGTGGGGGCAGTGGCAACGCCGAAGGATGCTCTCCGTGAGCCGGATATCGACAGTCGGGCAATTCCTGATATATGAAAGACGCCTTCAGCCGCTTTTTGCCGAACTGAATGGCAGACCGGTAACACCACGCCCACGTTGGCTGATGGGATTTACACCGGGAGAACAGGGTGTGGGATGCCTGCACTGCCTATCGTTGAATGTATACACTGAAGGGCGCACTGTGGCACCGTTGGATGATCCGAAAATTACCTGTGCGGTGTGTGGCCATTCTTTTATGCTGCGGAAGTGGTTCAGCACCAGGCTGATACCAGCGTGAAGTGGAATATCGGGCTGTGAAGAGGATCTCTGCTGTAGTAATGCCACAATTCCATCAATAGGTTTAAACACGCTATATCCAGGGACAAAATCGTTGTTGTCATCTGTCGATACGTAGCATACCGGCTATTTGAGACTTGAGCGCCAACACCCGTGCTAGAACAGGTGACCGGGGCATGAGTGGCTCTCGAACCGCCAGAATCTGCCTGTTCAATAAGGTCTGATGCAGCCAGTGTTTGATTATCCTCGCACAGCGCCACAGTAAATAATGTTAAGCATGTGAAATGACGAGACGATGAAAGAGCGCCTTAAATGATGACTGAAAATAAACGTATTACCCATCTCCATAAATTAATTATCACTCTCTTGGCATTTATCACACTTTATACCGGTGCGGTATCGGCGGCAGAGCGTTGTCTGAATTATGGCAAGCCCGTCAGCCTCAGCGGCATTGTCGAAATACGGGTGTTCTTTGGCCCACCCAATTTTGGTGAAGATCCAGAAACCGACAGCCGGAATATTCAAGGCATTCTTTTTTTAGATAAGCCAATTTGCACTGTTGAAGAAGAGTTTAATGATGCAGAAAAGGAGCAGATTGAGGTGACGCTGATACCTACGGGTTCTCTCGATCTCGCGGATTTTGCCGGTCGGCACGTTACCGTTAACGGTAGCCTCAGTCATGCACATAGCGGGCATCATAATACCGCACTGTTGTTGGAGCTTGCGGGTACTCCCAAGCCTGATGCCAAAGCGAATGCGCCAGAACCCAGCAAGAGTGAGCGGAAGCTTATTCTTGATGCCATTCGTCCTGCGGCGGCCAGCGAAGCGGGGCAGGCGGTGCTGATTAAGGTAGACCGGTTGAACGTCAGCCACGATTGGGGTGTGCTGATTGGCAAGCTGGTGGCCGCTGACGGTGGCGATCTCAACTGGACGCTGGCTAAGGACTGTGATGCGGATTTAGATAAAATGCTTTGGGTGGTGCTCAATAAATCCAGCAAGCAATGGAACGTGAAACAGATGGATATCTGTTCACCAGAACCGCCGTATTGGTATCTTGAGGATAAAGACCTGACGATGCCTTGTGAGGTTTATGCGGGTTTGAACAATGGGCAGAAAGACCTTGAAGAACGTTGCAGAATTCACAGCAACAAGCCGCGTTAAGCATGCCGATACGCAATGCTGACAAAGACAGGCGCTAAGCCCGGTATTCATCTAACGTAATGCTTTTTATTTATGATGAGTTTTTAAAAGCACATCGTATTCTATTTATGAATTACCCATGGCAACCTTACAGAGAGACTATCCTATGAAACTGGAATCGCTGGCTTTGCACCACGGCTATGTGTCGGAAGCGACCACCAAGTCGGCCGCTGTCCCTATCTATCAAACCACCTCTTATACCTTTGATGACACGCAGCATGGGGCCGATCTTTTCGACCTGAAAGTGGCGGGTAATATCTACAGTCGCATTATGAACCCAACAACGGCGGTACTTGAAGAACGGCTTGCTGCTATTGAAGGCGGTGTCGGTGCTCTTGCCGTGGCTTCTGGAATGGCGGCTATCACCTATTCCATACAGGCGTTGACCGAAGTCGGCGATAATATTGTCAGTACCAGTCAGCTCTATGGCGGAACTTATAATTTTTTTGCCCATACGTTACCGCGCCAAGGTGTCGATGTCCGCATGGCGAATTTTGACGACTTTGATGGCCTGGAAGCGCTTATTAACGATCGGACAAAAGCGTTATTCTGTGAATCTATCGGCAATCCAGCAGGCAATGTGGTCGATATTGCTCGCCTGGCACAGATTGCTCACCGCCATGGTGTACCGTTGATCGTGGATAACACGGTGGCAACGCCGGTACTGTGTCGGCCTTTTGAACACGGTGCGGATATTGTGGTTCACTCATTGACCAAATATATCGGCGGGCATGGCACGACCATTGGTGGGATTATTATCGATTCAGGGAAATTCGACTGGGTTGCTAACAAGTCCCGTTTTCGTCTGTTGAGCGAACCCGATCCTTCCTATCACGGCGTTGTTTATACCGACGCATTTGGTCCTGCGGCTTATATAGGCCGCTGCCGTGTCGTGCCATTGCGTAATACAGGTGCTGCACTCTCGCCGCATAGCGCCTTTTTACTGCTGCAGGGGCTTGAAACACTGAGCTTGCGTGTAGAAAAGCATTGCAGCAATGCGCAGGCGCTCGCTGTTTTTCTGCAAAACCACCCGTTGGTTAATTGGGTTAACTACGCCGCGCTTCCTGAGAGCCCCTATAGGGCTAACTGTGAAAAAATAACCTCCGGCAAGGCGTCAGGGATTGTGAGCTTTGGGATCAAAGGCGGTAAAGAGGCGGGTGGGCGCTTCATTGATGCGTTAAAGATGATCTTACGGTTGGTGAATATTGGTGATACCAAGTCCTTGGCGTGCCACCCGGCCACCACCACCCACCGGCAGTTGACCCCTGAAGAGCTGGCTCGCGCCGGTGTCAGCGAAGACTTGATCAGGATCTCTGTTGGCATTGAGAATATTGAAGACATCATAGCGGATGTTTCCCAGGCGCTTCAGGCAGCGCAAAAATAATCTCTGCTACTCTCCTGCGGGCACATCCTCCTTGAATGGAGAAACTAAAGGGGAGTGATGCCCATTAATGATTCAGGTGCTTGATGTTTACCTTGCGATGCCAATCGCTCGGTAGGGGTTAACGCACCTGAATCAGAGGATCTCTGTCAGTATTACACCCTGACCACAGGATTCGCCTGTATCAGCAAACCCCGCAACCGTGCCTAAACGAACACTTCCACCCGGTGATCCACGCCGTCGTCCCCAATCGGGATCCTGTCATCCGCCAGCACATTCCCATCCATCACCACCCGGTATTGGCTTTCACTGCGCCGCACGGTGATCTGATAACGGCTGCTGCCTTGCTGATAGCTCAGCGACACCTCAGGCCAACTGGCCGGGAGCCGGGTGTGGAGGGTGATAAATTCGCCGTGGCGCTCCAACCCCAGCAAGGATTCGGTAATCAAGCGATAGGTCCAGCCCGCGGAGCCGGTATACCAGCTCCAACCGCCGCGCCCGGCGTGGGGATCTACCGCGTAGATATCCGCACACATCACGTAAGGTTCGGCTTTGTAACGTTCGGCCTCGTCACCGTTCAGGCTGTGATTGATCGGGTTAATCATTGCCATCAACTGCCACGCCCGCTCAACCTCGCCCATCTCAGCAAAAGCCATCACCGCCCAAATTGCCCCGTGGGTATATTGGCCGCCGTTTTCCCGCACGCCGGGCAGATAGCCGCGAATATAGCCAGGGTTCGGGCCGTTGCCGTCGAACGGCGGCATCAGCAGTTTGATGATCCCGGCCTCTGCGTCAACCAACTGGCGATCCAACTGCTGCATGGCCTGCTGGCTGCGCTCGCTGTCGCCAGCGCCGGAAAGTATCGACCAGCTTTGGGCGATCGCATCAATCTGGCACTCATTGGCGGTGTGGGAGCCCAAAGGTTCGCCACCGTCGAAGTAGCCGCGGCGATACCATTCGCCATCCCAGCCGTGGTCGTGCAGATTCTGCTTGAGCGTAGCGGCCTGCTCCCGGCATAACGCCTCGGTTTCTCCATCACGCTGCTGCTGTGCCAGCGTGGCATAGCTTTGTAACACGCTGTAGAAGAAGAAGCCGAGCCAGACGCTTTCGCCACGCCCCTCCAGCCCCACCAGGTTCATGCCATCATTCCAGTCACCACAGCCGATCAACGGTAAGCCATGCTCACCAAAGGTCAGCCCATGCCTGATCGCCCGAACGCCGTGCTGCCACAGGGTTTCTTCAACCGAGCTGAGCGAAGGGTGCTCATAGCTGGACTCCTCCCCCGGGTTGAGCCTGCGCGCCTCAAGGTAGCCGACCTTCTGGTCGAGAATGGCGCTATCGCCGGTCACCTTAACGTAGTGGCAGATCGCCAGCGGCAGCCACAGGTAATCGTCCGAGCAGCGGGTGCGCACGCCGTTGCCCTGCGGCGGGTGCCACCAATGCTGCACGTCACCTTCAACAAACTGGCGCGATGCGCACAGCAGGATCTGCTCGCGCATTCTTTCCGGTGCGGCATGGGCCAATGCCAAACTGTCCTGTAACTGATCGCGGAAGCCATAGGCACCGCCAGACTGATAATACCCGCTGCGCGCCAGGATCCGGCAGGCCAGCGTCTGATACATCAGCCAGCCGTTGGTCAGCAGATTCAGTGCCGGATCTGGCGTGGTGACTTGGATTTTATCCAGCATCTGATGCCAGTGATGGTGAATACGGCTCAGCTCGGCGTTAGCCGCATCCTCATTGAGGAACTGGCGTATCAAGGCTTCCGCCTCTTGCGCGTCCTGGCCGATACCTAAGGCAAACACAAAGGTGCGCTGATCGCCATCAATCAGGGTGGTGGCAGACTGCACCGCACCGCACCGCACGGATCGAACCCCGCCCCGGTTTTATTGGAAAGCCGCAGGAGTTGCAGCGCGGCGGGAGCGGCCGGTGAACCGTTGCACCCGAGGAATTCACCGCGATCGCCGCTGATGGCACAATGAGCGCCGCTCACGGCAAAGAACGCGGTGCGCTCCGAACCGTTGCTGCCATAATAGTTGTTGGCCAACACGCCGCAGCCGTTAGCCACGCTGGCGGCAGAGGTCACCACATGGCGGGCAGAGGTCGAACGCAGGTTGCCGAGCACCCATTCCACATAGCCGGTCACCAACAGTTTGCGGGTGCGGCCCGAGTTATTGCTTAACGTCAGGGTGAACAATTTCACCGCCGCATGTTCAGCCACCATCACCGTCAGTTCGCTGTCAATGCCGGTTTCCTGATGCTCAAACACGCTGTAGCCAAAGCCGTGGCGTGTGAGGTAGCTGCCTTGCCCGCGCAGCGGCAGGGCCATCGGCGACCATAGATAACCGCTCTCTTCATCGCGCAGATAGAACGCCTCGCCGGAGCTGTCGCATACCGGATCGTTTTCCCACGGCGTCAGGCGGTATTCATGGGCATTCTCATACCAGGTATAGGCTTGGCCGCTTTCAGAAAGCACGGTGCCGAAGCTGGCGTTAGCGATCACGTTAGACCAGGGCGCAGGAGTATTTTTGCCTTCTTCCAGCAGGATTTGATATTCACGGCCATCGCTTGAGAAGCCGCCAAAACCGTTAAAAAATGCCAGATGCTCGGTCGCAAAGCGCCGCTGCGGCTGCAGGTTGCGCGGTAAGTTCACTTTCGGGATCAGCGGTTGCTGAATCGACAAGGTAGGCTGCATACGCTGTGTGATCTGCTCCAGCAGGCCGCCGCTCTGATCGTCGAGCACAATGTGTGCCACGCTCAGCAACAGCGTGCGATCTTCCGACGAAACCTGCTCGCCGTTACGGATAAAGATCCCGCCGGATTTATCGCGCTGGTTGGTTTGCGCATCCTCGGCAATCAGATCGACAATCTGATTGTGCAAATCTTGGCGGTAGCCGCCCATGCTGTCGTTCAGGATCACCAGATCGGCGCGCAACCCTTTTAAGCGCCAGTAGTTATGAGCGCGGATCAGCGTGGTCACGATCCCCATGTTCTGATCGTCGGTGACGGTGAGCAGCACAATCGGCAGGTCGCCAGAAATAGCATGCCCCCACAGGCCAGATTGCCCACGGCGATTCTGCATGATCAGCCGTGATTCGGCCCGCAGTTCGTGCGAGGGGAACAGCACGGCAGCGGCCAGGCGGTTGAACAGGCTGGCATCGTCTTCGCTGGCATTGAGCTGGCGTAACACTACTTGGCTGTGGGACCTGACCATGGCAAACACCCGGTCGGCAAGATGGCTGTCACGGTATTTTTCGATCAACGCCAGCGTCGTTGGGCGATCTGGGCTGACGCCGTAAATCGCATCAATAATCACCGGCACACCGGGTTCCAGGCGGATGCGCTGGCGGATGGCGATCACCGGGTCCAGCACCGGGCCGCAGGTGTTGCTCAACGCGCCACCCTGTTTCAGCGCCTGCGGGTTGCCCGGCGTCTGTCCACGGCCAATAAACTTCGCGCGATCGGTCTCAAATGAGGTTTCCCGCTGAATATCGCCGTGGATCACCATCATATGCAGCAGCCATGGGCAGTGCTCGTGAGGCTCCCGCGGGCGGCGATGGCAGAGGATCGCTTCGTGCTTGGGCAACAGCTCGGTTTGTATAAACAGATTATTAAACGCCGGATGGGCCAGTTCGTTGGCGGCAGGCGCCAGGACCACCTCGGCATAGGTGGTGATCTCAATCACTCGGGCATGACGGCCGCGGTGGATGAGGGTCATGCGGCGCAACTCAACGTCGTCTTCTGGCGAGACCACGATTTTAGTCTGTACGCTGAGAGTGCCTTCCGTGCGGTTAAATTCAGCACCGGCGTCGGTCAAGAGCACATGGTAATGCTCGGCGGTTTGGCCTACCGGCTGCCAGGTGGTGCTCCACATTTCGCCGGTTTTCGGGTCGCTCAGGTAGCAGAAGGTGCCACGGTTATCGCGGGTGGTGTCTTCACGCCAGCGGGTCAGCGCGATGTCTTTCCAGCGGCTGTAGCCGCCACCGGCCTGGGTCACCATCAGGTGATAGTGGGTGTTGGACAGCAACTGAACTTCAGGGATCGGGCTGCTAACGTCGTTGAATTCACGGGTTTGGTAGTCGACGGATTTCAGGCGGCCTTCATAAGATTCGAACTGGCGGCGCGGGCTGTAAAGCTCAACGGCATCCGGCACCCGTTCCTGCAATAGCAAGCGAGCCGATTGGAATGAAGGATTGGCGGCAAAGCGATCGACCATTGGCGCCTCGAGCAGCAGGTGGGACAAGGCCAGGAAGCCCATTCCCTGGTGGTGCGCCATATAGGATTGCACGATCGCATAGACCTGGCCGCGAGCCAGTCTGGAGGCGGTATAATCCAGCGCCTCATAAAACCCGAACTGGCCTTTGGCCCCGTTTTTCTCCAGCAACCGCAGGTTGGCATAAGCTTGCTGAGGCGCGATCATCAGCGCCATCAACGTGGCATACGGAGCGATAACAACATCGTCACTCAAGCCACGGCGCAGCCCCAAGCCGGGCACGCCAAAGGCGTGATACTGGTAGTTCTGCTGCGGATCAAACGAGAAGTAACCGGATTCTGAAATGCCCCACGGCACGCCGCACTGTTTACCCCACTCGATCTGGCGCTCAACCGCCGACTGACACATGCGGGTCAACAGCGTATCGGGGTAAGCGGGCATCACCAACTGCGGCATCAGATATTCAAACATCGAACCGCTCCACGACATGAGCGCGGGCTGTTTATCGATCAGGGTAAACAGCCGCCCCAGCGCAAACCAGCTTTTCATCGGCAGTTGATTGGCGGCAATGGCAAAGAAGTTGGTCAGGCGAATTTCCGAGGGCAGCAGATCGTACTTGCCGCTGTCCATTTTGGTGATATCGCAGTTATAGCCCACGCTAAGCTGCCTGCTGGCCTGGTGATAGAGAAACTGGAAATCCATGATCGCATGTTCGTTCAACCGCTCTTCCAACTCGGCCATAATCGCCAGCCGCTGACGGGCTTGCTCAATGGCGGGCTGCATGCTGGCCAACTGTTGCGGGCCGATGGCTGAAGAGGGCCGATCGGCCTGCGCCAGCCACAGGGTGGACGGCAGGGTGGTCAGCTCGGTGTCGGGGGTGATCCAGCCCAATAACAGCGTCCACTCTGCGCACATCAGGCTCAGCTGTTTATCGAACTTTTCCAGCCAGTCGGTTAATACGCTGTCTTTGCTGCCCGCCAGGTTTTGCAGACCGCTGGCCAGCGTCATCGTCAGGCTCAATGGCGCAAAGAGCGTATTGAGCGGCAGCGAGGTGAGATCGTTCAGGGTGTTACGTACCTGCCTGAGCAGGCTGGGGGCGGCCTCACCCCAACGTTCTTCGATAATGTATAAGGTGTCGTTAAGCCCGGCAATCAGGCGGGGAGCTTCCAGGATCGGCTGATTTTTCAGCCGCTTTAAGCCTGAGCTGAGCGTCAGCAGGTGCCCGGCCAGATTGCCGCTGTCGACGCTGGAAATATAGCGTGGGCTGAGCGGTGCCAGCGTGCGGGTGTCGTACCAGTTATATAAGTGGCCGCGATAGTGCTCCATCTTATCCAGCGTATCCAGCGTCAGGGAAATGCGCTGCAACGCTTCACCCTGGGGAATATAGCCAAAATCCCAGGCGGTCAGGTTCGCCAGCAGCGACAGGCCGATATTGGTGGGTGAAGTGCGATGGGCGATGGTCGGCAGCGGGATTTCCTGGTAGTTATCCGGCGGCAGCCAGTTCTCCCGCTGGTTGGCAAAGGTTTCAAAAAACGACCAGATCTCGCGGCTGGTCTGGCGCAGAAAACGGCGCTGCCGATCGTGGATCGCCACCGGGGAACGCACCGGCTGCTGGCTTAGCCAACTGAGCAAGCGGGGAGCGATAAACCACAGCAGGCCGAGCGCGAGGGCAAACGGCAGCAGGGCGGGGTTAAGGCGTGCGCTCAGCAAAGCCAGCACAATCCCCGCAACCGGGTTCAGCCACATGGCCCGGTAAAAGTTGCTTGGCTGCGGCGCAAAGCCGGATTGGCTCTGAGCAAAGCTTGTCCACTCATGCAGATTGCGCTGGCTGACGGCCAGCCGCCACAGCGTCACGGCAATCGCCCGCACGGAATAGCAACTTTCATGCGGCAGCGTGGCCAGATGCAGGCCAATGTGGCTCAGGCGCTTTAGCGTGCCATTCAGCACAATGCTCACGTGCAGCAGCAGCGGGCGGCGGCGCGGTTTGCTGATGAGCCCTTGCAACAGCATCAGCAGCGTTGGTAACAGCAGCATTATGGCGAGCGCCAATAGGCAGAACAACGGATTAGGCGCGATAGTTAAGCTGTAAAACAGCAGCATTAACAGGCTGGGTGCCACCAGGCTGCGGCGCAGGTTATCAACCAGTTTCCAGCGCGACAGCACGCTGAGCGGGTTGGCGATGCGGCTATTGTCAGCCTGCCGTACCCGCAGGCGCAGCCAGTTCAGCAGTTGCCAGTCGCCACGGATCCAGCGGGTGCGCCGAGCCACGTCCACCAGATAGTTGGCCGGATACTGCTCATACAGCAGTACGTCGCTCAGCAGCCCGGAGCGGGCATAGCAGCCCTCCAGCAGATCGTGGCTGAGCACCAGGTTTTCCGGGCAGACGCCGCTGGTGGTGCAGATAAACATATCAACGTCATAGATCCCCTTACCGACGAAGGAGCCTTCTTTGAACAGATCCTGATAAAGATCGGAAGACATCAGGGAGTAGGGGTCATTACCGGCAACGCTGCTGGACATCGCCGCGTAGCGGCTCTGCCCGTAGCGCGGGATCTCTTCCGCCAGGCGCGGCTGCAAAATGCTATAGCCGCTGACGACCCGTTTGCTTTGCGGATCATACACCGGGTAGTTAAGCGGGTGCGCCATAGTGGCCACCAACTGGTGCGCGGCCTCACGGGGCAGCACGGTATCGGCATCCAGCGTAATCACATACTTAACGTTGCTCAGCACTTCAGGATGGTTGCCCGCCACGGTGGCAAACTGCTGTTGCTGGTGGCGCAGCCACTGGTTCAGCGCCGCCAGCTTGCCGCGCTTGCGTTCGTAACCCATCCACACCCCTTGCTTTGGATTCCATGCACGCTCGCGGTGCAGCAAAAAGAAAGAGGTGCCAAGATGGGCTGGGTAGCGGCGGTTAAGCTGAGCGATCTGATACACCGCATAGTTCAGCAAATCGGCATCTTCAGGCATCGTCTGCGTGGGCGCATCGGGGAAATCGGTTAACAGTGCAAAATGCAGGTGCGGCATCGCGTTACCCAGATAGCACACCTCCAGGCTGTTAATCAGTTCATCGATACCTGCTCGGCTCACCAGCATACTGGGCATCACGATCAGTGAACGAAACCGGGGCGGGATCTCGCAGGAGAAATCCATGCGCGGCAGGGGTTTGGGCGTTTTAAGCCGGTTGATGACCTCACTCAGCAGATTGATGGCAAACTGGCTGACGACGATCGCCGTCGGGATGGCTAACAGCCAAAGCAATTGGGGGGCATCGCTGCGATAACTTTCAGAAAGAATATAGAGGCTACCCACCGCCGTTACCAAACCCAAGCCGCCGAGCCAGGATGAGAGCGAGGCTTGCTTCAGCGCGTCGCGCAGCCGCAGCAACGGAGGGCGACGAATGGCAAGGCTCTGCTCCAGATCATCCCGGCCTTTATCCACCAGATAGTAACCCACGTGGCGCATACAGCCCTGATCTGCGGCACTTTGTGCCAGCGCGAGCACCTGCTTGGCCACCTCGCCTTCACTGTGCGCGCACTGGCGAGCCAGGGCCTCAATAATATGCCGGTAATGGTCGCGGGTATCGAAGTGCATTTTGCCGTAAATCTGCGCCGGGTCCTGGTTCAGGGTGTGTTCCACCAGGCTCATGGTTTCGGCAAACTCTGCCCAGTTCATGTCGCTCAATTGGCGCAGGCTGGAGATGCTATTGCTGACCGAAAGCTGGCTGTTGGCCAACTGTTGGTTAAAGCGGAGGATGATCTGATCGCTGGTTAACCCGACTTCCGCTAACCGCTGTTCTACCCAGGTCAGCGGCAGGGCCAGCATCTTGCCATGGCCTTTCAGGCAGCGCACCAGTTCGGCCACGAAGGCGCTGGCGCGCGGCGGATTGGAGCTGGCCATCTCGGCGATCACCACGATCAGGTTGGCCGGATCGTTCTCGGCGCTGTCGAGCATTTTATTGACCCAGCGAGTGGCCAGGTTGCGTTCCTGCTGGGTTTCTGCCACTTCAATGCTGACGCGCCGCAGGTTTTCAATCAGCGCCAGGCGCAGCATGCCCGGCAACGCCCACAGCTCCCCCAGCGTCAGAACCGAGACTTTCTGATAGGCGGCGATGTAACGGGTCAGGCTGGCGGTATCCCAGCGCCCATCGCCGTGAGCGATGGCTTCGGTGGCAATGTCATAAATTCGTGGGCAGTTATGCGGCGCAGAGAGCTGTGGTAGCCCTTTACCAAAGTTCTTCGGTAAATGGTGGCGCACCAGCCGGATCTGTTCTTCCACCAGATAAAAGTTATCCAGCAGCCATTCGCCAGCCGGAGCAATGCTGACTTTGCCGCCGGTGCTTAGAAGATGGCAACTGTGGGTTAATACTGCTTCGTTGTCATCTAGGCGTTTTAATAAAAAGTAGGGCGTTTTTTTGCTGGCCAGTTTGTGCGAGCGCGCCAGCTTTTGGCCGTAACGTTCCATTTGATCGATGGAAAAGAGCTCGGCATTGATTGTGGCCTCGTCCCGGCGTTTGTCTGTTGCGGGCTGACGTTCTTTTGCTGCAAGGGGCAGTTTGGGCTTACGGCTAAACCAACGATTAAAATTTATTTTCACTCATACACTCCGTAGCGTAACAGACACCGAGAGGCAGTCGCTGAAACGGAAAAATGGTGCGAACACAGTGAAGTGGGAAGCGTGGAGAACTTCACAGAAGGGTGGGGATGTGGGCAAGATATGCACTGACTATAGCAAAATTTGTGGCGAAAAAGTGATTTATTAGCTAATGAAATGCCAGTTATATTGAAAAATAGAATTTTATATCGCCATAAGCGCTGGGCATCAAACCTTTACCACGCCATCCAACGGGTGCCACAGAGCCAGCTAGACGGGCTGTCGTGTGGCATGTCCCAGCCTTTCTGAAAGGTTCATAAAATAATAAAAATATAAGATAGCGTGGTTTGGCCACAGACTCTTTATGCTCTGTGCAGTTGTTGTCTTCATGTTTTCGCCGAGATCACCCCGAAGGGGCTGTTTGCCGCGTCCATTTGTCACTCCATTCCTGATTAATCCAGACCTTGGCTTAATTATTAACCGATGATGTGCCTGCGTGACTAAAGCGTCATGAGCCATCGTCAGGGTAACGCGATGTTAATTTCTTCCTCCGCCCACATTGCCCGTGGCAGCGTGATTGAACCGGGTGCGGTGATCGGTGCACAGGTGTATATCGGCCCTTTTTGTGTGATTACTGCCGGTGTCGAGATTGGCGAAGGCACGGTGATCGCTTCGCACGTGGTGATTAACGGCCAGACCCGCATCGGGCGCAACAACAGCATTGGGCGGTATTCGTCGATCGGTGAAGTGAATCAGGATCTGAAATATGCTGGCGAAGCGACCGATGTGGTGATCGGCGATCGCAACCACATTGGGGAAAAAGCCACCATTCATCGTGGCACTGTACAAGGCCGGGGCCGCACGGCGATCGGCCATGACAATCGTATTTTGAACAGCGTCCATATTGGGCATGATTGCGTGATCGGCAATGGCACGCTGATTGGTAATAACAGTGGTCTCGCGGGGCATGTCGAGCTTGATGATGCGGTCCAGATCGGGGTGATGTGTGCGATCCACCAATTTTGTATTCTGGGGGCCTATGCGCAGATCGCCGATCGCTCGGGCGTGGTACAGGATGTGCCGCCATTTGTCTGTGCCAGCGGGAACCACGCTTTACCTACCGGGTTTAACCAATGGGCCGTTGCTTTTCTGGCGGCGGATATTCAGCAGCAGCAAGAGATCCGTACTCTCTACGATCGTATCTATCACTTGGCAATGCCATTCGACGAGGCAAAGAAAGAAGCTGCGCGTTTGGCCATTCACTATCTGTTACTCAGGTTATTTAATCAATTTTTCTCACGCTCCACACGCGGCATTATTCGCTGATACTGAGGTGATATACCCTAAATAATTCGAGTTGCAGGAAGGCGTGCAGGAATCCCCAGGAGCTTGCTCAAGTCAGTGACTGGGGTGAGCGAGGAAAACCAACGCACCTGCAACTTGAAGTATGAGGGGTATGTCTCATTATGGCTTGTGAGAGCCAGTGATGAGATCGCGTCCGTTAGCTCAATCAGAAATGCCGCCCTGCTCTAATCGCATTAATGTGAAAATATCACGGATATAAAAATCATATTTATTCCTATGTTTTTATTAATATTTATCAGATTACTCAATACGGTTTTCTCTATGACCATTAAATCCCTAACTATTGAATAATTAATCTAATTTTAATCTTGCTGTTTTATCAAAAAACTATGTTTCACAAAATTATCAGCATAAAACTCCACTCAAAGGGGGGCGAGATATGTCAGGTTGGTGGTTTTGGTGTTTTTGTTATAAAAATCAATAAATTAATTATATTTTTCCAGCCAAAGGTCATTATTGACAATGACTCGGCATTAATGAATATTAGCGGGGTTCCGCGAGGGCGAGTACATCAAGGGGGCGATGATTCCTCCACAATCTTATCTGCTATACACCAGCTTAAAAACCAACGTGGGAACTTTAAGGATTTCCTTATATAACAGGGATGATAAATTTGGATAATACCTCCTCATTGAGCAGGGTACAGATTGATTGAGCAGTTAACTCTGTATTCAGCACAATATCATTAAATCTTCTACGAATTAATGAATGCCCAAGTGGTGATCGTTTTTATGGTCGCCTTTTGGCTAAATGCCGATATTTTCAGTTCTCTCTATCAAGAGATAACTGAAAGTATTAAGCGTAAATGTACGTTTTATTTAAATATGAAAATATATACATAAAGGAAGAGTATCATGCGTAAAGTTATTTTCACATTGGCTCCTGCTGCCCTGTTATTAGCGGTTGCCACCGGGAATGCCCAAGCGGCTTCGAATGCGCAATTAACCGTAACGGCTAACGTTGTTGCTGCCACCTGTGACGTTTCCCTGTCAACTAACAACCTGGATTTGGGTAACTATGCACCTACTCAATTTACCGGGGTAGCAACGCCAATTCCAGCCAGCCAAAAAACCTTTACCGTTGGCCTGAATAATTGCCAGGTGCCTGCTCAAGCGGCAGATACCGCCAATTTGGTCGTTAGCGGCCAGACGCTGGGGGGCAACCCTAATATGTTCAACTCTACCGGTACCAATACCGGCATCATGTTGAACCAGGTGGCGACCCCAACCACCTATATCACCAGCGGCCAGAAACTCCTGGTGGCTACTGCGGGCGCAACGCCAGCAGCCAGCGACTTTAATACCAAGACACTGAGCTTGCAGGCGGGTCTGGCATCGACCACCACCACGGGTATCAACATTGGTGCCGTCAGCGCACCAATCCTGTTCAGTTTTTCTTATAACTAAGCCCCTATGCAGGCAGCCTCGCTGCCTGCAGTTTTTAACCCTCAGGAGCCTATTCATGAAGCGCCTAAACCTGTTTTTTCTCACGACGATGGCGCTGCTGTCTTGTTCATCAGCCGCCATGGCGGATGGCTTTGGTATCAATGCTACCCGTCTGATTTACCCGCAGGGGGCGGACAGTATTTCTGTCTCGGTACGTAATACACAACCGGTGATGCCTTATCTGGTTCAGGCTGCTCTCAGCAAGAGCCCTGACAGCCGTGAAGCAACGCCTTTTATGGTGACACCGCCTATTTTTCGCTTGGAACCCAAGAGCGTGAACCAGATCCGCATTGCCGGTAATGGCAGCGCCTTGCCGCAGGATCGCGAGTCCGTATTTTATTTTCACGCTACGGCGATACCGGCGAGCCAGGCACCAACCGCCAAGCAGCCGAACACGGGCGTACAGGCGGCGGTGCAGTTTGGCGTCGGCAACATCATCAAAATGTTTTATCGCCCGGAAGGTTTGCCATCAACCTCCGCCGAGGCGCAGAAAGGCCTGAAATTCTCACGGGTCAACGATGGGCTGCAGGTTAACAACCCGTCCCCCTATTTTGTCAGCCTGGCCGGTATCAAATTTGGTGGGCAGGCGCTGAAGCTGGATTCTGCTGCGGCGTTGATGATTGCGCCATTTGGTTCTCATACCTATTCCACCCAGGTAAGAAAAGGAACCATTGAATGGCAGACGATTAACGATCAGGGAGGCGTCGATGCATTTAAACAGGTTCTCCCTTAAGGCGCTGTTTTTACTGATCCTGAGCCTGAGCCTGGGCAGCTTGGCGGCACAGGCGGTGACATTGAATTTTTCTGCGTCGATTGTGCAAGAAACCTGTTCGCTGAGCCTGGACAAAAGCGTGCTGTCCCTGGGAGAGGTGCCGCAGACCAGTTTGCGCAGCGGTGCCTTGGTTAACCTGCAGCCGTTTAGCCTCAGAGCCGATTGCAGCCCAGTTTCCAGCGGCTTGCAGCAACCGGTGATTGAGATTACTGGGGCGGGGGCTAGTCAAGACGGTAAGTGGCTATTTCGCAGCAGCGATTCTACGGCGGGGGGGGCGGGAGTGATGCTGGTACAGAGTGCTACTGCACCGGCCTATGCGGCGACAGAGATGAAGTCCAACGCCATTTTACCGCTGGCAGGCGTGGGGCAGAGCCCGAACAGCCAGGAACTGCCGTTTTTTGCTGGCGTCAGCTGTGGTGGTAGTACCGGTTGTGCCACGGTGAAACCGGGGGCGTTGACGGCCAACGTGATGTTCATTTTTGCTTATCGGTGAAGGGGTTATGACATTCGTACAAGGTTTACTGACCACGCTGTTGTTAATGGTTTTTTCTGCGGGAGCCGCGAGCGACGGTGTCAGTTTAAGTCAGACGCGGGTGATTTTTTCATCCGAGGATAAAGCCCAAACCATCAAAGTAAAAAATACCGGGGCGAAAAATTACCTGATTCAAAGCCGCGTGCAGCGGGATCCGAACAGTGCCAGCGCGGCTCCTTTTGTGGTGACGCCGCCGCTGTTTCCACTGGGGGCAGAGAGCAGCCAACTGCTGCGCATTCTTAAGCAGGATCAGGCGCTGCCAACCGATCGTGAGTCGCTGTTTTATCTTGCGGTGTCGGCTATCCCGGCACAGTCCGCACCAGTGGAACAAGAAGCACGTTTATCAATGGGGTTTCAGTTTGTCATCAAGCTGTTCTACCGCCCGGCAGGGTTGAAGATCGCAGCCGAGAAGGCCTATTGCCAACTGAAAATAACCCCAACGGCGCAGGGGATACGTATTGAGAACCCAACGCCCTATTTTCTCTCATTCGGGGCTTTGACGTTTGACCAAAGCGCCGTGGATTTAGACGCACAGCCGGCAATGATTGCGCCGCTGAGCAGTGAGATTTACCCGGCAAGCAAACGGGTCAAGCAGGTGCATTGGCAAGCCATTAACGATTTCGGTGGCTTATCGGCTCCCTGTCAGTACGCGTTGTCGGCTTAACAGGAACAACCATCATGAAACGTGTAATTCAAGCAGCCATGCTGCTCCTGTGCAGCCTGTCGGCACTGGCTGCCGCGCCGGAATCAACCGGCCTCTCTTTTTACGTGCTGCGGGTGATTTACTCGGAAAGCGATCAGAAAGGCGTGACGTTAACCGTCAATAACAAGAGTGCGGCACCGTACCTGATGCAGTCCTGGATCCGGCCGGTCGATCCCAATACCGGTGATGTCGATCTGAACTACAGCGGGCAACAGAAGATGCCTTTTATTGTTACACCGCCCTTGGCGCGGTTGGAGGCCAATAGCGAACTGACGCTGCGCATACGGCGCAATGGTGAGCCACTGCCCACCGATCGGGAGTCGGTATTCTTTATCTCGATGAAGGCGGTTCCGGCAAAAAAGGAGGCTACTGAACCGGGGGATTCCGGCCAGATGGCACTTACGGTAGTCAGCAACATGAAACTGTTCTACCGCCCTGCGGGCTTGGCTAAGCATGCGGTAGCGGATGTGGCCTCACAGCTGCAGTTTCACCGCGAAGGCGACACCTTGATCGCCAATAACCCAACGCCCTATTGGCTCACCTTTTCGCAACTGAAGGTCGGCAATGTGGAACTGGGTAAACCTGCTCTGCGCCTGATGGTGCCGCCTAAAGGGCAACAGCGCTATGCGCTACCTACGGGGGCCAACGGCAAGGTGGCGTGGCAATTAATTGATGAAGACGGCTGGGATACCCCTGTTCAGCAACAGACTCTGTAATTTTGGGGTTATTCAGGACGGACATCAAATGGACAAAACAATAATGAAGAGACGTCTTAATAACTCAGCGATTTCCCCGGTGCTGACAGGGGCTTTATTGCTGACGGGCACATTACCTGCTTCGGCGCGTGACTATTTTGATCCCGCCTTACTGGCTTTGGCTGGGGATCAAGCCGTGACCGCCGATCTGAGCTCTTACGAAACTGCCGGTCGCGTACCTGAGGGGAGTTATCTGGTTTCGCTGTGGGTGAATCAGGCCGATCAGGGGCCACATACCCTGGTGTTTAAAAAGAATGCGCATGGAGAGGTGCAGCCTGAGCTGACGCCCGCGCTTCTGCACCAGTTAGGCGTCAATACAACGGCTTTGCCACAGTTTAAGGGCTTGCCGGAAGAAGTCGCGGTTAACGATCTGACGATGCTGATTCCTGAGGCTCAGGTGCATTTTGACTTAGCCCAACTGCGGTTGGATCTCAGTATTCCGCAGATCGCGATGCAGCAGAACGCCAGAGGTTCGGTTGATCCGGCGCAGTGGGACGATGGGGTGCCAGCCATTCTGATGAATTACAGCCTGAACGGCAGCCGCAGCCGGCAAAGTGCTCAGGCGGAGATGAGCAGCAGCGAACAGACCAACCTGTTTGCCAGCTTGCGCGGGGGGCTGAACTGGCAGGCATGGCGCTTGCGCAGCGATATGACGTATGTACGCAACCAGAGCAGTGGTGATTCATCTGCCCCCACGACGCAGAGCACCCGCTTTACGCATACCTATTTACAGCGCGATATCCGCGCCTGGCGTTCAGAGATACTGGCAGGTGAAAGCAGCACGGGCAATGAGGTGTTTGACAGCATTCCCTTTCGTGGCGTCAAGCTGAACTCCAGCGAAGAGATGCTGCCTAGCAGCCTGCGCGGTTTTGCACCGGTTGTTTCGGGGATTGCCCAGACTAACGCCCGGATCACCATTAGCCAGAACGGCAACGTGGTGTATCAAACCTATGTCGCGCCGGGGCCGTTTCGCATCGACGATCTGTATCAGAGTGGGCAGGGTGGCGATCTGACGGTGACCATTAGCGAAGCAGATGGCAGCGTGCGTACCCAAACGCTGGCGTTCTCTTCGCTCCCGGTGATGCAGCGCCCTGGTGCATTCAAATATGAGCTCACCACCGGGCGTTACAACGGCGGGTTTACACAAGCATCACGGGAGGCGAGCTTTGGGCTGGGCACCTTGATGTACGGCTTGCCCCATGACGTTACCCTGTATGGCGGCGGGCTGATCGCACAAGACTACGCCTCGCTGGTGGCAGGGAGCGGTTTTTCGCTGGGTGAGTGGGGTGCCTTATCGGCGGATGTGACCTTCTCCAGCAGCCAGTTGGGGGGGCAGGCGGGTCGGCAGCAGGGGGCCTCCTATCGGGTGCGCTATGCCAAAAGCCTGTTGAGTACCGGAACCTCGGTGGATCTCACCGCTTACCGCTACTCCACCCGTAATTACTACAGTTTTGCGGATTTTAACAACCAAGGCTTTCAACTGAATGACGGGCAGATGCCGTGGTTGCTGGATCGCCAGCGCTCTGATTTTCAGATGCGCATCAGCCAGCAGTTAGGCTCATGGGGAGCGCTGTATCTGTCGGCGTCACGTAACGACTACTGGGGCAGCGATCGCGTGAACAACACTCTGTCTGCCGGTTACAACGGCAGCTTTCGTGGCGTGAGCTATGGGCTGGCCTACAGCATTGACCACATTAAGGGTGACGGCAGTTGGCCTGAGAACCGCCAGCTATCGCTGAATATGCAGGTTCCCTTTAGCTTGTTCAGCTCAAGCCAGGCGCTGAGCCGCAACTATGCCAACTACCAAATGACCCATACCAATCAGGGGGAGGTGCAACAGCAGGTCGGCATCAGTGGTAATGCCCTGGATGAGCGTCTTTCTTACAGCGCCATGCAGGGATGGTCGAACGGCAAGAGCAGTGATAACGGCACCTTGAACGCGGGTTATCAGGGCAGCAAGGGGCAGGTAAACATGGGGTATAGCTACGGCGGCGCATTTCGCTCACTTAACCTCAGCGCTAACGGTGGCGTTGTCGTGCATCCAGAAGGCGTGACGCTGGGGCAAATGTTGGGCAATTCGGTGGCTGTCGTCAGCGCGCCGGGTGCTAAGGACACCAGCGTAATGAACGGCAACGTGCGCACCGATAGCCGCGGTTATGCTCTGGTGCCCTATTTGTCGAACTACCAGAACAACAGTATCAGCCTGAACCCGGCCACCTTGCCGGATGACGTAGAGGTGACACAGTCCAGCCGCAACGTTTACCCAACTAAGGGGGCGGTAGTGATGGCCAGGTTTGATACGCGCGTCGGTTATCAGGCATTGGTGACGTTACAACAGGGTGAAACCCGCATCCCGTTTGGCGCGTTGGTCACGGTGGAGGGCACGCCCGCAGGTGAACACAACACTGGCATTGTTGGCGACGCAGGGCAGGTGTATCTGAGCGGGTTGCCGGAAAAAGGCCAGTTGACGGCGAAATGGGGCAAAGAAGCCAGTCAGCAATGCCGTGCCGCGTTCAGCTTTGTTGAGAGTGCCCCCCCTGCGGCGGGCAACCCGGTGCGCCAGTTAACGGCGCGCTGTGAAACGAGTCGGTAGCGCAGTGATGACAGCAAAGCAACTTGGTAGGAGAAGAGACTCAATGAAAAAGACAGCTCAAACGCTATGGCGTATTGTGCAGCACAACGTTACGGGCTTGTGCCTGCTGGCGTCACTATTAGCGCAGGGGCAATCAGCATACGCTGTTACTACTATCACAATAGGTAAAGGTAGTGGCATTGTGTGGGAGGGCATGCCGTTTAATGTGACTAATAATGGCATCGTGGGCACGCCTAATCCTCAAACTAATAATAACTCTAGCCGTCCCTTGGCGTATATTTCAGCGTTGAATAATTCGCTTGATTGCCAATCCAGTAGCGATTTAACGACGATTGCTGGGTATCAAGTTATTAAAATTGCACCTGGTGTCGGGTTACTCCCTAGAGCGAATATCAATGTTAGCTATGTGCTGGCTGATGGCTCGTCAGAGACACTCACCGGTACGATTGGGTTGCCAAACACAAAGGGAAGCATATCACCGGGTGGGAATTCAATCACTAGCCCTCCTGGTTATGCCTGGTGCTTAGCCCCCAGAATGACTGAGGTAATTAACTTTTACAAAATCGGCAGCACGATAAGCGCAACCGCAACGGGAAGCTGGGTGATGGTGGCGGACGGTACGCAAACCAGCCAAAACAATATCACATTACCTTTTTACTCATCTTTTTGGACACAAACACCTACAGCTATTTTAAACCAACTGATTTTACCCAGTAATATCTCTTTACGTATTTCGACCTTGGAGTGCACGGTGAATACGCCGGTGCAGATTGATTTTGGTGCCGTCGCTAAAATTACCCAGAGCGGCGCTGAGTTGGGCTCAAAGACCAATACGTTGACGACCCAGTGTTCGCAAGACAGTTCAAGGGGAATTAATGCCAATATCAACGTGCAATTCAGAGCGCTAACCGGCCTGTATGGCAGTACGCCGAGCCGTTTAGCACTCAGCCAGGGCGGCGGCTATATTACCGGTGAAATCAGCGGTGGCGTCACCGGCAGTGGCAGTTGCTCTGCTACCAGCGGCGTGCCATTTGATAATACCCAACTCAAAGTGGGCAATATTACCAGTGTGCAATCCACCAACAATACCACTAACCAGATCACCTGGCGTTTGTGCTCAGGGGGCAGTGATTTGCCAACCGGCAATGTGAGCGCCTCTGCCGAAATGTTAGTGACATTTAATTGATTTATTGATGACGGAGCTTGTTTGATGAAAATAAAAATACTTATAGCGGATGATGATAAATATTTCACGCTAGGGTTGCAGTATTTATTGACTGATTACTTTAAAGAAAAAGCCATTACCGTTGAGTTTGATAAAATCATAAATCCGCACACGCGTTATTTTATGGCTTTTGTGGATGCTGAGAAATTGGCGCACTATCGCTATGTTAAAACCATGATCAATGCGGATACGATATTTATGATTCAATCAGACTCAGGGATAATGAGTGCGGAGGGTGGTGAGAACCTGGAAAGTATCCCGCGGCACCATTCTGCCAGCGCTGTTCTCGCGCAGATTGATACAGCGTATGTACCATCGGCGGTTCGGCCTTATGTCGAATCAACGATGGAACTGACGCAGCGGGAAAAAACGGTGCTGGCCTATTACTCCAACGGTTACACCAATATTCAAATTGGACGTTTGCTGGGTATTCATCAAAAAACGGTGAGTGCACACAAGGTAAAAGCCATGACAAAATACAACTTTAAACACAAAGGTGATTTTAGATGTTGGCTAATCGCCAACTCAGGTCATGAGGAATAAATTCAGCTTCGAACTGCCAGTTTCACTCTGTGACTTTCTGCTTCCCTATGGCAAATAGGTTATGTATTGCTTGGGTTTTATCATTCCAATTTATTGTAGTTGTAGAATAGTATGAAGTATATCATTAATGAGAAATTAGTATTTGATTGCGATGAAAGAGCGCTGTATTTAAAAGAATCACCAGAGAAATGCGTAGAGATTGGGGCAGTCTCGGCTCGCCTACTGGAGGCAATGCTCGAAAATATTGCCGGGGTCGATCGTGAATACCTGCTGGATACCGTATGGTCGGATCACGGTTTAAGGCCATCAAATAACAATCTCAATAATCACATCAGCCTATTGAGAAAAAGTATTTCCAGTATCATAGATTTTGACGATCTGATCATTACGCTGCCCAAAAAAGGGTTTATGGTTAACAAAAGGTATACGATTAACAGCATAGATGAGCCGGCGACGAAGACGTCTCGTATGAGGTTGGCAAAGGACGGTCAGGTGGAGAGTTACCCAGTGGCTTTATGGTTGCTCTCAATCATGGTGGTTATTCTGACTTCACTGCTAGGCTATGTGGTGTGTCACGATCATTATTCTATTTTCGGGCTGTGCTGAGCGCCAAACAGCGCTACGTTATGGCACCGGTGGATGACAGTGAATCGCTTGTGGTTGTGCTATCTCGCTCCTGGTAAAGGTGTATCAGAGAGCGGAACTGGCAACCTTTTGAGTTGGTTAACCCTTTTGACAGGTGGCCGTATCCCATGCAGGAAACACCTTTCGGTAAGATTACGCATACGTCGCGCAGGCAAAACAAGGTGCTGTTTGCCCTTGTTACGCTGGCGGTGATCCTGACCGCAGGCCTGTATTGGGGCACTCAGCGCATCATCAACCAGGAGCGTGGCCGATTCACTCTCGATTTCTCAACGCTGGTGGGGTATATCCATGAACAAGAGATATTCCTGCGCCGGTTGCGCAGCCAAAATGAGCAACTCTCTTATCTGCCAATTCCCCGGGTAAATAACTTTCGGGAAGTCACCACCTCGTCCGAGTGGGGCGGCCGGTTGTTTGCTGGCCGAGAATCCCCCGTTAACATGCCTTTTTCGCTCTTTTGCGAAAAACAGGCCGACTGCCCCAACGCTCCCGGCATGCTGTTTTCGTTGGGGAGCTATCTCGCCGATTTTTACTCGTCATTTTGGGCGGCGTCCTACTTTCCAGCCGCCGCCGTATTCTTCGTTAATGAAGGCAATGGGATCAGCGTCAGCGTGCCTGCGGTAAACGTTGGCGCCGGTTATGAACCTAGCAATATGCAAACTTACCGGGCGGTGACGGATGCCGTGCGCGAGCGCTTGCATAACAGAGCGGCGATGAACGATTGCCAGCAACAGAGCGGGGATAAGCCTGCCGTTGGGAATGTGATCTGGTTCCGTGAAACGGCGTTACCGAATCAAATGATTGGGTTGATTCCGGCCGGGTTCCCCCCCAGTATCTGGAAAGGAACACGCAAACGCCCGACCACCTGTATTTACGCCGCTACCTTATTCAGCCGCGAGCGTTTCGGGGTGTTGGAACGCAGCGTCAATCCGGCACCGAAAAACGCATTCTGGTTGCAGCGTTTCGATCAGGTGTGGCTGAGCCATCAAGAGTATGGCTTGCTGATGGGGC
The DNA here is from genome assembly GCF_037199905.1 of Serratia sp. MMO-28. NCBI lineage: Bacteria > Pseudomonadati > Pseudomonadota > Gammaproteobacteria > Enterobacterales > Yersiniaceae > Serratia > Serratia sp. MMO-28. Next base: position 46,610 of record NZ_JBBCVB010000031.1, read on the forward strand.
AGGAGCCAGCCCCGGATGTTGAACAACAGGGGTTGCACTACACCCTGAATGGCGTGGTGTTCAAAATTGTGGAGCTGAACGGTAAGTGGACAGGGTACTACTATGTCAGCTATGCCAGCTTCTTCCAGGATAATCTGTGGCTACCGCTCGGGGTGCTGTTGCTGCTGCTGGGCAGCGTATTTGGCGGCTTGGCGTATACGCGCTGGTACAACCGCCGCGTGATCGCCCCGGCACAAGAAGCCCAGCGTGAGCTTCTCGAAAGCGAGGCTTTTAACCGAACCTTGATACAGACGGCGCCGGTGGCAGTATGCCTGATCGCCCGTTCTGACGGCCATCTGGTATTCGGTAACGCACTGGCGCTGGATTGGTTAGGGGCTAGTGCCGGCCAACGCTTGCCGCCTGCGCCTGCCACCACTACCTTGTTGAGCCAGGTGCTGCCCGCACAGCACGCTGGTGCCATTGAACAACTGGCGGTGGCCGGTGGAAAAACCCTGTATGTCGCCTACGCGCCAACGCGTTATATGCAGCGTGATGTGATTTTGTGTGTGTTTGCTGACGTCAGCGCCCATGCGGAAATCGAGCGTCAACTCGCGCGCGCCAAATCAGCCGCAGATGAGGCCAGTGAGGCCAAATCGACCTTCCTGGCGACCATGAGCCACGAAATACGCACGCCGCTGTATGGCGCGCTCGGCACGCTGGAACTGTTGTCCATGACGCAACTGGATCGTCAGCAGCGCCAGTATGTCGATCGGATCAACGATGCCTCACAAATGTTGCTGCAATTAATCAGCGATATTCTGGATATCAGTAAGATTGAGGCGGGGCAACTGCAACTGGAGAAGGTTGAGTTCAACCCGCGTGAATTGCTACAGAGCGCGACCGGCACCTTTGCGGCCATGGCTTATCGCAAAGGCTTGCTGTTGTTCTCGGTGGTCGGCCCCGAAATCCCCGAATGGGTGGTGGGCGATCCGGTGCGCATCCGGCAGATTCTGAACAACCTTATCAATAATGCGATCAAATTTACCGAGTCTGGTCAGGTGATCGTGCGGCTCCACCAGGTTGCAGGCTCCTCGGCCGAAACCCACCTGCGGTTGGAGGTGTGTGATAGCGGGGTTGGCATCAGCTCAGCGCAGCAGGAGAAACTGTTTACCCCGTTCTATCTGGCCGATGCCAACCGCAGCACCCTGGGGGGCGCTGGCTTGGGATTATCTATCTGCAAGCGGCTGGCAGGCCTGATGGGGGCAGAAATTCAGCTCCACAGCCAACCGCAGCGCGGCAGCCAATTTTATCTGACGCTGGTTCTGCCCGTGGCCGCTCACCCCACAATAGCCGAACCGCAACTGCAAGGTGCTACCGTCTGGGTGCGAACTCCGCATCCAGAACTGACCGATAATCTCTGTGCTTGGCTACGGCGCTGGGGCGCGCAGGCCTCAGCGTTCACCACGCCTGAGCCGCTGGGCCATGAGCACGATATTCTGTTGGATATGCAGGCGCAGCGGCAACGTGCTGTCATCGAATGGCCCGGGCGCACCTTGGCGATTTCTTTGTCGGGTGAGGTGGCGAATTATTCTGCTATCGATGCTTACAGCCTGAGCAGCATTGGTTTTGGCATCGATAGCCTGCTGCATGGGCAACTGATCAACGAACGGTGCGAGGCGGTGTTACCGCAATTTAAGGCTCGGGTGCTGGTTGCTGAAGATAATCCGCTCAATCAGATCACGCTGCAGGGGCAACTCGAGCTGTTAGGCTGTGAGGTGACGTTAGCGGATGATGGTGAGGAGGCGCTGGCGCTGTGGGACAGCGCGCCTCAGGATCTGCTGCTGACCGACGTGAATATGCCTTATCTGAATGGTTATGAGCTGGCTCGCAGGTTGCGCAGTGAAGGCATTACGATGCCTATTATTGGCGTGACGGCCAACGCAATGCGGGATGAGGAGCAACGCTGCGTTGAGGCCGGTATGAATGCCTGGCTGGTGAAGCCGATTGAGCTGCGCACGCTGGCAGATATTCTGCGCAAGTTTATGCCTGCAGGCCAATTGCCGCCTGCTGGAGAAGTTAACGACCATTTCGAACGGCTCGAGCCTAACGTACTCGATAAACATCGCGATATTTTCCTCAAAAGTATGACGGATGACCTGAACCAATTGGCGCAGGGGTTGGCGCAAGGTGAAGCCGACAGAGCCGAGAACGCCTTGCATCGCATGCGTGGGGCGCTGGTTCTGGTGCAGCGCCGCGAGTTGGCGGCCAGCATGGAGGTGTTAGAAGTACATATACAAGCGCACGGTCTGGACGAGCAGGGGAAAGCCGGTTTGGCCGCTATTATGGTTGAGCTGCGCCAGTTTCTGGCCAGCATTGAATCAACCGCATAACAGGGGATAACACCATGGAAAAACTACGCGTAGTTCTGATGGACGATCATCAGGTAGTCTTGGCCGGGCTGAAAGATTTTCTGGAACATAGCCCCAATATTGAAGTGGTCGCCACCTTTTCCGCCACCTCAGAATTGGTGAGCTATGTTAAAGCCAGCCCGCCGGATGTGATTATTACCGACTACAACATGCCTAATGATGAAGTGTATAAAGATGGCCTGCGCTTCGTCGACTTTCTGATTCGCACTTTCCCACAGGTGAAACTGCTGGTTTTGACGATGATCTCCAACCCGATGATCGTATCCGCACTGTACGACGCCGGAGTGGCAGGGGTGGTATTCAAGCAGGATCCCCTCAGCGAGGTGCACTCCGCTTTGCGCGCCTTGCGTGCTAACACGCGCTATTATCCGGCTTCATTTCAGAGCGCCGGTCGCCGTGACGAGCGTGAGGTATTTCTGCAGCAGCGTATTAATAGTTTGTCTCCCAGAGAGTTTGAAGTGCTGCGTTATTTCGTGGAAGGGGAGTCGATCGCGCATATCGCCGAACGGCTTAATCGCAGTGCTAAAACGGTGAGCCTGCAGAAGAATTCGGCTATGCGTAAGCTGAACGTGGAAAGTAATCAGGAACTGATCCGCTTCTGCGTCGGCAACCATATTTTTGACTGAGGACTTAGGCAAGTGGATCGCCAGCGTGCCGACATCCACCTACGGCGCTTTTTTCGTCTATCGCTGAATTTTAGCCGATCTATCCATTCCTGTAGCATTAAATAGATTTAAGTTCTGACATTGGCGAGGCTAATAGTTTTTTTTATTTATTCATTTTGCTCTCCGCTTTGGCTATTTTAGATGGCGATGTTTTATTATTTTTTATATGAATTTTTTAATATTTTAATTGCTTTTTTTATCTGCATTCTAACCTGGCCCCGATGGGCGAGTGCTTGATAAAAAAGAATTTCTGTTAGACTATGCGTTTGCAAATAGAACTTGCACGATGGCCTTTTTCATCAATTACCTGACTCAGTGTAGAGATATTTTTTAAGCTGCCCCTCCAATGCTATTACGCCTGATGAAATCATAGGTGAAGAAATGAAGTATATAATTAATGAAACATTGATGTTCGATACGGAAGAGAGCACGTTATCAACGGCAGACAATGACAAAAAATTAGAGATGAGCACTATTTCTGTCCGGCTGTTTGCCGAATTGTTGACGCACAGTTCGGGCGTCACTCGAGAACATTTATTGAACACGGTATGGTCAGAACATGGATTAAAGGCATCAAATAACAACCTGAATAATCATATCAGTTTGCTAAGAAAGTATTTGGAGGAATTGGCAGGCTTGGAAGATCTGATTAAAACACTGCCTAAAAAAGGGTTTATTCTCAATAAAAATTACCGGATTGAGATCCAGGATGAGAGTGACAGCAAAATCCCTGAGGAAGCCAGCAGCACTCAGGTTGATAAAAATCGACATTTTAAGATTAACAAAAAATACATCGCGGCACTGTTGGTTGCATCACTCTTATTGGTATCTTCACTCTATGGTAATGAAATATATCATTTATTTATCTCTGCGAATGCTGAAAAAATTTATACTTACAAACAATGTGCATTGAGAACCCTGCAAGAGGTTCCTGAGAATAAACGAGGGAAGATTGTTTCAACGGTGATTGACACCATAAAAAATAACGATATAGATTGTGACAATGATAATTACGATGTGTTTTTCTATCTTAGTGGTAAAGAGCAAAGTAAAAATGAATTTAAAATGTTCTCTCTGTGCCGCAATGGTGGTGATGGCTATTACTCTTATTGTTACAGCATCAAAATGGTTTAATCAGTATGAAGAATAAAAAATGGATTTATTCTCTTGCCATCGTCCTGTTATTGCTGGTGTTGGGTTTGGCCTATTTGATAATTTTCAAGACTCAAGACAGGTTTTTTAAATGTAATACTGAGATTCATTTTGAAAGTTCGAAAAATCACAGCATGATAGAGGCCAATACCTCCCTTCTTCTGACAAGCAACAGCATGGCGATTCTGGATGTCAACGGTGTGATCACCAAAGATGGGGTAGATTTCAATGTCAATCGCAAGATTTACTTTATCTATAGCCGCGAGTCTCGGGGGGAGTTTTATTACTTTAAACGAGTCAAAGAAGAGGATTACGCCAACGCCAACAGTGCGCCAAGTGAGCTGTTTAATCACATCATGTTCGGTAATAAAAAGGATTTTTACATGTCCATCACTCCCGTCGGCAACGGCGGCTATGAACTCAGCGAGATGATCTTCCCAGTGGTGGTCTGCTATACCAAGAGAATTTAGCAGCCAGACGGTGCCGCGTCATTGCCCCATTGGCTTCCTGAACCTTCGCCCGGCAAACAGCGTGCTGCGGGCGGAGTTCAGCCTCGTTTCTCGGGTCATCAATTTGATGACAGTTCGTACTTCTTTATTTTGCGATACAGCGTCGCGATCCCGATGCCTAATTTTTCTGCCACCAACTTCTTGTTGGCGTGGTGGCTGAGTGCTTCCTCAATCATGCGTTTTTCCATATTTTCCAGCCCTAACGTATCCTGGCTGCTACAGATCTCGGTGGTTTTGCTCACCGCAGAAGTGTGGGGCTGATGCAGATACTGGCCGCGGGTTAAGTTGGGTGGCAGCAGATAGGTATCGATGATTTCACCGCTGGGGACCACGTTAACCAGATATTCGATTAAATTACTCAGTTCACGCACGTTGCCCGGCCAGCGATACTGGCGCAAGATTTTGAGCACTTCCGCTGAGATCCCGGGGTAAATAATGCCGATTCTTTTGGTGTGCAAACTGAGGAAATAGTGAACCAGCAGCTCAATGTCCCCTTCACGCTCGCGCAACGGCGGCAGCGAAAGGGGGATCACGTTCAGGCGATAATAGAGATCCTCACGGAACTTCCCCTCGGCGATATATTGCTCCAGATTTTGGTTGGTCGCGGAAATGATGCGGATATCTACCGGGATCGGCTTGCTGGAGCCAATCGGCAACACCTCGCGCGACTCCACCGTGCGCAGTAATTTTGCCTGCAGCAGCAGCGGCATATCGCCAATCTCATCCAAGAATAGCGTGCCCTGATTGGCAGCCTGGATAAGCCCCACCTTGCCATTGGCCGAAGCGCCGGTAAATGAGCCTTTCAGGTAGCCAAAGAGTTCACTTTCCAGCAGTTGATCCGGGATTGCCGCACAGTTAATGGCGATAAAAGGCTTGTCACTGCGGTTGCTCAGCCGGTGTATGGCACGTGCCACTACTTCTTTGCCGGTGCCGCTTTCCCCCACCACCAGAACGCTGGAAGGGCTGGGGGCGATACGGGTGATCAGATTCTTCAGCAAGCGCATCGGCTTGCTTTCCCCGGCCAAATGCTCAATACGCGGATCTTTATGGCCGACGTGGTCATTAAGCGAGGAGTGCGACTGATGAAAAGCCATCAAAAACAGTTGATGATCCTGGATTTGATGCAATTGGCCAATCATGATCTCCTGGCGGTCATCGAAAGAAACAATATGCTGTAAATGCCCGCTGGTGTAATTCTGATGGAAGGTCAGGGCGTGGATATTAAAGGTTTTACCGATAATCTCTTCTTGCGCTAAATTAAATTCTTTCAAGGCCATTGCATTGGCGAATTTAACCTGGTTTTTCTCATTGAGAATTAAAACCCCCTGGTCCATATTTTCAATCAGGCTGAACAGCACTTTATTCAGCCCACTGTTGCTGCCCTGAGTTTCTAAGAGATTGGAGACGAAAACATGGGATATATTGCGCACGTAGTCAGAAAACTCTTGCAGGTTATCGCGTAATCTCTGCTGTTGTTCCAAATTAAAGGCCACCAGGCTGATCACACCAATGCAGGTGTGCTGGAACAGAATCGGAATACCGAGGAATGCCTTCTCCTGACATTCGTCTTTGTTGCTGCATCCGTCACATACCGGATCAAAACGGGAGTGGGTGACTATTTTTTCTTGTTGAGTATCAATAACATGTTTCAGTAAGCCGGAGTTGCTGCCGAGCTTTCTGCCAAAATTTTTGCCATAGGGGCCGGTCCCTGCCACTCGCACCAGGTTGGCATCGACAATCTCGACCTCCAGCAGCAGCACGCTGGAGAGCATTTTGGTGAAGCGCAAGATTGTCGGTTGGATCTGCATCAGCGCAGATTGAGTATTTACCGGTGCTATCATCAAGAGTCTCTCTTTTTTCATCATAGAAAAAAGAAACGATAATACATTAATGCTTATGGTTATTTGATTATCATCAAGCTAATCCTTCAGATAAAATATATTCGTCATCCTTCAAGTTGCATGTGCGTTGGCTGCGCTTGCTCAGCCCAGTCAACGAGTTATCTAGGCTCCTGGGGGGTCTCAAGCTTGCCGCCTTCCTGCAGCTCTCATTATTTAGAGTATAGATTGTGCCATTAGCATCACATTTTATTATCAAAATGATACTCGGCGGTAATTGCTATCATTTTGGGTTGCGATATTGGCTGATAATTATAAATCCCCCTGCGATGGCCGCTTGAGATTAGCGCTTTACCCGCAACGCTGTTTGAGATCCCTTGATGAAACTAGCGGATTATGTGACCGAGGTCATGTTATGTAGTGGTTTCCTACGCTACCGGATCTCTTGGCATGCTTATTGATTACCTGATAACAGACGCTGAAAAAGCGTAACGGACATTCTGGGGTCAACCATCGGTTATTTAGGGGCAAAGATGAGAACAGTCAATCAGTTAATTAAGGACATAAAAGCATTAAAGTCCAACTTACATCAGAAGGACTTTTTACTGACGTGGGAACAGAGCCGCGAAGAGCTGGAACTGGTGCTTAAATTGGCTGAAGCGCTGAAAACCATGCGCTCAGAAAATATCGCGACCAAGGTATTCAACAGCGGTTTAGGTATTTCTATTTTCCGTGATAACTCCACGCGCACCCGTTTTTCTTACGCGTCGGCCCTAAATCTGCTGGGCCTGGCCCAGCAGGATCTGGACGAAGGCAAATCGCAGATCGCCCACGGGGAAACGGTGCGTGAAACGGCGAACATGATCTCATTCTGCGCCGATGCCATCGGGATCCGTGACGACATGTTCCTGGGGGCCGGTAACGCCTACATGCGCGAAGTCGGGGCGGCGCTGGATGAAGGTTTCCAGAAAGGGGTGCTGCCGCAGCGGCCAGCGCTGGTTAACCTGCAATGCGATATCGATCACCCAACGCAGGCGATGGCCGATCTGGCCTGGCTGCAGGAGCACTTCGGCAGCCTGGACAAGCTTAAAGGTAAAAAGATCGCTATGACCTGGGCTTATTCCCCGAGCTATGGCAAACCGCTGTCGGTGCCGCAGGGCATTATCGGCCTGATGACGCGTTTTGGGATGAAAGTCACCCTGGCGCACCCGGAAGGCTACGACCTGATCCCGGATGTGATTGAGGTAGCGAAAAACAACGCGGCGGCCTCTGGCGGCAGTTTCCAGCAGGTGACCTCAATGGCCGAGGCTTTCCAGGGGGCCGACATCGTCTATCCGAAATCCTGGGCTCCGTACAAGGTGATGGAACAACGCACCGATCTGCTGCGTGCCAACGATCACGCCGGCCTGAAAACCTTGGAGCAACATTGCCTGGCGCAGAACGCGCATTACAAGAACTGGCACTGTACCGAAGAGATGATGAAGCTGACCAAGGGCGGTGAAGCGCTGTACATGCACTGCCTGCCTGCGGATATCACCGACGTGTCGTGCAGCGAAGGGGAAGTCAGCGCCAGCGTGTTCGAGAAATACCGCATTGCCACCTATAAGGAAGCCAGTTGGAAGCCTTATATCATCGCCGCCATGATTATGGCGCGCAAATTCTCCAACCCGGGTCTGACGTTGGAGCAATTACTGCAAGAAGCGGAAAGACGCATTAAATAACCTCTCTGTGGCCGGGAACACCCAGGGGTGTTCCCGCGCAGTGCAAGGCTAATGCGATCAAAGGAGATCACAACAATGTCGGTTTTTTCATTGAAAGTGGATATCGAGGATAACCGTTATTTTAACGGCGAAACCTCGCCGCTATTCTCTCAGGCAGAAGCGCGGAAGGCGCGGGCGTTTCATCAAAAAATCACGGGGTATCAGCCAACGCCATTATGTGCGCTGGACGAACTCGCACATCTGTTTGGCGTAAAGAAAATCCTGGTCAAAGACGAGTCCAAACGCTTTGGCTTAAACGCCTTCAAAATGCTTGGCGGCGCTTATGCCATCGCCCGGTTACTGTGCGAAAAATATCAGATCGATATTAATGCGTTTTCCTTCGAAAAATTCAAATCCACGCTGAGCGGGAAAATGACCTTTGCTACCACCACCGACGGCAACCATGGCCGGGGTGTCGCCTGGGCGGCGCAGCAGTTGGGGCAACATGCGGTGGTGTATATGCCAAAAGGCTCGGCGCAGGAGCGGGTGGATCACATCCTCAATCTGGGGGCCGAGTGTATTGTCACCGACATGAACTACGACGATACCGTGCGCCTGACGATGAAAACGGCGCAGGAGCGCGGCTGGGAAGTGGTGCAGGACACCGCCTGGGAGGGGTACACCAAGATCCCGACCTGGATTATGCAAGGCTACGCCACGCTGGCGGATGAAGCCGTGGAACAGATGCGGCAAATGCAGATTGAACGGCCAACCCATGTGCTGTTGCAAGCCGGGGTAGGGGCGATGGCGGGTGGGGTGCTGGGTTATCTGGCGGAGGTGTTTGGTGCCAGACAACTGCATTCCGCGATCGTGGAGCCGGAATTGGCGGACTGCGTTTATCGCTCCGGTAAGAAAGGCGAAATCGTCAACGTTGGCGGTGATATGGCCACCATCATGGCGGGCCTGGCCTGCGGGGAGCCGAACCCGTTGGGCTGGCCGCTGCTGCGCAACTGCGCCACACAGTTTATCTCCTGTCAGGACAGCGTGGCGGCATTGGGCATGCGCGTGCTGGGGAATCCGTTGGGCAACGATCCGCGCATTATCTCCGGTGAGTCTGGGGCAGTCGGGCTCGGCGTGCTGGCTGCCGTGCATTATCACCCGCAACGCGCACAACTGATGAAGAGGCTTGGCTTGGATAGCCAGTCGGTGGTGCTGCTGATCAGTTCGGAAGGCGATACCGACGTTAAGCATTATCGCGAAGTGGTATGGGAAGGGAAATATTCAGTCTGAAAATACCCGTCGTCAAAAGATTGGAGAACAGAACACAATGGCAAAGCAAATTCCTTTTGAAATGGTGTTAGAGAAAGCCTACCAATACAAAGATGAAATGACGCGTTTCCTGCGGGACATGATTGCGATCCCGAGTGAAAGCTGTGATGAAAAATTGGTGGTGCAGTGTATCAAGCGGGAAATGGAAAAGGTGGGGTTTGACAGGGTGGAAATTGACCCGATGGGCAACATCCTCGGCTATATCGGCCACGGCCCGCACCTGATTGCGATGGATGCACACATTGATACCGTCGGCATTGGCAATATCAAGAACTGGAACTTTGATCCTTATCAGGGCATGGAAAATGACGAGATTATCGGTGGCCGCGGCGCATCGGATCAGGAAGGCGGCATGGCCTCGATGGTCTATGCGGGCAAGATCATCAAAGATCTGGGCCTGGAGGATCAATACACACTGCTGGTGACCGGTACCGTGCAAGAGGAAGACTGCGACGGCCTGTGCTGGCAATACATCATCGAACAATCGAAGATTCGCCCGGAGTTTGTCATCAGCACCGAACCCACCGACTGCCAGATCTATCGTGGTCAGCGGGGGCGCATGGAGATCCGCATCGATGTGCAAGGCATCAGTTGCCACGGTTCGGCACCGGAGCGCGGCGATAACGCCATCTTCAAAATGGGGCCGATCCTCAACGAACTGCAGCAGTTAGCCAGCAACCTGGGTAACGATGAGTTCCTCGGCAAAGGCACGCTCACCGTTTCCGAGATTTTCTTCACCTCCCCGAGCCGCTGCGCGGTGGCCGATAGCTGTGCGGTATCGATCGACCGCCGCCTGACCTGGGGCGAAACCTGGGAAGGGGCGCTGGAAGAGATCCGCGCGCTGCCGGCGGTGCAGGCAGCGAAAGCGGTGGTATCGATGTATGACTATGAACGCCCGTCCTACACCGGCCTGGTGTATCCGACCGAATGCTATTTCCCAACCTGGAAAGTGGAAGAGGATCACATCACGGTTAAAACCCTGAGCAAAGCCTATCAAGGATTGTTCAAGAAAAAACCGGTGGTGGACAAGTGGACGTTTTCCACCAATGGCGTGTCGATTATGGGCCGTCACGGTATTCCGGTGGTCGGTTTTGGCCCTGGCAAAGAGCCGGAAGCCCATGCGCCGAATGAGAAAACCTGGAAGGAGCACCTGGTGATCTGCGCAGCTATGTACGCCGCCGTGCCGTTGGCCTACTTGGAAGAGTTGGAAAAGTAACAAGCTAATCCTAACCCTAAGGGAGGGGGGAGGAACTCAGAGCGCCGAGTCAAAGCCCCTCACCCTGCCCCTCGGGGAGAGGGGGCGCACGGTTCAGGATTATGGGGATGTTGATGCCCAGCTAACCCGTGCGGCGAACCAGTCCCCTCTCCCTGTGGGAGAGGGTTAGGGTGAGGGGGAACCCAGAACACCGAGCTAAAGCCTTTCTCCTGGTTTTTCCTATTAGGAGAGCGGGATATTTTCTCACCTATTGTTGTGATTTTTTCAAGGGTGCCAACATGAAGCGGCTGATTAAAAACGGCATTCTGGTAGATAGCGACGGGCAATATGCTCAGGATCTGCTGATCGAGAATGGTATCATTTGCCAGCGCGCAGCCAACATTGAGCCAGGGGCTGACTGCGAGATTATTGATGCCTCCGGCTGCTACGTAATGCCCGGCGGCATTGATGTTCACACCCATTTTAATATCGATGTCGGCATCGCCCGTAGTTGCGATGACTTTTTCACGGGCACCCGCGCTGCCGCTTGCGGTGGCACTACCACTATTATCGATCATATGGGGTTTGGCCCGGCGGGCTGTAACCTTCACCATCAGCTTCATCTTTACCATCAATATGCTGCCGGTAATGCGGTGATTGATTATGGTTTTCATGGCGTAATTCAACATATTAATGACGGCATTCTCGACGAAATGGCAGGCATGGTGCATGACGAAGGGATCAGCAGCTTCAAGCTGTACCTGACCTACCACTACAAAGTGAGCGACGCCGAGGTGCTGCGCGCTTTATGGCAGCTGCGGCGGGTAGGGGCACTGACCACGGTGCACCCGGAAAACGACGCCGCGATCGCCTTTCGCCGCGCAGCGCTGGTGGCCGCCGGGAAAACCGCGCCGATTCACCATGCGCAGAGCCGCCCGCTGGAGTGTGAGGCCGAAGCGATAGGCCGGATGATTAATCTGGCGCGCCTGGCCGACAACGCACCGCTGTATATTGTCCATTTATCCAATGGGTTAGGGCTGGACTATTTGCGCCTGGCACGTCAACGCCAGCAGCCGGTATGGGTGGAAACCTGCCCGCAGTACCTGCTGCTCAATGAGCAATGCTACCTGCGTGAAGACGGTGCGAAATACATTCTTAGCCCGCCGCTGCGCAACCAGCAGGAGCTGGATCGCCTATGGTTAGGGATTGCCGACGGTTCGATTGACACGGTAGCCACCGATCACTGCAGCTTCCCGTATCACCAGCGTCTGGCGCTGGCGGCGGGGGACTTCACCCGCTGCCCGAACGGTTTACCCGGTGTGGAAAACCGCATGCTGTTGCTGTTTTCGCACGGTGTGATGAGCGGGCGGATTTCACCGTCACGTTTTGTGGCGCTCACCAGCGGTAATCCTGCACGGCTGTTTGGGCTGTGGCCGCGCAAAGGCAACCTTAACCTTGGTGCAGATGCCGATGTGGTGATGATTGATCCGCGCCAATCCACGGTAATTAACCACCGTCAACTGCATGACAATGCCGATTATTCCCCTTATGAAGGCTTCCACTGCCAAGGCGCGCTGGTGTTGACGCTGTGCCGGGGTGAGATTGTCGCCTGCAACGGCGAATTTACCGGGCAGCAGGGATATGGGCAGTTCTTACGCCGCCGGCCTTTTGACAGCCAAATCACCGCCAAGATGGGATAACCGACCATTCAATTCCCTCTCCCAGGGGAGAGGAATCAAACATCGCGCTACGCAACGAGGATCAGCATGAAAAAGAAAATAGTACTGGCATTGGGGGGCAACGCTTTGGGGGAAGGCCTGGCGGAGCAGATGCAGGCGGTAAAAACTACCGCGCGAGCGATTGTCGATCTCATTGAGCACGGCCATCAGGTGGTGGTCACGCACGGCAATGGCCCGCAGGTGGGGATGATCAACCTGGCGTTTGAAGCGGCGGCGAAAACCGAGGCCCATACCCCGATGCTGCCTATGTCGGTGTGTGTGGCACTGAGCCAAGGCTATATTGGCTACGATCTGCAAAACGCCCTGCGTGAAGAGCTGCTCGATCGTCATATCGATAAACCGGTAGCCACGTTGATTACTCAGGTGATTGTTGATGGCAACGATCCGGCTTTCAAGAATCCAACCAAACCGATTGGCTCCTTCTTCAGCGCGGCTGAGGCTCGCCTGCTGATGCAAAATGGCTACGACATGAAAGAAGATGCCGGGCGTGGCTATCGTCGCGTAGTGGCATCGCCTCAGCCGGTAGATATCGTCGAGAAAGAGACGGTACGCGCCATGATGGCCGCAGGGCAGGTGGTGATCACCGTCGGTGGCGGCGGCATCCCGGTAATACGTGAAGGTAATCATTTGAAAGGGGCCAGCGCGGTGATTGATAAAGACTGGGCCAGCGCCAAACTGGCTGAGATGATCGATGCCGATATGTTGATCATTCTTACCGCGGTGGAAAAGGTGGCGATTAATTTTGGTAAACCCAATCAACAGTGGCTGGAGCAGTTGAGCGTGGCTGATGCCCAGCGTTTTATTGAGGAAGAGCACTTTGCTAAAGGCTCGATGCTGCCGAAGGTGGAAGCGGCGGTGGCGTTTGCCGAATCCAAACCGGGGCGTCAGGCATTAATTACGGTGTTGGATAAGGCGCAGCTTGGTATTGAAGGGAAGACGGGGACGGTGATTAGCCAGTAATGGTTATAACTTTGGCTATTGGAGCGGAACTGATAGCTGGGTGGTAATGCTAACCAACTTCTTCTGGACTGTTTCTTAATACATAACTCTTTTGCCTATGTAAGATTGGTGTAATGAGAATTGCCGTAAATAGAATGCACTCTCATGAAACACCAGAATACGGCAATTGCAGGGCCCAAGGCGGTGCCTTCGCTGCGCCTCCGTCGCCGGGCGGATCGGCTCAATTCACGTCCCTGTTCATATCGCCTCAACCGGCCATCCATGGCCGGTTGCCCCTGGCAACGGTGTCTTGCTCAGCAGGCCATGATGCGCTCAACGTCAACACCCGAATCGGTAAGCACCGGGCAACATTAACATGGGTGTTGACAAGAGAACTTAAAGCGATGAAATCGGTGAGGTGGGCACCGGTGTTAACGCCATTGAAGGCGCAGAACGGAGACGCGGCGCATAGGCGAACGCGCCATGGACGGCGCGTTCAGGCGAGACAGGCAGGGATAATGAGATGGACGCTCCTACCACGGCATCGCAATGTGCCACAATTTGAGTGTCTAATCTCAACAGCAGGAGCGTCCAAATGAAAGT
>NZ_JBBCVB010000032.1:0-60499 GCF_037199905.1 Serratia sp. MMO-28
GCAGCTGCAGGGGCGCTGGCCACCGGCGCGGCTTCCTCCGGTTCTGCAGCTGCAGGTGCGCTGGCCACCGGCGCGGCTTCCTCCGGTTCAGCAACTGCAGGAGCGCTGGCCACCGGCGCAGCATCTTCAGGAACTACGGCAGCGCTGTTCGTCGGGGTGAGATTAACGTCAGTAATGTTCGGGTTATCAGTCGGCATAGTGTCTACCCTGTTAATTTGATTAATGGCCCCTTCTACCTGCGATCTGACTTGTTCCAGCCCTTCAGAAACATGCAAATCGTTGTAGTCAGTAAGCCCCTCTTTCGGGTTGCTGAAGACAGGGACCAGAACATGGCCGGCAGTCAGCTCTGCAGCTTCTGTCGCTTTATCAAGTCCAACGTTTTCGTCTTTATAAATGTCATTGTCAGCAAGGAAGTAATGAGTGCTGTTTGGAAAGGTGTCTTTAAGGTGGCCAGCAACTTCAACCATGTTGCCGGCATTAACCGTCATGATCACAGGCTGATTGATAGCTTCGCTGATACTGGCAGCGGTCGCATATCCCTCGGCATAAAGCAGGTTGTCACCATCCTTCAGTTGACCACCCACAACGAAAAAACTCCCCCATGCCTGGCCGTCTTTTTCAAGGTGTTTACTACCGTCGGACCAGATGCGCTCAAGGGTCCTGAACTCGCCATCAGCATTAAACAGGGGGATCACAACGTTGCCCCGCTCATCAGCTTTAAGGCCGTTAGCGGCAATGACCTGTTTGTTTTTCAGGTATGCCAGATCTCCCGTGGCATCCGGAAGCCGGTTATATTCTTCCATCAACCGGTTAGCGGTCTGATCAAACTTATCCGCCTGCGCTGCAGCTCTTTGTTCACGCCTTGCCGCAGCATCAGCACGGAGCATGGCCATTTGTTCAGGGTTAGGGGCTGCGCCGGTAGATACCCATTTCTGAATTTCACCACCGTTCTTATAGTCCCTGTACCACCCTGCAGGTCGGCCATCCAGGAAGGCGGCATACACCCCCTTTTTTGAACCGGCTTTACCATCCACGGTATCGACATAATGCTTCTGGCCATCGAACTCTATGGGGTCTTTGATAATGGCACCGCGCTCTTCAAGCCACGCCGTAAATTCATCTTCAATGGACTGAATATCCAGGGGGGGTTCTTCGATCACCTTATTGGGGTCAAAAATCCACTCTTTCAGCCGGCTCAGGTTGGCCCCCGGCTGTGCATACCACACCTTTTCTTCCTTCACGTAGTCCAGAGCATTACTGCCATCAGCCAGTTTGCCGGCCGCACGAATTGCACGTTGGCGATCGTCAAAGGGAATACTCAGACGGGTTCTTTCAGTTGCAATTTCAGGTTTCGCCATACTGTCTACCCCTGTAGGTATGTTTTATCGCTGAGAGCGCCGGTACCACCACGGACGCCCGGTAAGTTTTTTCCCGCGGATAACCCGGAGAATGACCTGGTACAGCACCGGTAACGTGTAGCCCATCATGGCCAGCAGAACGTAAAAGAGAACCACACAGGTGCAGATAACAAAGGTTTTTACTGACGGGAACGGAAACCAGATGAAGTACACAAGAAACGAGATAACAGGCACACCAAAAACCGTCAGTGGCCGGCCGGCATAACGCCATTTGTTAATGTCCATACTTGCCCTCTTTTAACGCCAGATAGTCCATATATCCTGCAACCTCTATGACTTCCGCTTCGTCGATCAAACCTTCCTGGTGCATTACCCAGGCGTTCTGAATCAGACTGCGGTTTTCAGCGATCAACAGGTCGTCGATGTAGCGGCCCCACTTGCTGTAATCAACGTCATAGAGTTTGCGGCGCAGACTGTTATCAATGACGAGGTATTCACGTACAGCCTTACGCCGGCCGTCTTTTGTTTTAAGCAAGCGTTGCACGATGATGTAAGAAAGGATGCTCAGCAGGTCAAAGGCGGCAGCTTCACGCATTTCCGGCGGATAGTTCTGCAATGATCGGGAAATGGCCTCTCCGACCGTTTTGACGTGCAGTGTTCCGAGACAAAAATGGCCAGATTTACCTGCCAGCACGGCAGCTTCAAATGACAGACGGTTAAGGAGCTCACCAACCCCCATGATTTTCGGAGAACGACGTAACCCGGAGAGAGTAATAAAATTGTGGAAGGAATCTATATCGCGCCCAATCTGTGACTGTGCCGGCGCCGGCGCAATCCAGTCTCTACTTCCCAGGCGATATTCGATGGGATCTTCAACCGTGATGATTTTCCGGTCCTGGTACGTTTCACCGCAATACTGGAAGATGCTGGCCATCAGGGTTGACTTACCCGATCCGGTTTCACCGCAAATCAGTCCGAGGCCGGAAGCCGGCAACAGAGAATTAAACAGTTCCGGCTCAATGCCCATTTGCTTAAGCTGAGGAATAAACTCATTCAGAACACGGAGTGTCAGAGACATTGCCGCTTCTGTTTTATAAATATCGGCCTGAGTGAAGTTCGCACGGAACCGGCGGGTTTCGCCGCGTCCGAGTCCAATCGTGCCCGCTTCATCACCTCTTAGCTGGATAGCGGTATTAACAACCGCAGCACTTTTCAGCGTCCCTTTGATCTCCTGCCCGAACACCTTATCAACGGTACGTTCCAGCTCCAGGGTGTCGATTGGGTAATCTGTCATGGGCAGCTGGCGCCCATGACGTTCTACCCAGATCTTATCCCCGCCCTGCAACAAGATATCGGACACTTCATTGTTAGAGCAGTGTACGAGAAAACGTTCCAGCGTCTGGGGCGTCAGCGTTGGACCAAAATTGAATGCTTCCATCTACTGCCCCTCAACGTATGGTCGGTTTCCAGCTGCGTTTGTTGATGTCAAACTCAGCTTGCTGCTTCATACGTTTCGTTTTATCGCCCAGCATGAGGCGGTTTTTATCCCCTGTAACTGTTTGCTGCTGCTGTGTGATGACAGGAGCCTTAATCATGCCCTGCTGCAGTAGCGTGCTGTAGCGCAACATGCCAGTGTAATCACGTGTGAGGCGATTGAAATTAGCAGTGAATATCTCATCAGCTTTTTGGCGGCCGTCAGACCAGCCCAGCGCGACAGCCTTTTTCCAGATATCACGTTGTTTGCCGTCTTTCGGCATCGCCGCCGGCTCTGGCAATTCGATCCGCTGCGCCATCAGTCCGGTCAGAAGATAGCTTTTCCATGTCGGAGGGTTACTGACAAAGCGTGCCGGCACAACAATGTCGTAGGCACGGTTGGCCGTTCGGATTTGCTCATTGGTAATGTGTGCAACGTCTTTAGCTTCAGCAATGACCGGTGGCAGGTAGCCTTCAGAAGAGATCAACGGCTGGAACGAATACATGTAATCAAGGTTGCTGCGCTGATTTTCCAGCGCGGCGCGAATTTCTTTAGCGCGTTCTGCCTTACCCCCGCGAAATCCAATGGTGTGCGCTGCGTCGTTTAGCATACTGCCAGTAACATCGGCCTCATCGTCACTTTGGCTTGGCGGGTCCATGTAGTAATCCAGACCTTTAACATCGGAGTCGTCCGCGCGTGCAACGTTCGCAGCAAGCAGCGGTAACGTCAGAAGCACGATCAGTTTAAGTTTCATGGGCGGGTCCCTCTGAGGAATGAACCTTTCTTCGATGGTGTGAGGTAAAGCAGCTGCAGTTCACCGGGTTTCTGGTTGATGGTGGCACGGTACTGCGTTTGTTGTCGGATCAGGGTCAGCAACTGTTCAAACGTAACCTTCGAACCACCAACATCGATATTGAGCGGAAGCGGTAACTTGATCCCCTGACTGGTGAATTGAAGGCCACGCTGTTTAGCCAGCTGCTCCAGTAATTCGTAAGCATCACCCTGCCAGCTCACACGAACATACTGGCTGTTTGCATTGATAATGGTAGGGAATTTGTAACGGGTCCTGTTAATGGCTCCGGCCTGATAAAGCTCATCCTGTGCGAGTTTTATCTTAATGGCTTGCTCACGCAATTCCTGATCAACCAGCTGCTGCGCTGAGATTTGTTTTTCCTTTTCGCTTTGAGAGGCACACCCGGCAAGAGCTAACACAGAAACGGCCGCGAGGACCGTTTGCATTTTGATTTTCATTTCTTACTCCATTTTACTTCGGATTGAATTTGTCGTCGTTTTCACTTCTGAATTGCATTTCATTTTTACTATTATTTTGCTCACGAATCAAACGATGTTTCTCGTTTTGAGCATACGCCTGCTGAGCGGCATCTGTGAAGGTAATACCCTGCGCGACAGGGTGATTATGGTTCACAGCTGCATCGACGATACGATTACAGCACAGTTCCTTGAACTCGCCGTCACCATCAACACGTAGAGATTTGGCTTTGCCTGCAATCGTTAATGCAATTGCAAGATCAGCCGTTTTCTCTTTGTCGATTCCATTACTTTCTGTCAGCACAATATGGCCACGATCAGCCGCTACCGGTTTACCGTCGCGCTCAAAGATAACTGTACCGTCCTTCAACAGCCGTGGCTTGACGCCATGACGAGCTGAGGCCATTACGGCCACATCATCACGATCATGACTGGTGATGGCGTTAAAGGTACGGTTGAACCCGATCTGCTCAACCAACTGCTGCTTATACTTCTCCTTCTTCCTGGAGGAATAGGCAAAGCCTCTCATTTGGCTGAGCGCAGCCTTATCACCCTTCAGGGCTTCTTGTTCTACCCACTCCCGGTAAGAAAGCCGTGGGTTAGCCGCCCTGAAACCGTTGCGTTCTTCACGCAAGCTAAGCCGCAGATTGGCAACTGCCTGCAGGCGTTTGAACTCAGCCAGGTTGTACATCAGCTTTCTGGTATATGGATCAGAAACTGAATGACGGACATTGTTTTTCACTAACCGGGTATGTTGCGCTATTTTCCGGTATTCATCAGCGATGCGATCCTTATCCGGCGAATAAGTCGGTAAATTATTACGGTAGGCACGATAGCGGCCTTTGAGCAGCATTCTTTCCTCTGCACGCTCAATTTTACGCTGCAGACGCTTATTGGCATCCCGCCGATAAGCACCAGGGGTATATGCAGTTTTAAATACCGAGACTTTCGCCGGTTCGATACGTGATGGCTGGTATTCACCAAAGCGCTCTTCCATCGACTTCAGGGTATATTGCGCCTTGTTAAATACCAGACTCGCCTTAACAGCCGTCTTCTGGTTTTGATGTTCGTGGGTAATGACGTAGCCCTTTTTCCCCTGTGCTTTTTCGACACGAAGACCGATGTCTGCAAATGTCTTATGCACATCATCCCAGCTTTTGGCTTCACGAAGCCCAGCTGAAACATGGATCAAGTTTTGACGACTACCGCCTACCTGTTCATCACCAACGATATAGCGATAGAGCGTTTCAACACCCTCTTTATTTTCCATCTTGTTGATGCGATCGAGTGAGCGCCAGTTCCCCCGCTCTTTCTTACTGTGAGGGTTCCGGACAATCTGTTGACGGTCATTAACCACATATGCGCCGTTTGAATGGGTCCAACCATTCTTCAATTCAAGTAAGCGGCAGGCCTGATGAAGTGTGTCTTTAGAGAAGCTCGATGAGGCGGCTTTATACGTTTGGGGATTAATGCGGTTAACGGCAACATGCACATGCAGGTTATCGGTATCACGGTGAATGGCTGCAACATACTGGTGATCGGACATGCCCATAGAGGCAAGAGTGAACTTCACCGAATCGAAAACCTGATCGTCATTCGGCTTCTCATAGTCTGGCCATGAGAGAACATAATGCATGACCGGGTCTTTGCAGCGTGTATTTTGCTGGGAAACAGAATTCATTTCCTGTGCTGCACCATCAAGCGAGAAGGTATTGTACTGGCAGGTAACATCACCAACCACAACACGCTGTACACCTGGCTCAACATCAACCGGTGTGCTGATCACCTTCTGCTTACGGATCAGATAATTGTTCAACCCTTCAAACATATCCGATTTAACAGCTAAAGCCGTCTCAGGAGTAGGCTGAACAGTATCAGTCAACTCCTGAGACGGCTTGTCTGCCATGTACTTAATCAGCTGAGCAAAGCTGGACTTTTTATCCCTTCGGCCCTCAATGATTTTAGGTATCACCATCCATCTCCTGTTGCAGTTTCTGTGCGGCCTTTTTCACCTCGATCAGAATCTCTGAATACTCCTTGCTATGAATCCCGGCACCTTCGTTAAACAGATGTTTTTGAAGGGCTGTTATCTTTACAAGAGCGGCAAGTGCATTGTAATTCCCTTTCGATTGAATGCGCTTTCCAAGCCCAGATTTGATAAGATATTGACTAAGACTAAGCCCTGCTTCATGGGCCTTTTCGGTGAGTTTAGCTTTCACTTCTGTGGAACATCTCACCTGGATTCGATCGTCTGTTTTTCTGCTCTCGCTACGGCTCATCAGATAGCTAACCTCGTTAGGGGGTGTCGGGGCTTGCCCTGACCAAGACGTTTTTGGATGGCCGCCGCGTGTCGGCGGTACTCCAAAAACACATCTTGTCCCGTACTTAAATACCTCATTGAATTCTACCATCGGCGCGGTTTGAAAGCCAGCAGCGAAGAGCCTGGCAGGAAGACCAATTGAATCGTACCGGGCATCATGTAAAATCACCTGAATAGCCTGGGGCAATTTTCTCCGGTTCGGCATGGCGATTTTTACATTATTGGGAGGGCATATGCCTGCAAAAAAGAAAGCATTCTATAGCAGTGAGGACATCGGAAAATTCAAAAGCATTCTCGACGACTTGCCTGATGTGACGTCAGAAAGGCTTGAGAAAAAGCACGTACTCGATGAGCTTAAGTCTGACATTAAAAAGCTGAAAGATTCGAAAGGATATGAAGATAAAGAGATACTGAAATTCCTCAACGATGCGGGTTTTTCAGATGTAACATTACGTGATATCAAGGACATTACCGCCGGACGAATTGGAAAAAAACGAACCAACAACAGCCGAAAAAAAACTACTGGAGTTGACGAAGAGCAGCGCACACAAAATGGCTCTACAGGTCAGAATCCTGACGCTTCAGGTCCGCAGTATTAACCTTCACCTTTCGCATATAGCATCCCACATTATGATATAGCTCCCGGCCTGTCAGGCCGGGCATGGGTGCGGCCTGTTCGTGTAATTGAGCGTGCATACTTGTCACCGTTCCGGTGACAAGGGCACTCATTGGCCGGAAAAATTTTTCCGGTTCCGCTGCGATGCAGCGCTCAATAGTGCGCACGTTCAGGGCCACGATCCGCCCTTGATCCCAATAAATTTACAGGGAAAGGAGTCGGGCACAGATATTAAAAAGGGGCGCATACAGCGCCCCTGAGACAGTTACAGATTACATCGCGGCTTCTTTAATCCGCCGGAACACTGCCAACCAGAAACGGAAGTGATCCCATTGCGCTGCGTTCATCGGATGCGACTTTGTTTGCACTCCGTTTGCGACATCTTCAGCATAGTGTATAATCCACAACGGCATTTTGAACCTCACAATTTAAATTGCCTACCCAGCCGGATTGTTGGCGCAATCCGGCACCTTTTCTGGTATTCAATGATTCTTCACCTCCTTCACGTCCAGTACCAAAAAGTTATCGTTAGCATGACGCTGCCCTACGATAAAGACAGCATCAAAGCGACTTACTGCTACCACGTTTAGTTTGCCTGTAACCTCCTTTCCATTGATGTTGATGGTTTCATAAATCACCTCGTATTCCTTCGCAGAATCGGAATACTTCTGCTCTTTCCAGTTTTCTATCTGTGCGATCAGCTCCGGGGCCAGCTGCTGACGAACACGGTTGAGTTCATAGTCACGATTGAGAATCAGGCGGTAATCTTTAATTAGCTGGTTGATAACCTTGTTCTCATCCCACTCGGATAGCAGTGGGCACTGTTCGCACTGTATAACACCATCTTCAATCAATTTTTCTCTGATGCCATTAACTACCTGTACAGCACTTAATTCACTGTCATAGTTCTTTTTAATTTCTTCGCTTCCCGGATATACCAAAGCGACATCATTAAAATGACTAACGACTAATTCTGACACAATAAGGGTATAAACCTCATAGGGGTATAAGGTCGCCATAATATTCTCTCCACGTTATTTACAGAGCGTTTTAATCAATACCATCATTTAAACTTCATGATTATTATACGACTAATGAGCCATGCTTATCAAGAAAAAAATGCCCCTTTTCGAGGCATATTTTTAACCAGTTCACCACTCCCAAACGGTCAGTTCTGGCACCTGTTCTGCATCCCGGTCAAACCAAATCCAGTCGAACCCGGCACCATTTAACGCGGCTATATTATCCAAAGCACTTGCACTGATCCCCGCCCTGGTTAATTCCACACGCCATTGTTCAGTAGCAGAAATACGCAATATCCACCCATAGCGATTTTTCTCGATCCAGAATAAACCTTCACCGGACAAGTCATCGTTACAGACCTTATCCAGTAGCTCCGCGTCTTCTTTTTTTACATGGCCGGTACTGACGACAGCCACACGATATTGTTCACTAATATTCATACTTCCCCCCTTCTGGGTTGGCGGCCCACGTCCTGCGGGCCGTTCTCACTCAAATACTCACTGCGGGTAATCATTCATATCCGGGAACGGCGGTTCATCATGATTTTCAGTACCTCCCAGACCTTCAGCACTGGTGTTACGTGGCCCAGCTCCCGGCAGCATCTGCATTTCGCCGTTATTATCGATCACAATTTCCTTATTGCTGCGCATTTTGCCGTCTGTCCCTTGCCATTTGTTATTACGAATGCGCCCGACAAAATACAGCATCATACCCTTTTTGAAGTACTTCCCAGCTGCTTCAGCTTTCTTTCCAAATATGACAATATCATGCCATTCCGTTTCTTTTTGCTCCTTCCCTTCGTTGTCGCTGTAGCTGATTTCAGTAGCCAGCGTCAGGCTCGCAATGGCCGTTCCGTTTGGGGTGTAACGCACTTCTGCATCTTTGCCAGCACGCCCCATCAGAATCACTTTGTTTTCGCCACGTTTCCACATAATACACCTCATATATTTGATGTTTATCAGTAAAAAATGGGAGGGTTAAGGGGGATTTCCCCCCCCTTTATCAGTAAAACTTCACGTTCGATTTCAGGGCTTTTTCAAAGTCTTTTACAAAGGAAATTGCAAAAGTGTAATCACGATGAATAAGCTGTTTTGTTTTAGGATTTCGCCACTCTACCTGCACTGATTCGGCTGAATATTCGATCACCTCGATTTGATTTTTTACACCGAGATAATCAGCAATTGCCATTACGGCATTCACTTTTTTTTGGTCTGCTTCTTTCATTTCAACTCCTTCGCCAGTCGGGGCGCTACCGCGAAAAGCCTCATTGCCTTTCGATGTAATAATTATACGTCTAATGAGCCATTTTATCAACTCATCAGACGTATTTTTTTAATTAAATTTGTTCAAATATGAACATTTAATACTACCAGAAATCTAACATAATGGCTTGAATTTGGCCTTGTTGTAGGTGATCCGGTAGTCTTTGCACTTCCCGTTCTGCCGCAGGAACTCCAGCGAGACAACGTTAGCAGCGGCAAAATTGATGCACATAATGCTTTCCAGCGCCTCGAACAGGTCGGCCCCATTGGCCAGCGGAAACCACAGATCGTTGTCGCTACCGCTTAATTTTTCATGCAGACAGAAATGCACAGCACGCACGCCGCCAAATTCCGTAACCAGCACCGTATTGCTGGCGCGAATATCAGTTAGTGTTAACATTTTTCCCCCTGTCAGTATTGGCCCCCTCGCGGGGGCCGCCGTTTCAGTCAATCGCGCGGTAAATCAAACCGGCTTCGGCGTGCTGGTCGGCATATAATTTGAGCTTTTCCTGCTGGGTGATCAGCATGTCGCAGATGTGCTGATAGCCTTCTTCATGTGCGTGCCAGATCATGTGGTTCAGGGTGAACAGGGTCAGCACGATACCGGTAGCTTCTGCGGACAGTTCCCCTTCGAACCAGTTACCGCTAACCGATACCGTGAAGCGCTCTGCGCTCAGTGGGTACATGAAGCCGCTACCGCAAGACAGTTCGACGAACTCCCAGGAACCGCCTTGATAATCGGCGCAGAGAGAGCGTGCGTGGTTGTAGACACCGGCCTCACCTGTGAGATACCAGGCGCCGAACAGGCGTGGCAGAAAGGCCATGCGGCGGTTATTGGGGATAATGCGTGCAGTGATGGCGGGTTGATTCAGTTCAGTAGACATTTTCTGTACTCCTGCGCCAGTCGGGGCGCTACCGTCGAAAGACCGGATTGCCTTTCGATGTGATTATTATACGTCTAATGAGCCATATTAATCAAGCAAAATATTCCCGCCTGCCTGAATATTTTCAGGCGGGAGAACTCTTTCCCCTGTCCATTTTTGGGGGCAGGATCACGCCTGCCCCCCTCTGATTCACATGATTACTATGACTTTGTTTCAGCGTTAAAGTGTACGGCTGCGATCCTGACCAACGGGATCACCGCGCTTTCCTCATCGAGCACACGAAAATTTATCGCTTCCCCCAGGTGCATCAGGTTAGCGATAAAATCAACGATGATTTCGGAAACCGGGTGTCCGTCGCTGCCCTGCTCATTCAGGCGCGCAAACAGCGCCAGCGCCTTAGCGGCCTTGATTGCCCGCTCTTCGTTTTCTTCGTCCATACTGCCGAAACTCCATTCCCCCTTTTCAATCAGGGCCAGCGTTTCATAATAGGCTTCATTCTGGGACATGTTTTTCCTCCTGCGCCAGTCGGGGCGCTGCCGTGAAAGTTCGCTGCGTTATTGCGTGAATTAGCCGTTAATCACTTTCGTGATGCACTCCAGCGCCTCAGACTCCTGCGGATAAAGTCGGCGTGCAGCTCCTTCACCAGACTGGATCTCTTCCAGCCGGATAAACTGCGCCGCCAGCGCCACGACTTTTTGCAATGCCTCGGCATTGACCTCAATTTTTCGATCGCGGGCGGCATCTTCGCGCACCTGCTTTGCCAGGCTCCAGACGGTATCTTTTCCGACGCCATAGCGGCTGTGTGAACTGCATTCCGCGATTTCTGCCAGAACGGCTTCGGCCTCATCGTCAGTGAGGCTCATACCACTGGTGCAGTCATGGACATCTTCAGCAGTCCAGATCAGCAGGCTGATCCGCTGCTGTGGTTCAAAACTATCGAGAAGCCTTGCGCAAATTTCATTTACGTTACCGTGCATTGTAAAACTCCTGCGCCAGTCGGGGCGCTGCCGCGAAAGACCGGGTGCCTTTCGATGTGATTATTATACGTCTAATGAGCCATATTAATCAAGCAATTTTTCACGTTCATAGCTGCTACAGGCAACGCTGTAGCCGTTTTCATCCAGTTCTGAAGGCCAGTCGTCACGCCCGCAACCTGACAGCAGGCAGGCGCTGAGGTGCCCAGGGCGATAGTCGAGATGCTGGCATGAGGCGCAAAGGTCATCATCTGAGATTGAGCGGCCTGCACAGATAGGCGGCGCGCCATCAGTGGGTATTTCTCGAATATGTAGCATTGTCATTTTTCACTCCTGCGCCAGTCGGGGCGCTGCCGGTTAGCGATGCAGGGGGCTGCCGCCCCCTGCGGCAGTTCAGTCCTTACCCTTATCCTTCATGACTTTAATCAGCCCGGTAATGGCTGTAATGAGGGCGGCCACGGCCGTGATAATCTGAGGGAGGTTATGGAGGATTTCAGAAGAGGTCATAATGCACCTGTAAGGCTGTTTAGGAAGGTACTGATTTGAATCAGTAAAATCATTATACGTCTAATGAGCCATGATTGCAAGCAAAAAAACGCCCCTCGTGGGGGCGCTGTGATTATTTTACATACTGCCAGACATGCGGCGGGATCTTATCCCAGATGCGTCCCGATGCCAGCTCTGCGCGGCGATGGTCGGCGGCAGCCTCAAAAGCCTCGGAGTCCTCCGGCGGCACCTGTCCACGATCCCGCATGGATTCGTACATTTTTTCCAGTGTGTCCGGGTTACGGCTGCGCCGAAAACGGAGAAGGTAAAAACGCCTCCGCGCCTGATAAACTGTTTCCGCCATGTATCTGCGTCCTGAGCGCCTTGTTATTTCTCATAGTATTCACGTTTTGGTTGAATAAGTCTTCGACTATACGCCCCTTGCGGGGCGTAGCAGGCGGTCAGCCCCAGGTGCTGTAAAAATGGCTTTCGTTAGGATCGGTCTTATAAGCCTGTTCGTACTCGTCAATGCTGACAGACGGATGCTCGTGGTTTTCACGAATGCGACGGGTCACGGGTTCGCCTTTAAACTCGTTCAAAACCGGCTTTAACTCGCCAGACATCGCACTGTCTGCTTTCACCTGCTGCGCAGCGATGCGGCGCAGTACGGCGGTTTTCTTACCGCGCAGGGCGATCACCTGATAGAAACAGGTATTTGTCTGCTCATAACCCCAGCTGGAAACAAAAACATCACCAAGAGAAACGGAGCCGTTACGGAACTGAAGGGATTGAATAGCCATGTTTATTACTCCTGCGCCAGTCGGGGCGCTACCGCGAAAAGCCTCATTGCCTTTCGATGTGATTATTATACGTCTAACGAGCCATAACAATCAAGCAATAAATACATGCCCGGCATGATTTTCTCAGGCCGGGGAATACTTCCTTTCCCTGTTTATATTTCAGGCCGCAAATGCGGCCTGCCGTCTGCATTACACGCGAGGGGGTAACATCCCAGGATAGTGACTGGCGACCAGATTATTGATCTTCTCAACCAGATCCGGGCGTTTAAACGTAATGTGCGCGCTGCCCTTTTTGTAATATCGCACGCTGAAGTAATCACTCTCGAACACCTTACCGTTGAACTGGTTTTCACTGAAAAAGGCATCCAGTTTGGCACCGTCAGAAACACGGTAATCAGGCACGTTACGCCCGTCCAGCACATAGAACGGCCGCGCCAGATCGTCAATTTTACTATGCCCGGCTGAGCTGAAGCGAACCCAGCCGCTGCGCCAGACATCGAGCAACGGCGCGATGATGATACGCTTGCCAAACATGCAGGGGTTATTGGTTTTATAATCCCATGACAGGGATTTAAAGATATCAATCAGCCCTTGCGTGAAGGTATCCGCCTTGCTTTCGTTCAGGTGCCGGAACGTGCTCATAACGTTATCCAGCGTTATCGGCGGCATTTCTTTGCCTGCCACCTGCCGATCCCATTCCTGACGTTGCTTGTTGCTCATCAGCGTATACATGCCGGTTTCCGTCATCAGCCGATCCCAGATTTTTCCGTCGATAACGCGGGAAATAGCCGTTTCGGCCAGGTCTGGCCTGCTATCACTCCTTCTGATAGCGCTCTCTACGGCGTTGTCGTAGTCATACAGGTACTCACAGCCTCCGGCCTGCTGCATCAGTGCGCGCGCTTCACGCAGCTTGTCTATGCCGTCGAGATAGACACGGATACCTTCATTCCGCAACGAGATGATGCGCTCAATAGCAATGGACGGGATCACGTCACCGCCATGCTGGCAGGACATCAGATCGACCGACGGGAGTGTATTTTTAGAGGACATTTCAGACTCCTGCGCCATGCGGGGCGCTACCGTTAGCGTTGAACAGGGCTGGCAATACCAGCCCATCAATGATTATTTGCAGCTCTGAAGCAGTTTACTGACCTGCGCGGCCAGCGCATACGTGGACGAATACGGACCACTTAAACGGCGGTTAGGGATTTCGTTGAGGGCATACAGGCACGCCTTCAGCAGCGCATCTTTCTGCGTGTCCAGTTCAGCTTTAAGCTGGGAAGGGGTCAGTGCTTTACTCATAATTTGTTACTCCTGCGCCAGTCGGGGCGCTACCGCGAAAAGCCTCATTGCCTTTCGATGTGATTATTATACGTCTAATGAGCCATAACAATCAAGCGTTATCTGATTAATTTCTTTTGTTTTTTCCCGGACTCCTTTCCCTGTAAATTTTGCTTTCAGATCCCCATCAGCCAGCTGGCAGCACTTTACCGGCATGGTGCAGGGGTTCAGGCATCAGACACTAGCGATAGCCCGAAACCCCGCAGGGGGTTCGGCGGAGCTGCCAGGCTTTGCCTGGCTAGCGGAGTGTGGCTGACGACTGCCCGACGGGCAGGAGCCGAAGGGGCCCAGAGGTGTTTTAGTACGACAGGCCTGCCAGAAAACGCCGGCAACTGAGCAGAAATGAACAGGGAAGACACACGGTACGGATGTCAGAAATAGGTTAACTGGCAGATGCCATGTCGGAATAACATCAGATAAGGCCAGAATGGCCGGCTGGACACGTCAAATCAATAGAGGCGAGTTGGGTACAGGTTTTTGAAACAAGCGCTCAGAGAGCGGCTCAGCGCGTTACAGGGCAATACGGGTTCGATGCCCGTATAGCCCTGCAGGCGGCAACCACCGCGTCAGCCTTCAGCCCCGGCCAGATAGCGGCTCAGTCCTTCACTGGAAGCCAGCACCGACGCTCTGAACTGCGGTTCGCCGTCACCCAGCGCCTTCAGCTTCTCCACGATATTTATCATCGGCACGGCAGTACGCTGCTTATAATTCTCGATGTCGTCTGCATATTTCAGTAATGCCATATCACTCGCCTCTTCAGCTGGCAGGTAATCACGCAACCATAGCGCATCTGCGAACGGATCTATCAGCTTTTGCAACGCTTCAGCCGTTGCTTCGAGCGCCCGCCTGTCGGTTTTGATGGTGCCAGTCTCCGGATCAACACACTTCCCTTCCCAGCACTCAGGTACAAACGACTCCCGATAATGAAAACCGTTGTCACCGTTTTCAGCACAGGCCAGTAGGTTCTCGATGCTTTCAGGGGTTCTGTGCCGTAACATCCTGGCCGTTGCCATACCGATCGCATTAATCATGATGCCATGCAGTCCCAGCGCCTCCTGACGGTACTCCGCGGCGATATCATCCTGGGCAATATCATTCCAGCGCATCGCCTGCGCCCAGGCAGTCCAGAGTCTTTCTGCCATATCACGCTGTTGCGGCGAGGGAATGCTGTTGGACCGCAGGTTGAGCATTTTTTTCGTCGCATCGTTCAGCGCTTTAAAGCTGATAAGCCGTGAGCTTTTCGCCGGGACCACGTTGTGTTCAAAATCCACTGTGCCCGCCAGCCCGGTGACGGTTCGGGCCAGATGCATTGCCAGCTGGTTGACCGGATCATTGTTGTTATATGCCATACTGATCGCCGCTGCCGGTTTGCTCGCGTTGTTATTAATATCTGCGAAAAACTGCTGGCGTAACTCAAGTGGCAGGCCAACGGTAAGCAACAAGCTGATCGTATCTTCCGTATTGGAATAATCGCGTACAAATTCAAAAATACCCAGCGCACGGTGCTGACCATCGAATAATTTTAAATCAGCGTCCATCGGAATTTTAAGAATACCCACTGCCGGCGAGAGTTCGCTGGGAAGGAATTCAACATGACTATCAATATTTCCGGTAATTGACGGCAAAATATAGGGGGCTCGTTTTGATGTCGCACCGGCGACATAATTGCGTATTTTTTTTGCCCGCGTTTTGTTCGCTTCTCGCTGGCTGCGATCCATAACATCGCCATCATTGTCCATAGCAAGAATACGACGTAACACGACCATAGGAACCGTCAGCATGTATTGTTCTATGCCGCCCTGTATTCCGCGTGTGGCCGGTACTCTGAAAAAATAGTTATCAGTATGCATAATATTTCCTTCGTATATCCGATACGTTCAGGAAGCACGTTTGCGCGTCGGTGTTTTGCGCGGCTATTTCCAGATCGGCGGTAAGCCGGCATCGATGCAAAGGACGCACCAGACGGAATACGCGATGTCACTTTCTCCGTTCACCCAGCGGCGCACCGTTCTGCCATTCACACCAACATATCGTGCCAGCCCTTCCTGACTCAGGTTGAGCACATTTTCCAGCAGATAGCGGAGCTCTTCCCCCGTCGGCGGGGTCCATTTGTCAGCGGGACGGAAACAGCTTTCGCGGATCGCGCCCACGTTAAGCGGCACGGTATATTTATTGCCCATAGCAAGCCTCCAGAGCCGGCCGCACCATCGTGCGGCCGCGGTTGTCAAATCAGACCATGTTCAGCAAAAGAGTAAATATCACTGCCGCCCACAATCAGGTGATCGAGGACTTTGACATCAACCATCCCCAGCACCTGCGCCAGACGCTCGGTGATCAGCTTGTCAGCCTGACTGGGTTCAGTGGAAGCGGAGGGATGGTTATGCGCCAGTACCACGGCGGCGGCATTATGATGCAGGGCGCGTTGCAGGACGATACGGGGATGAACGGTGACACTGCTGATAGTGCCCTTAAACAGTTCTTCAAACGCAATCACGCCGTTGTGGCAGTTCAGAAAGAAAACGCAGAATGATTCGCGTGATTCTGCAGCAAGACGAAACCGCAGTAAGGAACGGGCGGCGTCGGCACCGGTGATAAAATCCGTTGTGGTAATTTTGCCGGCAATAATGGCATCCGCCTGGCGGATAATGTTGAGTTCTTCTGCTGAAAATTTCATATATTTCCCTCGGTAGGGGACCTGAGCACCTTGCCCGGCCACAAATATATATTAGGACATTTTGTCCTAGATGTAAATACAGCAACATATAAAAAGCCCGATTTAACGGGCTTTTATGGTTTTATTTCTGCCCCCCGGTAATAACTTCCAGCATCGAATCTGAAACCATAATTCTCAGATAAGGTTTCGCGCGGCTGAGAAGTTCAATCGATCTTGTATCGAAGGCAAGGGTTTCGCAAAAATCATCTCCGCCACAGGCTGCCTCCATACGGTCCCAGAGTTCGTCAAAATCCGTTGTATCCGGATTGAAGCCATTGGCATAACAGACATTACGCATCCCTTTACTGTTTTTCTCACCTTTCGCCGCCATCACATACACGCCGTGATCTTTGACGAAAAGAAGCGGGCAATTAAAACGCTTAATTTCTGCTATAACGACGTTGAGCATAGGATCAGTAAATAAAAATTCTGATTGCATGGTCATAGTGTATTTACTCCCTGAAAGCTATTTGCTGACCGCAGCGGCGGTGAGAATGTCAGAAAGCGACCCCAGAAGATAAAGTTCGGTGAGCTCGCCTGTTTCATTCAGAAGAAATAGCCCTGCTGGTCGGCCATTATGAAAAATAATGGCTTCATGCGATTGATTTAATTCACACTGACACAGCGAGAAATAAATAAGTGTCCATTCAGGGGAAATAACGGTTTTATTGCCATATTCCCGGATATAGCGGGCAACATCAGCCTGTTGCTGAGAATTGAGAGCAGTCATAAGGTGACTCCTGCGCCGGTCGGGGCGCTACCGTCGAAAGTCCGGATTGCCTTTCGATGTAATCATTATACGTCTAATGAGCCATATAAATCAAGTTAATTTTGTTATTTTCCTGGTTTAAGGTGACTCCTTCCCCTGTAAATTTTTCCGTTAAACGGGGCTGTATGGCTAATACCTCGGTCTGCGCATCGCATATACCCCGGCACAGGGCGCGAGCAGCATCGAGGCGAGCAGGATCGTACCTGGCTTACACGGCAGGCTGACGATGAAGGGCAGCAGCCAGGCTACACCCAGCACGCCTATCGCCACCAGTGGGCCTCTGACAATGGCAGGCTGGCGGGTTCTGGCCCGGCGCTCAGCCCACATGCGCTGATATGGCTTCAGCGGATCATAACGCAGGTGCTTTTGTCGCACAGCACACCTCCTATAGGTTTGCCGCCATCACAAACGCGCCGTTCGGGCGCTGCAGGCGAATAATATCGCTCCGGTGAGCGTCTTTTTCCCGGATGATCCGCCAGGTTTCAGTGACGGCACCGGCTGGCTGATACATTCTGACCTTCACCTCGGAACGCTCAGCAGACAGCACAATGCAGCCTTTCTTATCTTGCGCAGCTGCGTGCCGGACTTCATCTTTTTCCTGCGGACAGTCATCAAATCCCGATATTCGGACCGGGTGGCCATCAATGTCAACCTGATAGCCAGGCGAAATCACGGGCACGGGCTGTGACACATTCGGGAAATAGTCAGACAGATCACACCCTGTCAGAGCCACTGGCATAAGGCAGGCATACAGCATTAACATTCGGCGTGTTGTGTTCATAAGGGGTCCTATCAGGTCGGCCGCTGGTCTTATTTCACTTTATCAACCAGCTGCAGTGACGGATGCTCACCGGCCAGCAGTAACAGGAAATTGAATTCCCCGGTCTTGAGCTTCACGCCACGCTGTCCCGCCTTCTCTTTGGTCTGCCATGACGCCGGCTTATAGCCAAACAGCGCTGCAATTTCAGCGTGTTTCAGCCCCAGCGCCAGACGCAGGCGGCGAACGTCTTCGGCCGTGGCGGGCTCTTTAACCATATCATCCGGGCTGAACGTCCTGTTCAGGCGGTAATCAGGATGCACGCCGGCGATCAGCATCAGCATGTTATATTCGCCTGGGCGAAGACTGGTCTTGTTGTACTGGCTGAGGTCGTCGCTGATAGCTTCCTTACGCTGCCAGGCGCGCAGTTCGTACCCCATGACTGCCCCTAATGCGGTTTCAGTCATGCCGATTTTTTCCCGGAGCGTCTTCACTGTTTCCGGCTGCGGAACGACGCTAACCATCTTAATCATTACCCTTCTCCCAGAAGTCAGAATTCAGAAAAATTTTCACCTGGCGCGTGCGGGGATAGTCCTGGTGCTTCAGCCCCTCCCGCGTGTCAGACAGGTACTGCGTTTCCTGCTGCACCTTGTTGATTTTGCCATTCCATTTGCGGGCCAGCGCCCGGTAACTCCCGTTCTCCAGCTGATAGACTTCAAACGTGTACTTGTTCGGACCGCTCCAGCCTTCGTTGTAATAGACCTGTTTCATATGTTCTGCCTGATCGATGCGCCCCGTAAACATGACATCCCGGCTGCAGTGCCTGAACCAGTAACCGCGGGGCATAGCCGGTGGCCGGTTGCTGATTTCCCGTCTGGATAGCGTGCAGACAGGCCGTGAACGCAGGTGACTTCCTGATCTCAGGTCAATCTGGCATGACGTGTTGTGCAGGGACCAGCGCCGCTGCCGCAGGCAATGGCCATTGGTGATCACCGGTACGACACGGGAAACGAACAGGGGGAATGATTGCATGGTTTACTCCTTCGCCAGTCGGGGCGCTACCGAAAAATGAGCTTTGATGATACGACGAATGAGCCATATAAATCAAGTTAAAAATAATGCGGCAGAGTTTCTGCCGCTGCTGTAGGTCAGTACCGTGGGGCCACGTCCTTTCCTTCGCCCCACAAACGGGAAAATTCGTTCACGTAGGCTTCAGTTACTGCTGGCGCGCCGCTGATCAGCACCACATTTTCCGCATTACGACTGACTGCGCTGGCGCTGAAGTTAAACGAGCCGGTCAATACGGCGCGACGGTCAAAGACCATGAATTTATCGTGCATGGCCTCGTAGTTATCGTTGATCCGCACCGCCACGCGGTTATTGGCCAGGAAGTTCACTTCGGTGTACCGGTTGTCGTTCGCTTTGCGATCGGCAACCACCACCACCGATACGCCCCGTTTTTTTGCAGCACGCAACGCGCCGGCTACAGGACGGCTGGTCAGGCTGTACGCTGCAACCAGAATCTCATGCTGCGCGTGATCGATTGAATCCAGAACCAGATTTAATGCGGTCCCGCCGGGTGAAAACCCGGTTTTCACTTCAGCTACAGGTTGCGCCTGAACATTGCCGGCCGCTGTTACCGGATTTGCTGCCACGGCGCCGGCGATGAGGGACAGGGTTAACAGTAAATATTTTTTCACCCTGCCCCCTTAATCATCATCCGGGAACAGATGCTGGACGTTCTTACGGGTTTCTTCCAGATTCTTATCCTCCGGTGCGGCCGGTTCGGGAGTCACGGCGGGACTGTTTTCCGGCGCAGCGCCGCCTGTCGGCGACACCGTATTGCTGCCACCGCCGGTGGCCTGCAGAAATGCCTCAACCAGACGCGCCACCTCTCCTGTATCCTGCTGCGGCAGCGTACTGCTGA
Source organism: Serratia sp. MMO-28 (assembly GCF_037199905.1). Classification (NCBI taxonomy): domain Bacteria; kingdom Pseudomonadati; phylum Pseudomonadota; class Gammaproteobacteria; order Enterobacterales; family Yersiniaceae; genus Serratia; species Serratia sp. MMO-28. The sequence continues at coordinate 19,974 of NZ_JBBCVB010000032.1, forward strand.
TAATCCGCTGAATATCCTGCATCGAGGTGCTCTCCGTCAGAAATTCAGCAATCAGGAACGGCAGGCGTTCGTCCTGTTTCATCAGCGCGGCGCCACAGAGCATCATGGCGCGCATCGCGCGGCCACGCTCTTTCTGAGGCAGTTTTTCAAGAAAGCCATCGGCTACCCGGTCCGCCGCATTGCGCTCCGGGTAGATATAAAACGAGCACTTACGGTTATCAGTCATACTCAGCCCTTCATTGCCACCATACCCAGAACCAGATCGAACTGCGGATTATCACTGACGAAGAAGCGATCGTCACTCACCCCCGTGGCCTGCTTCACTGCGCCGGCGACCAGGCTGGCACCGCCACCGACAACCATGACGTGCGTGAAACCGGCAAAGCGGCCAACTGAATCGGTGACACGGTGCGTCAGGGCTTTTTCACGCTCATGCAGTACCTTCATCACCTGGGCCCGCTGGTCAGCGTTCTGGAGGTAACGGGAAAGAAACGTTTCGTCATTTCGCGCCTGGATCAGACGGTCGGCAAAATACGAACTTGTACGGGTACTCACGCTGGTATCCAGTGCATGTTTTACGGCTTCGGTGATGATGGATACGCCGGTTTTAGGATCGCAATGCGTCTTGGTGAAGCCGGACATTTTGCTGCGAACGTGCGCGATATCCAGCGTGGTTCCACCGATATCCACAATCAGCAGGGAGTCCAGATCGTCCAGATCCTTCAGCACACTGAAGCCAGCGGGGACCGACTCTGGCAGCACACTGACTTTACGCACGGTAAAGCTCTCACGCCCCTGAACGGCCACCGCGCGCTTCACGTTCGCTTTTTTCCGCTCGATGTTGGCCAAATCAGGCTGATCGTTCTCATCCAGGTACTCGCCCAACGGCAGCGTCACCACAATGTCAACCGGCTGCGGTTCAATGCCGGACTGCATCAGCGCGTGGTGGATAGCGACAACGTTCACATCACTGTACTGATAGCGGGTTTCCGTGGTGCGCACGGCATCCGGGCTCAGCTGGTCAAAGCTGTACTTTTCCCCGTCAATTTCATAGTTGGCGGAAGCCGGCACCGTTGAATCAGCCAGCCCCTGCAGTGTCATGGACCATTCCGGTTTAAAGCTGTTCGGACTGATCAACGTTTTCACTGCGCCTTCTTCCATCCAGGCCAGTTTGATGTTGGTGGAACCGTCGTCAACAAAAATACGCATTTTGAACCTCACATTATTTAGAAAAAAACCGTAGCAATCAGGAAAAATACAGCTTTCAAATGGATTATTACGCATCCCTGTTGACGTGTAAAGACAAAAAGACGCACCAATATAGAAAAATACAGAAAAATAACGAATAAAAATCAACAAAAGACAGCCAGGCCGCCCTGAAAACGGCCTTATATAGAAAGATGAGGGGTTAATTTAGATTTATAAAGAAATAACAGGGAGAGATACGGATTACTCCGGAAGCGTTAAATGACTGTCTGGCAGGCTGAATCGGACGCCATACTGACGGCCGACATCGAGCGCAAACACGCGCGTGTAGGTTTCTGTGGTTTCCAGCCGGGAATGCCCGGCATAAGCCTGCACAACTTTCAGTGGAACCCCATGCTGGATCAGGTGCATACAGAAGCTGTGCCGGAACGTGTGGCAGGTAACAGGGATGCTAAAAGTGACAGAGTCACTTTTAGCGAGGTCCAGCGCCTTCCTGATCCAGTTACGCGGCGTGTTATCACTCTGCACCGGCCAGAGCAGCTGCTGTTTACCAATACGCAGCGTGGTCAGAAATTCACGCACCTTCCTGACATATTGAGGATCGGTCAGAGGAACAATACGGAACACCTCTTCATCCTTGCCCGGTCTGCCACGCCCGCGCTGACGCTGTTTAAGCGTCTTCAGCCGGACAAACGGTCGGGAACCGTCAAGCTGAAAGCTGGCGCCGGTCAGCGCCAGCGCCTCATTAATGCGTGCGCCCGTGTTCCAGAGGGTGTCGAAAAGGACCTGCTGGCGCAGGTCTGGCACATACCGCAGGAAAACCGACACCTCCGGGGCCAGCAGGTATTTGGGTAAATCAGCCTGGCTGGCCATCTCCCGCAGCGCCAGCGCATCGGCATAATCGAAGTAGGCATATGTCACGCGCCCGGTCCCGATGGCGTCGCTACGTAAATTCTGAGAAATTTGCAGGGGGAAAGTGTTCAATTTTTTAAAATCCGCTAATCAGCCATCAGGTGACTGAATTTTATTAAATTTCTCGCTGAAATCGACCGCTTCCTGCATATCAAACGTCATGCTCCGCGTTGAGGTGGTCGAGCTCCAGCTTTTTCCGCCTTCGATTCTGTAAGGGGGTAGGGTCAGTCCGCGTAACGGCTTGTCATGCCGGGCTGCAAAAACCAGCTGCCCGGCAGATATCTTCAGCATTATGGCAAACATATCCGCACTGATGCGGCGGCCTTTCAATCCACTCATAGCAACCTGTAACTGAAGCCGGCACCGCGGCTGTTATTGTAAATCTGCTGGCCAGACTGGCCTTCATCTTCACTGTACACCATCATACGGCGGCCGTTAGTCAGCGAATCCATTTTCCGCCGCGCGTTTTTATCGTCATAACGCACGGGCAGGCACGCGCCTTTACTGGCGCTCTCACTTTCAACACGGAACACCCTTACCCTGACGGCGTTTTTCCGCATCTGGTCAGGATCTTCACCACTGACAACGCCCGTCAGTTTCTGAAGCGTATCTGCCGGACTGCTGTACTCAGCCTGGCTGAGATAGCGGCCGTTCGGGGTTAACCAGAAGTCCTGGCTGTCACTGACACGGTAGGTTTCGCCGTGGCTGGCGATGCCAGAGACGTTACAGAAGCGGTCATAATCGGTGGATTGTCCGGGTAGCATGGCGCACCCTGTCAGCAGCAATGCCGGCAGGGCGGCAACGTATCCTTTCAGTTTCATGTCATCTCCTGTTCAGGATGAACCATTTCGGCCGGTGGCCGGTATCCCGGATAAGGGATAAACGGCGCATCGGTGGCAATAAGGTCAAGCAGCTTCTGGCCACTGACCAGGATCATGCGGCTGTCGCCACGAATGAGTTCTTTGGTGCCTTCGCGCGTTTTGCCGGTATGGCAGAAAAATCCGCGGCCTCCGGTGGCGTTCAGCAGGTCGCTGAAGTCACGAACGTGGCCAACGGCAATGTAGCTGGTATAGCGCTTGGCCTGGATAAGCCAGGTCTGGCCGTCAATCTTCACGCGGCCATCAATCCCGCCGTCACCGGTATACCGGCGGTTACGGATCACTTCAAAGCCCCTGCGTTCAAAACCTTCAAGCAGCAGCTCTTCGAACACAAACGGATCTATCTTGCGCAGATAGGCAATTTTCTGCCCGAAATGCGGGAACGTATTAATTTTATCGATCACACGCACCGCGCTGGCCTGTTTCCGTTCATGGCGTCGCCGGCGTCGCCGTGTGCCCTGCCAGAGGCCATACAGCAGGATACCCGCAAGGATAAATGAGCCGACTACATGGATAAACTCATTCATTATCGATCCTCAGCACTTCATACTTCAGCTGCCGCAGCAGCCTGTCTTTGCTCATGGTTTTCATGTTGGGCCATTCCGCTTTCAGCGTCAGCGCGACGGTGGCAAGTTGTATGGTCCGGGGTACTGTCTCACCGTCCTCATATTTTACCAGGCTGGTACGGCTGATACCGAGCTCAGCCGCGGCGCGCTCCTGGGTCCAGTTCAGCCCCCGTCGCCACAGGATCAAGTCAAAGCCGGTCAATCCGCCGCGCTCCCATGCTCAGTGCCGGGCTTCGTGCCGGCGGGTACGGCCTCTTCCCCCTGTGCCTTTTTTTCTGCCGGGGCCGGGTAAACCGATGCCAACTGTGCCCGGAAGTCACGCCACGCTGAAAGCCAGAGCGCATCAGATACCTGGTCTGACGACAGATTAAGGACCGCATGACGGCCACGCCAGTGGTCAAATGTCTGTACCGGCAGACCGGCACGCCGGCGCAACTGCTGCTCATCGAAATAGGCACACTGAACCAGGAGGCGTCTGACGTTCTGCGGGACGACTTCATCCCTGGCTTCTTCCGGCACGGTGAGCATCCCAGCGCTGCATATCCCCTGAATGCCCGCCTCCGTGTAAATCTGCTGCAGGTCCATATCATCACCCTGCGCAGCGCCGGCGGCGTGCGCCGCAACCAGCATGACGCCGGCAATAAGTTGTTTCTTCATTATCTCAGCTCCGTTCCGAATCCTGGGGGATTAGCCTGTCATATTCAGCCTGTATTTATAGCCTGAAAATGTTCATATTTGAACATTTTTTATGTATATTAAATCAACAAATTTTCCGTAAACACAACAGGAGACACGATGGATATCAACTACTACGATGAACATCAGGAAGAATTTGAGGCGGTTAAACTGGCGCTGAAGGGCGAAATGGAGAGGATCTGGGGCTCCATGCTGAAAGAACGCGGGGACAACCTGGATGATGAAGCCACGTACCTGGACCTGTTTGAAGAACTGCAGTATAACTTCTCTCCGTCCAGTTTCAGTAAGCTCTCCCCGGCGCAGGAACTGGATAAAGATAAAATAGCGGCCTTTGTGGCCAGAACCCGCGGCTATAAGCACGGCATCACGATCAAATGCCGGCCGGGTCGCCCGCAGAAGTGGCTGAAAGGCCGAATCAAACCACTTGAGGACGCGGAAGGCACAAACCTGTGCTGGATCGACACGGCCACCATCAGGCATATCGGTGCCGGTCAGCAGTTTGACGATCAGTATTACCTCACCGTGACCACACAGACCGGGCAGAGTTACCGCGTGAATGAACTCCGTCTGCCAGGTCGTCTGCTGGAAGCAGCCCAGGAAAGCCTGTTCAGGGCACTGGATTCAACCACCGGCGGTAATTTCTGATACGGAGTTGCACCACGCTTATCGGGGATTTATACTCGCAGTGATTAACAGATTAATTTTCCGTTTACTCCGACAGAAAGTTAAGTAGTAAAAATGTCTATAATTAAAAGGCGCCCTTCCTCACCAGTTGGACGCCTTTTGTGTATGCATCATCAGTTATCTGTAAACCCTGAAAGAAGTGTGATGGACACATCGTCTTCTTCACGCGCAACCATCACCGGTACATCCTCCCAGCGTGCCACGTTTTCTCCCCACTTTTGCAGGTCAGCGCATGACAGATTGTGCCTCTGACATAACCTCAGAATGGTGTCATTCGAATACCAGTCTATACGGGACAGGTGTTCACGGATCACCCATTCATCCCACGGCCGGCCGTCAAATGCAGGATCGCGCCGCCGCCATTCCGGATTTTTAATGACCAGATAATTGCCAACATAAAGACAGTCGGTCAGCTGATATATATCAACGTAGCCAACCTCACTGTCAGGGATCACCTCCAGAAAGAGATAACCCGCCACGGGGTGTACCGCGCCAAGAAGTACCATAGGCTGAGTCACCATGTTATTCCCCCTGTTCGTCTTCACCTGGCCGCCAGGCCCGCTGCCCTTTATAACCCAGCAGGGCTTCACACATCAGATCGGTTATACGCGCAATCGCGTAATCCGCACTGTCAGCCCGCAGGGAAATCACGGCCGTTTCCCCCCGGTGCGCGGCGTTCCAGAATCTGGGCAGCAGCGTCTGGAACCGGGCCCGGTCATCTCCCTCCGACAGCAGGGCTGCATCCGGCAGCCGTTCGCGGATCACCGCTTCACTGGCCTCGCGCAGGATATCATCGCGGCTCCAGATGCACAGTGTTGCGGGTCCACTGCGCAGGAGAACGGTTGCCGCATCTGCCATATTCAGCATATCCAGCTTCACCATCTCCTCACCCGGACGACGCAGCACAAATCCTATCGGCCGCCGGTACTTGCCCAGCTGCAGCAGATCGTCGTCCGTAAGCAGTTCCAGGCCACGCTGCAGGACCAGATGCAGTACTTCAGCCTCTTTAATCGGCCGCAGCAGCCCATGCATGGCGTTAGCTTTGACGGTCAGCGCCTCAATGCGATTCCAGAGCTCATCATTTATATGCTTGGTGGCCATCGAGCCTACACCTCCGATTCAAAAACGTGCATAACAAGGCTTACCCCGGCCAGCGTCATCTGCACGGTTCCGATGAACCGGGCATCATTGAAGCTCTCAGACAGCGGCATTCCCGTGCCGGCTACCAGGAAGCGCCGCGGCTCAGCCGGCGCGTCAGTGTCAACCTGCGCCCAGAGACAGATATCATCCCCCTGTGCGCCCACGCTCAGGATCGTTGCACCGACGGGCATATCCAGGGTGATTTGAGGTTCAAGTACGTATTTCCAGATAGTTTTCATTGTTATCCCGTTATTTTAGCGGTCAGAGGGCTTGCCGAAACGCAGCGTATGGCCCGTCCCGGCATGGTCAGCATCCATGTTAAAGGGGGCACCCTGCCGGTCAGCACAGACTTCAACCCCACCAGGGCCAGTCATGTTGAGAACTCTCTCAGGCTGACCGACCGGGGAAGTGTCAAAGCCGCAGGAAACTTCAATCAATACCTCAACATGGTGGTAGACCGCCTGCGCTTCCTCAGCACTGAGGCTACGGCCCAGCTCAAACTCCAGAGAGTCTACAATCAGCTGCACGTAGCCTTCAGTACAGCGGAACATCGCATCGTGTAATTCTCGTGTTTTTACCGTCATCTGTTATGGCTCCATCGCTACGACTTCACGTCCGTCAAATTCGTCACGATCCACAAACTCATCGTGTGCGTCGTAAACGTTTCCGACATAGTTGTTAAATTCCCCGGCGCCGTGATCGTGATCTTTCCAGATAACCAGCGCATCAGGTGGCATTTTTTTTAGCTGGTTAATCAGCTGCTTTACTGTTAATTGAGCCACTTTACACACCTCCTGGCGTCAACGAACGCATTTCATCCTGCGCTTCACACATCAGACGAGTGGCCTGCCGCTTCATCTCTTCGAGCATACCGGCAATGTGGTTCGCTTCTGTCGCTATGTACTCCAGCGCTTCAGCATAGGTTTCAAAAAATGAATAATGCTCATCGAGGTACATAGAGCCTTTATCGCCGGCATAACTCACTTTCAGGCGATAGCCTTTTGCGGTTCTTTTCATAACCTCGTACTGGCTAATCAGAGGTAAAGCGCCCTTTAGCGCCGGCGGTATGTAATTTGTACTGACTGGCTTTTTGCTGACGACATAAATAACGTTGCTCATTCGGATACCTCCGCGCGCAACTGCAGATCGCCAATGTAATTCATGAACAGTGCGCGAACAGTCATCGTTGAGGCCACGGTGTCCACACTGAGAACGGCATTCACAGCCTGCTCAATGGCTTTCACCTGAATTTCCACGCTGGCCACGTCATTTGATGCGGCTCCGGGTACGCCAGGCGCTGAAAGCGGACCGGTGTAAAGCACCCGCTGCTCGCCAAGACGACCGCCGGAATTGAACTGCTCATAAAACTCCTGACTGACATCCTCCCAGACCCACTCCGTTTCGCCAGAGTGATTCTTATAGGCGAACTGGCACTGATACACCGGCTCGCTTTCAAGACTCGCCAGCGCCGCCCTGAAGGCGGCCAGTGTCATATGCCCGTTCTCATCGGGTCGGTATGCGTCTTCACGCCGGCCGTCAGACTCAAGCTGTGCGATCTGCGCCTGAAGCCAGGATTTTGACAGCTGATTCATGGTTAAACTCCTTCTGTTGATACGTCATCAGTCGCCGGCCGAACCAGCCCCATATCGTAGCTGTCCGGCAGGTTATTCGGCAGACAGGCCCGCGAATAGTCATCCGCCGCCATCAGTGCCTCTTCCTCAGTAGGGTAACGGCCAATCAGGCCCGTAAAATCCTGTTTCAGTCCGAAGCCGTAGCCGCGAACCTTGTACGCTTCATATTTCATCCCGTTCACTCCGCTATCTGATTTGATGATATATTAACCATAATCTAATAAATTAGAATAATCATGCACAGTCTAAATATTTAGATTTAGCACTAAATGCTAATTCGTGAAATGCCGCACACAGGTAATCATCACGCTGCGTGACAGCTGCGCGATTTACCCCGCCGGATGATTCGCCCCCTTATCTTTTCACCCTGTGACTTTTACGCCCACAACCACCGGAAAATACCTTTTCGCCGGCGCCGCTATTGCGGAAAAAACGTAAATGCCGGTAAAAGCGAAATCAACAGGGAGGGGAAGTCAGGGGAACGGCCGCGCGGCTGCCGGCGCGGACACCATATCTTGTGCCGTTTCCAGCTGACGGAGCCACTACATATAGCGTTATCCACAGAAACGGTGGATAAGTGGCGGCGCTGCGGAGAATACCGCTAAACCGCAACGGTGAAAAAATGTGGTCCCGCGCGCAAAAGTGCGGTACAAATGGCTGTACATTATGTAAAGCCAAATGACTGTACAAAAAGGAAGGAGCATGACCGGTTTGTTTGAACGTAAAAAGCGGGCCAAAAACGCCCAGCTGACCGTGCGTCTCGATGAGCAGCTGAAGAAACGCGCCGAACTGCGTCTGGAAGCAATGGGGATGACCGCCACGGAAGCGGTGGAGCAGCTTTACCGCTTCATCGCCGATCACGGCCGGATGCCCGTCACGGAGCGTATCGTCACATTTGACATCCAGTCACAGCGCGGCCGCGCCATCGCCCTCAATCCCGCCGACGCTGTGACCGAAAACACCCGGCGGTTTCTGCAGTCGCTGGGATCTGCAGAAGTGGTCTGCTGCGATCCCGCTGCATTTGAACAGGCGGTACTGGAGTACTTCAGCCTGTATGTGGCCGACCAGGCTACCTGTTTACTGGCCGGTGTACTGAACGTCACGTTCATGGTTAATGCCGCCAGTCGCGTGAAAGATGACTGGCATGACAGGCTGCTGTCCCTGTTACAGCGCGACTTTGATTTCAGTGCAGAACAGTCAGTGACGTTCATTAACAGCATCGTAGACCGTGAACATGTCGATCCTGCCATCGTCAGTCGAAATAATGCGGCCTGGCGGAGCGGAGAAAGCGCCGGTTCCGGCGCCGGCGAATCGCCAGAGCCAGTCATCCCCGACAGGCACCATCACCCCCTGTATGGAGCCGGGAGTGTACAAACCTTACTGGACAACACCAACGCCAGGGTCTTTTATGCCTCCGGGGCAATGCCCGTCTCTGGCGAGATCGGCGTCGCCGTCCTGCAGCGTTTCCTGACGTTCCTGGCGGAGCAGGGCATCAGCTGCAGCGACCCGCAGAGGCTGACCGAAAGCGCCGGCCGTGTATGGGGCCGGCATGAAGATATGATCGGGAATATGCCCCCGGCCATGCAGCAGGCCATAAACGATGGCGTCATTTTTGAGGCCAGCCCTGACACACCGGACTTTTCCCCTGATCTGGCGGAGGCCTTTGGCTTCACACAGGTCCAGGCAGAAGCGGTGCTGAAACCCGCCCTGGTCGCCAGGGATCTCCCCGGTTTCCTGCAGCGCTTTCTGGCGTTTCTTGCCGAGCGGGGCATCAGCTGCAGCGATCCCCAGCTGTTTACCGGGAAGGTCACGGAACACGCCAGCCATGAGGGGCCGCACCGGGCTATTGCGCTGTTAATGCCGCGCGTTAAGGAAAAAGGGGTCCGTTTTGTCTACCACAATGAATCTCCGGAAGATCTGCCGCGTCTGGCCGCGTCACTGCCCGGCGAACTGGCCGATACCTTCGGGTTTACCGGATGGCAGGCAACAACAATACTGCATCAAATCCAGCCGGCACGGCCGGCGCAGGATTAGGGCCGGGAGCATAACGCGATGAAAACGACCTGTCATGCGGCCGGCATCACGGCGGCACCGCTTTCCCCGCAGGAGTGGCGGGCACTGCTCAGGGCGAAAGGCTGGAAGCAGAAGGAGCTGGCCCGCCGCTGGAATGTGTCAGAAACCTGGATTAGTAAGCTGGCCAATAACCCCGATCGGGGCACGCACTGGAACGATGCCTGCCGGGGCCTGCCCGATATCCGTGCCCGCCGGCCTGGCGAACCGCGCGCGGCAGGCACAGACGCACCAGAGCCGGGAGCCCCTGAATGAACAAACGCCTTCATCTCATCACCACCTGTACCCGGCGCAAGGCAGGCAGCGTGGAGAATACCGTTTTTCCGGGCGACGCTTCCCTTGATGACGCCTTTGACGGCTGGTACAGGCTGATCGCCCAGGCCGCCCGCCGTCCTGGCAGATTGCGTGAAGCGGGAGAGCTTTACCGGGGCGCACACTGGCTGCGTGCCCGCGGTATCGCGTCGCGGTGGCCGGGCATCGAGCTGTGGGCCATGTCGGCCGGTCTGGGGCTGCGCCACCATACCGATCCGGCAGTTGCGTATGAGGCAACGTTTCACGCTATGCCCTTCGCGCCGGCGGCAGTATGGGGCTCACTGACGGCACGGCCCCCGCTGGCGGGTCGCTGCGCCTCCCTGGCTGAGCTGATGCAACGCTGCCCGGACGATCGCGTTGTGATCGCCGGTTCACCCGTGTATATCAGCGCGGCTGAGCAGGATATTCTGGCCGGCGTGCCGGCACTGCGTGATGCGGCCGCTCAGCTGGTTATCGTGACCTCACAGGGCTATCGTGGCCCGCTGCAGCCGTTTCTGAAAAGAAGCCGCGCGGACATGATGACAGCGCTGAAATCGAACATGACGTGCCTGAATATTGCCTGCGCCGGTGCCCTGATTGACGACATGATGCAGGCAGACGCCCGGCAGGCGGCGACCATTTAATACAGGCTGAGACAGGCGATACCGTTGCCAGAAGGGGGTTTTACATGTTCAGCATCATTTTTCACGCCGGCACGGCCGTCTTTTTTCTGGTCATGAGCCTGGCGGCCGGCGCCGGCATCCTGCTTTATGGCCATGAATATACGACAGGCCATTTCTGGAACATGACGGGACTGTGCATTGTGTCCTCTCTCGTCTGGAGCTGGGAAGTTGCCCAGGCAAAAGAAGCCTGGTACATATTACGAAACGACAAAAAAGGACTCTGACCATGAAAGATGAAATTCGCCACGAAATACCCGTTGAAGTGAATATACAGCTGACACACAGAGAAGCGCAGGCTTTGGCGCAACTGGTTAAGCGGCTGGGATTCAGTGACTGCCGCGGCCTGGCGACGTCAGACACGGAGGCCTACCTGATGATGGATGGAATCAACCAAATCATGAAAGTACTGGCTGAAGAGGGCTATGCACCCCGATAAGAGGTCGGGACTATGTGGAACAGGCCGAAAATCCGGCCATATCATGCGGACAGTTAGGGGATGTTTTAATGTTATACATGGCTTTATGCTGCTTTATGATGATCATGGCGTTCAGTGAGATGATCCGCACGATGACGGCGCTTGGCAATGGGAGCTTTACCGGCAACCGCTTCTTACCCCTCGTCTTCGTTCTGCTGACGCTGGGGCTGGCTTCACCTTTCCTTGTCACATTTTATGCGCTGAGCCGGCCGTTCTCAATGGATGCACTCTCCAGCCTGTCTGTCGGTGCGCAGTGGGCAGGTATCGCTGCCGCCATTCTGCTGTGCATTCTGTATGGCTATCGGGCCTGGAAAAAGGGTCGTTTCTGGTATACCGGTGCGGCCATTGCCTCAGTGGTGATTGCCGTTATTTTTGCCAACAGCCTGCTTTTTGTGTCCAGGCCCGATGCCGGCACTGTGGCCACTTTTGTGCTGAACAACGATGACAGTCATGACGTGCAGTGCGATCGTTCGGTACTGCTGGTTCATTACAACAAGGGAACCCCCACGGAGTGGCGCTGCCCGACCGGTATCATGTTCATGTCTGATGCGTCAAAACCCTTTCTTCCCTGGCCGGATTATCACGGCGGGCGGAGTCAGCATCTGACGGCAGCACTGGATCAGATCACAGACAGCGCCATGCGCCTTGAGCCAGGCCAGAAACCATAATTCTCCCGACACCAGGGAAAACAAGCCGCCGTGCATGGTATCGATGAGCCGGCACTCAGCGGCGCACCATCCTGGCCAGATGTGGCGCTGCAGCTGCGACACGCCATCGGGGCCCGGCCAGTGATTATCTTTAACGCCCCCTTTGATACCCGCATTCTGAAACAGACGGCCGCCGCACATGGCGATCCGGCCGACTGGCTGGGAGAACTGACAGTATATTGCGCGATGGAGCTGGCAGCAGGGTATTTTGGGGCCACCAATCGCTACGGCACCATTTCGCTGGCCAGCGCGGCCAGTCAGGCCGCATTGGCCTGGGAAGGGGAGGCACACTCGGCGATCGCCGATGCACGGATGACGGCCGGAGTGGTGAACGCCATTGCCGCATACCATCTGGCATTGCTGCAGGAGCAGGAACGGCTGCAGGGCTGACAGACAGGCCTGCACATCGCTGTTATCGCATAAACGCCGCGGGAATATCCTTCCACTGCGTGGTGTAGGCCGGAGACAACATTTCACGGCGCATGGCATATTCCGGATCAATACCTTCCCCGGCGAAGAAGACCCTTGACCTTCCTTCCCTGTTTATTTTGTCGATGGTGGCCATCAGTTTTTCGCTGCCCGGCCGCACTGCAGCCGGCGCAAACAGATCCAGCTGGGTTTCATGTCCCTGCAGATCGCTGAGCATCACGCCGGCTTTTGCATACCGCACGCCCTCACGCCAGATACGCGACAGCCCCAGCTGCGCCGCGGCGATGATGTCGCGGGTATCCTGGCTTGGCACGGAAAGCACTTCCGTAGCCTGGTTACTGTAGGGCACACCGCCGGCGTCATAAGCACTGCTGCGGATAAAGACCGTTACCACCTTCGCCAGACGGTTTTCCTGGCGCAACTTTTCCCCTGCCCGTGTGGCATATTTAGTCACCGCCTGCTGCATCTGCGCCAGTTGCGTGACCCGCGATCCAAACGAACGGGATACAACAAGCTGCTGTTTCGCGCCGGTCCCTTCTTCCAGGGCAAAGCAGGCCTCGCCACGCAGCTCACGGATGGTCCGTTCCAGCGTCACACCGTACAGCCGGCGTGCCAGTCGGATATCCATCTCTGCGAGCGCCAGCGCCGTTTTGATCCCCATTGTCGCCAGCCCTTTTTCGGTACGATGGCCAACCCCCCACACATCACCGGCCGACACCAGGCTCATCAGCCTTTTCAGTCTCACAGGATCACTGAGCGCTACAACCCCCCCGGTGGCAGGCCACGTCTTCGCGGCGTGGTTGCACAGTTTGGCCAGCGTCTTCGTTGGCGCGACGCCCACTCCACAGGTGAGCGTTGTCTGGCGCAGCACTTCAGCCCGCAAAAGCTGGCCAAACGCCTGCGGCGACATCACGCCCTCCATGTGAGACGCATCCGCAAAGAGCTCATCAATTGAGTAAACAAACGTCCGCGGCGCCAGACTTTCCACTACGGTTGCAAATCTGGCGGAGAATGAGGCGTAAAGGGTGTAGTTGGAACTGAATACGGCGACGTTATGCTGTTCCAGCAGGCGACGGCAGCGGAAATAGGGTTCCCCGCGGCGCACGCCCAGCGCTTTCGCCGCGCGATTGACCGCAACAAGCGCCCCGTCGTTGTTGCTGAGGACGACCACAGGGCGCCCCCGCAAATCAGGGCGGAACGCCTCTTCGCAGCTGCAGTACATCGAATTGACGTCGATTAAGGCGTACACGGACGGTGACTCATAACAGTGAACGTAACCACACCCCATATCTGCAGCGCCTCCGGATCAAACCTGATTGGCGGAAAAGCCGGATTCAGCGGCATCAGGCAGGGGTAAGGGCGGAGCTGCAGCTGCTTGACCGTAAATTCATTATCGATGCTGGCAATCACGATGCTGCCGTGCCGGGGTTCTTCTGCCCGATCGACAACCAGTACATCGCCATCATGAATGCGCGCATCACGCATGGAATCGCCGGACACGCGCAAGAAGTACGTCGCGGCCGGACGCCGCACGCAGTAATCATGCAGGTTAAGTTCATTGGCCTCATAGCCTGCGGCCGGGCTGGGAAAGCCGGCCGCAACGGGCTCGGCAAAAAAAGGAAGTGCGGCGCCTTCCACTGAAGGCCGGGGATAAACGAGATCCAGCGCCATAATCTAGCCTCCAACAACTGTTTTTATATACAGTATATTGCAGACTTCAGGAAACAGGCAATGCCGGCATAAATATCGGGCCGGCAGGCTTTTATTTATTGCAGAAACACCGCAGCTCCTGCGCAATGCGAGTGACCAGGATAAGGACAATCGCCGTACCAAACCCGGCCCCGATTGGCCTCAGAAAGCTGGTAAAGGCGGAGGACAAAGTTCTGTCATCATATGGATTAACCATGCTGCATAAATACGCCATCACCAGGCATGTGACAACGCAGATAAAAAACCACAAATACCTTATCAAATTTCCTGATTTCATCGTGATGGTTCTCTGTCGAAACAATGGGTCAAGTCAGAATCGTGGCCAGACGACCAAGAACGTCATCCATGATAGCCTCTGGCACCCGTTCGAGTCGTTTGCCGCCGCGGGCTTTCATATCGATCGTCCGGGGTTGATCGCAACGCACAACGCCGGTGGTACGTATGCCGGCGCCGTCCAGCGACACCGCAAAGCCAGCAGTGCGGGCAAAATTGCCTCCGCTGGTCACGGACACAACAACAGGCAGACGGGTCACGCGGTTAAAAGCAGCCGGCGTGACAATCAGCACCGGCCGTGTTCCCTGCTGCTCATGACCTGCGGTAGGGTCAAGCGAGACAAGCCAGATTTCCCCTCTTTCCATGTCAGATTTCCTCCTGACCAGCCGCCGGCGCATCCAGCCATTCACGTTCTTCAGCCGAGATTTCAGCATTCGGATCGCACTGCGCCAGTAGCTCAGCCAGTGAATACTGCGGGCGTCTGTGCGGCTCCACAATCAGCCGGCCATTATCAATGACCATGCCAACTTCATTATCTGTACCCAGCGACAGCGCATTCAGCAGTGCCGGTGGAACGGTCAGCATAACTGAGCCGCCAACCTTCTTCAGTCGGGTGGTATGCATTTTTCACCTCCATAAAAGTTATATTTAAATATAACATCCACTAAAAAAACATACCAGGCTTTAATGCGCAATGTTTAATAAAAATATAACTTTCAGCCAAACAGTAAACCCAGCGCGGTTGCTTCCATATGCAGCAATACCGGCAGCAGCAGGCCGCCGCTTCTGATCCGGGCAGCTGATGTAATCAACCCCACCAGGAACAGTTCTGCCAGGGTCAGCAGGTTCTGATACTGGCTGTGCGCGGCGACGAACAGCAATGACGTTATCAGCGCCCCCAGCCACATCGTCCAGCGGTACCGTGAACGGAAGACGTTCAGCATGATCCCCCGGAACAGCGTTTCCTCATTCAGCGGTGCAAGGATAAAGATGGCCAGCAACGTCAGGATCACGTCGGGTATGGATTTATCGGCAAAAAGTTTCGTCATAAACGGCTCAGCGGGCAGGTCCAGCACTTTACCCAGCAGAAATTCTCCGACATACACCACGGCCATCGCACCGACCAGCCACGGTGCGCCAACGTTACGCAGCTGGCCAACAACCGGTAGCGGTGCGACCCAGCGGCGGTAAACCAGGAACACACACAGCAGGTACACCAGAACAGCACCATGAATGAAGAACAGCGTATTTTTCCCCAGCCCATAGAGCAGAACGGTCTGCCCCATGACAAACAGGGCCCCCCAGGCTATGGCCCAAGCTGCCAGCAGAACCAGCATAAATTGCAGATATTTATTACGTGACTGAATCATTTTATCCCCTGTTAATTTTTAAACAGAATCGGCTTGACACTCAGGCCGGTTTTCAGACCTAATTTAAATGATCCAGAAAATGATTACCGATTTTTTTAATGGAGAAAGTGAAATGAAATCCAACACGAAGATTACTCTCATTCTGACCGCATCCGTAATCAGTTGCAGTGCCTTTGCTCAGAGTGTATCTGCGCCGAAAACCGATTCGTTGCTCAGCAGCATTCTGGGTGAACAGGTACAGACAAACCAACATCTTGTACAACTGCTGGCAAAGGATCAGAATGCCAGTCTTACACTGACCCCAGAACAAAAGAAAACCGCCTGCCTGTATGAAAGTCATTACTACAGCAGTGGCGCACGGCTTACCGTCGGAAAAGAGACGCTTCGCTGCACGCTGAGTGGCGAAATCCCGACATGGGAAAATGCGAATGAGGGCAACATTGTCTCTGTCGAAGGCAAATAAAATTCCTCTGACACCCTCTCAATTATGCGCACCAAAATGATTTAAAAAAATCTCCTTTTGATGGTATATTTTTTACTCGAAATAGAAATCATTAGGAGATTGTTATGGTTGATGCCCCGCCCTCAATCCCGCTGCCAACCTGCATGGTTGAAGCAGCACAGATTTATCACATTCCTCTCCGTGGATTCCTCGCCTTGTGGCTGACTGAAGGCGGGAAACCGGGAATGAAAAATAAAAACAAAAATGGCACTTACGATTACGGCGCTTTCCAGATAAACACCATCTGGGCGAATAAGCTGGCGGCTGATTTTGGTGTGAGAGCGGAGCAGCTGCAGCACGACTTTTGCGCCTCTGCAATGGCCAGTGCTTACATCCTCAAATACAACATCATTCTCGAAGGGGGAGATTTCTGGCAGGGTGTCGGCCGCTATCACTCCAATACGCCGGCGCGTAAGGCCTGGTATATCGGGAAGGTTTACCAAAATTCTCTGAGGTTCTGATGCAAAACCAGCCACAACGGAAAGGGGGAGGGGATGATGGCCTGATGATTATCGGGGCCCTTCTCATCATGATCACAGTGATGTGGTTTGGCTTTCGTGATTATGTGATTTACGGAGCCTGTCGCCTGCTTTACTGGATCTACGGTGTACTGCCGGACGCCATTACACCGGGTAATGCAGCCGAGCGCCGGGACATGCTGCTGTCGGCGGCGCGGTATAACCACCAGGTTTCGCTGTGGGACTTTATCAGCGTGATGAACGACACGGCCAGCGTGCTCTTTCCCCTGTTCATTTTAATCATCGGACTGTTCGTCTGGGTTATCTCGCGTAATCCTTACTACCGTCTGACCCGTAAACTGACCATCCGGAATCTGCCCTGGGTGATGGTAAAAAACTATCCGGGGATTGCCCATATCCTCGCCCGGTTTGGCCATCTCGATCAGCTACTGCTGAATGAAGATCCGGAAGAAGCCCGCAGCGCGCAGTCACCCGTTGAGTTTGCCCAGGAACATAACCTGATTGATACCGCTAAACGCCGTCTCCGTAAAAAAGCCGCACATAAAGTCTTCCTGTCACAGGTAAACCTGGCTCCCGAAGGGGCGGCCCTTTCCCTTACTCCCTGGGAAAAAGCGCTCGCAGCCTCGTTTGTACATCTGCGGTTCATGGGCGACCGGCCAACGGCCAAAGCCATTCTCGACGATCTCAACCGCTCCTGCCTGCGGACTAAAGACGGCTTCCCTGATTATTCGCTGGCCGCCGGGCTCTGGACCGTAGCCAGCCAGTGCGAAGCGTTCAGAGAATTTGCAAAGGGGCGCCGCAGCTCCCGTTCGCTACTCTACGCACTGTTCGATGATGACCTGCAGCTGCCATCCGCAAATTTCCGGTGGCTGAAAGGCGTGGACCGCACGTTATGGTATGCACTTTCAAGCGCCGGCCGCGGCAAGTTCTTCATTGAGGGAGGTGGCGTTATTGCCTGGAGTCAGTGCGAAAGTTACCGGCTGACGCTCGATGAAGAAAAGGCGGCGAAATTCCCGCCGACCGTGCGGGCGGCCGTGCTGGGTCTTGAACTGGATCTGCTCCATTACCGCCATATTGACCGCCGTGACCCCTCCATCCCGGTCGCTCACCGGCAGGAAGACGTAATACCGCCATTTGCATTTGAATCTGACGCTGAAGCGGAAGACGAGCTGGATACGCCGCCTGCAGCTCCGCACGATAACCCAAACAACAGTCTGCGACTGACAGACGATGAACCCGCACCGGTTAAACCTCAGCCGGCAACCCGTCCCGATCACCTGGAACTCTAAGCGAGGAAGTATGAAACTCACCGTAAAAACCGATCGCAACACACTTTATCTTTCCGCTGACGGAAACTACCAGGAACAAGCCCTGCACTCCTTCCCCCTGTCAGCCTGTCATTTTGGACTTGGCCACGATGCCGGCAGCGGCCACATCCTGACGCACAATACGTTTTCTGGTGAAGCGGTGCAGCTGTTCCGCTTCGAAAACGAATATCAGGCCATCGAGGCACTGAACAATATCCGTAAAAAGCTGAAACAGCAGCGCGGACTCAATGCCGTGCGCCGGTTGTCTAACTTTATCTTCTGGCCAGTCGCCGCGCTGGGCTTTATCGTATCCATCAACGGCGCGTTGATGAATATGCATCAGCCGGCACAGCCACTGCAGGCAAACTCGTATGTTCCCGCGCCGGCTCTGCAGCAGCCAGCCACTGCGCCGGAGCAGCTGCAGGTTCAGGCAGCGCCTGAAGCCCCAAAAAAACTGGCTGATAACGACTTGCTGTCACTGAAAGATGCCGTCACCAGCGGGCGCTTTACGATCTCGCTTTCAACCGGGCATAAACACACCCTGTATGTGTTTTCCGATCCGATGTGCCCGCATTGCCGCGCGCTGGAACCCCGACTGCAGGAACTGAGCAAACGCTATAACGTCGAGATTTTCCCCGTGTCCGTTTATGGCGACCTGCGCTCGATGGTCCGCGCCGCTCCTGTACTCGATACCGGGAAAGCTACCCGCCTGAAAAGCTGGGAAGACACGATTAACATGGGATACACCACCATGAACCCGAAAATTGACGATCCGAAATCCGCCCCGGATACCACCGGCGCCCGCCTGGTTGATGCGAACAATATGGCATTTGCGAAATTCGGGTTTATCGGCACCCCGTCCATCGTTGCCGATTCGGGTGATGTGATCCCGGTTTCCGTCGTCAAAGACGATGCCCGCCTGCAGCAGGCAATAGGAGAATAACCCGGAGCCGCTATGCAACAGGAATCTGTAGACAGTAAAAAAGTCATCCGCCCTGATGGTTCGTTCATGGAGTGGTTCCTCACTCCGAACGTACAGTTTGGCCTGCTGGCCATACTGACCGTACTGGGTCTGTTTCTCCCCTTTACCATGCTGCTGAGCATCCTCATCCTTCCGCCGCTGATGGTGGCATTCACGGATCGTAAATTCCGGCCACCGCTGCGAATGCCGAAGGACTGCGAAATGTTCGACGACACCCTGACCACGGAAACCCAAGCGGAATACCGTCTGGGGCCCATTCGCATCCCGCATAAGGTCCGGGAGCGAAAGAAAGCGAAGGGAATTTTATATGTCGGGTATGAGCGGGGACGCCTGTTCGGCCGCGAGCTGTGGCTGAACATGACGGACCTGCTGCGCCACATGGTATTTTTTGGTACCACCGGGTCGGGTAAAACCGAAACCTTCTATGGGTTTATCGTTAACTTCCTGCTGTGGTGCCGTGGCTACTGCCTCTCTGACGGTAAAGCAGATAACAAGCTGGCCTTCGCCACCTGGTCGCTGGCGCGCCGTTTCGGCCGTGAGGATGATTATTACGTCCTCAACCTGCTGACCGGCAGTATTGACAGGTTCGTGAACCTGGTGAAGCAGGAAAGCATCCCCGCGCAATCCAACTCAGTCAACCTCTTCAGCGTTGCCCCGCCTACCTTCATCATCCAGTTGATGGAATCCATGCTCCCCCAGGTGGGCGGGGATTCGGCACAGTGGCAGGATACGGCAAAAGCCATGATGTCGGCGCTGATCAATGCCCTGTGTTATAAGCGCGCCCGCGGCGAACTGCTTTTGTCACAGCGCACCATTCAGAAAAACATGTCGCTGCCGGCAATGGCCGCGCTGTACGTTGAGGCAAAGAAAAACGGCTGGCACAGCGAGGGTTACGCCGCGCTGGAAAGTTATCTGGAAAATACACCAGGCTTCCTGCTGGCCAACGCGGAATACCCGGAAACGTGGGAAGCCCGCGCCTTCGAACAGCATAACTACATGAGCCGTCAGTTCCTGAAGACGCTCTCCCTGTTCAATGAAACTTATGGCCATGTTTTTCCGGAAGACAGCGGCGATATCCGGATGGACGATATTTTCCACAATGACCGCATTCTCATCGTCATGATCCCGTCGCTGGAGCTGTCACGCGGTGAAGCGGCCACGCTTGGCCGTTTATATGTGACGCTGCAGCGAATGACCATCAGTAAGGACCTGGGCTACCAGCTGGAAGGGAAAAAAGAGGAAGTCCTGCTCACTCACGCGCTGAATAATCAGGCGCCATACGGGCTGATTTATGACGAGCTGGGCCAGTATTTCACCAGCGGTATGGATACGCTGAGTGCGCAGATGCGTTCACTGGAAAAAATGGGCGTATTTTCCTCCCAGGATCACCCGTCGCTCGCCCGCGGCGCGAACGGCGAGGTGGATTCGCTGATCGCCAACACCCGCGTGAAATATTTTGAGTCGATTGAAGACCGGAAAACCTTTGAAATACTGCGCGAAACCGTCGGCCAGGACTATTATTCCGAGCTCTCCGGGCAGGAAGCGGAACACGGCACGTTTTCCAAAACGGTCCGGGAAGGGGATCTGTATCAAATCCGTGAAAAGGACCGCGTAAACATTCGTGAGCTGCGTAAGCAGACCGAAGGTCAGGGTGTGATTTCTTTTCAGGATGCCCTGGTACGCAGCGCCGCCTTTTACATTCCGGACAATGAGAAGTTTTCCAGCGAACTGCCGATGCGGATAAACCGCTTTATCGAGGTATTGCCGCCATCGCCGGCAACGCTGTACAGCATTTATCCGGAACGCAAGGATGATGAACTGGCGGAAACCAACCCGGATGCAATGCGATTCCCGCCGATCAAGCTGTTCGGCTACGACAAAGCGGCCAACAGCCTGCTGGAAAAAATTGAGGTCTTCTACGAGCTGCAGTGTGGCGCAATTTCACCGGAGGAAATGTCGGTGTGCCTGTTTGAACTGTTCGCTGAATGGCTTGATGGAACGGAAACGGACGACGTGCTTTACCACCAGGAAGATGATCTGTTCCCGATGATCGAGATGTAACCCTGTTAAAAGGCGGGGAGTGGTCCCCCCGCCTTTAGTTACGTTTCCGGTCAGTCAAAATACTGCCGGATCAGCTCCAGGACCGCTATCACAGCGTTAGACACTGCAACAACCGCCCGCAGAACGACGATTAACAAGTTAATCATCCGTTTGCTCCATACAGAGCAGGAACACCGCTGATCGCCCTTACGTTGCCTGTCACAGCGGCTACCTCAACGTCAATAGTTTAGGTGTTCCCGCTCCAGCCTGGGCATTGAAACAGCACCACCTGTTTTTCAACCAGGACTTTAATCCGTTCCTACCGCATATGCGGGAAGCAGGAGAAAGAACACCAACAGATTGACCCGCGCAGTATACCCTATTCCGGGTGGTTTGCATTTACTGAACTCATGGCGTAATATTTAACCGTCAATAGTTTAGGTGTTCCCGCTCCAGTCTGGGGCAAAACAAAAAGCCCGATCTCACCAATCGGGTTTTTTTGTGCCTCTCTCTTATGGCTGAAATCACATTTCCGTAGACTACTACCAGTTTCTTTAAAAAGTCCTGTATTCATCACTGAAGCAACCGTGTTCATCATGAAAGTTATTAAGTTCTTCCAGAGCTTCGCGGTTATCTTCCTTCCACTTGTCCGCTTCATACTGTCGTAATTTATCATCCAGGGCAGTTGTCAACGCGGTAGCAGGAGTTATAACTCGTTGTTTTACAGGCATAGCAGACCTCATGTTCGTACCCGTTTAATCACGTAGGATGGTAATCGTATAGTGGTATATTTACCAACCATCTTAGCCGCACTTTCTCAAATCGGCCCATTCAGCATAATAAGCGCCTAAAACGCTCTCTGTGGCCTTCACTGCAAAAAGAGCAATATTCCCCTGTCTTACCCTGTTTAACGCGCCAGAGAGCGGCTGACGTGGATAACCGCGGCTAAATCGATCCTCTTTTCCCTGTTAATTTTAAAACTGACAGCTGACACTTGCGTTGACTGCCTGAAAGGCATTGCACGATATGGCAGGCGATTTACCTGCCAGACTGCCCTGCAGGTAAATCTGTGGCCACATTGCCCCCTGGCTACTGCGAGCGGGCGGTGTGACGTTAGCGGCACACCGGGCGCGTGGGTAGTAGCGTTGACGTCAGGGCTGCGTGTCGCAGCCCTGACGTCTTACGGGGGTGTTCATAGTTACAACATCCATCATGCTTTTTTCTGCCGAGCCGTTGGCTCGGCGGGGAAAAGCACGGTGGGGCAAAGAAGAATCCGTCCTGGAGGTTTCTGCTGGCCACCCTGCCCGGCATTTGCCGGGTGCTAACCTGGGAGCATAGCGACCATTCTGGCCGTCGTGCCGCGTAGCGGCGCTGAAAGGCCAGGCATATCCCCATAATCCACAGAAAATTGTGCCTGAATAACAGTGATCTCTTTATTGAATAAACATCTTTTTAAAGAAGTTAAGAGTGTATTGCAGCTTGCTTTGACCACGATTGCAGGTCACTTTATTTCCTCCTTTGCGGATAACTGTGGATAGTGGTGATTTCGCTGCCGGTTATCCACCGGCGGCGCCAGAACGTCAAAAAATCACGATGGCCACACGTTAGAACTGGAGGAAATTTGAGCAGGTCGCGCCGGCTGGCCAGCACGAAAACCGCCAGGCGGCGGTTAGAAAATTACAGGGGGAGAAAATCAGTGATAAGCAGGGGGGCCTGCTTCCCTCTCCAGCCCCAGATCGAGCTGATAAAGGTGGCTGAATACGCGTTGCGTGAACTGTTCAGGCGACAGCGCGTGCAGTTCGTCTTTCGGCAGCGTCCGCATCAGATGAACGGACATGGCATATACACGGTCGTCAAAGGGCTGTTCGGCCAGCGCTTTCAGCTTCTTCTCGCGCTTCCCCTTCAGGGCGGCTTCACGCCGGCGAACCAGCGTTGCGTGCATCATGTTCTCATACCAGCGCCGGCGCGCCGCCTTGACAGATATTTCTTCCGCCTGGCCATGCTCATCGCGGGTTATCCATCCTTCAGCTTCAGCGGCCACCTGTTCGGCCTGCTCCGCATACAGCTTATCGAGATCAACGCCGATTATCTTCCAGAGCCGTTCCGTCAGCACGACATGCTTGGGGAACCACTTGCGGTTAAACGGGTCCCATGTGACGCCTTCAGGCAGCGCCAGTAACCCGTACTCCATCATGTGCTGCAGCAGCCGGCAAACCCGCGGAACCGTCACCTTCCGGATCACGTTCCCTTCACTGTCCTTTTCGCTGAGCTGCCACGCCATTTTGCTGAGGTTGATAGTGTCTATATGTGTTGCCCGGTCAACCGTGCTGACCATAAGCGGCACGATGGCATCAAGCAGATTCTCCCGCTCCGGGCGGAAGTCCCGCTTCCGGCCGGCCTGCTCGCGCAGCTGCACAAAATACGGGTGGCGGCTGATCCGCATCCGCAGACTTAAAGCCCCGGTTTTGCGATCGCGGCGAACAAGGCGGTTGTAGGCATGGCCAAGCTGGCCAGGGAGCTTTTTGAAGTTGTCCGGTCGGTACCAGCTGGGTTCCGGGCAGAGACACGCCGTTGAGTGCGTACCGCGACGACGGCGGGTTTTGCGCGCTGGTTCAGCACCTTCATTTAAAGGCAGTTGCCGGGGTGATTCTTTAGGGGATTGGCTTTCAAGCCAGGAGATGAACTCCGGCGAAAGACCTTCTACTGACTCAATGTCAGAAAGCTGTAGGTATGGATTCTTTTGATTCACCAGCCCCTGCACATATTGGCCGGGCTGTATTGCAATAGGGTATGCATTTGCTATAATCCTTTCTGCCAGTGGGCAGTTTGCACCCCCTGATTCCTGAGAGACCGGCCAAAGTTTCCTACAGGGATCAGGGGGTTTTACTTTTTGTGGCTCCTGCCACTCCTAAGCGGTACATCTCCGGGCCGCTCTTCCCGTGCTAAATTCTGTAATAACCCCGTAAGGTTATGTAAACGCCGCTTAACATATCATGCGTTTCTTAGCGGGGCAATACCTGCGATCCCGCTTTTACATAGTAAGATCACTCTTCAGAATCGTCAAATTTTAAGCCGTCATAATAACTTTTGACAAGAAATTCAATAACTTCAGCCTGAGTGAGTTTTTTAACTTTTGTGATCTCTATCAACATTCTTTTTGCATCTTTGGGGAGATAAAGGTTTAACTGGTCGTGTGTTTCCCGGATACGGTTCCGGTACTCTCTCTGGAACTCCGGGTTACTCTTCTGTTCCTGACGCTCAGTAACTCTGTTCACTACTTCCTCCCACAGCATACGACTATAACCACCTGAGTATACATGAAAAAACCGCCTTTTCAGGCGGTTTGGAAGTAAACATCAATACGTTCGCGGCAGCATCCAACCTTCATCAAGCATTGTCTTTCGCCACTGGAGATATTTTTCTCCCCTGTATTTTTTATGTTGCTCATGCATCCTGGTTAACATTTCTAGCTGACGATATGCTGTGCCGGCATTGAGCAAAATAATTTCAACAGTAGGTACATGTCGGTTCCGGAGATTCACGACAAGTTTACTATCAGTATACTCCCAAGACTCAATTGTCTCGGCCTCAAATAAAATTCTCTTTTGCTTAATAGAGGCCTGTACAGCATAAAGGGCGGCAATCCCAACAACACCAGAGTCTATGTCTATACCAAAATATGTTTTCTGTGCTGGCATGTATTGTTCCTCTTTAGCCGATGGATTAAAGCATCCATAAACTCTCATACCTGCAACAACCTTTTTGACTCCTTTACTTTTTACCTGGCGAACAACATATGTGATCAGTACGGCATCGAAAACAAGTAGAGCAACAAACCACGCCAATGCCAGGGTTCCACCTAAAGTAAGAAAACCAGAATAAACAGTCAACGGAAGACTTATGGTTAAAATAACTATACTTATGGCTACAGACAGGCGTGACAGATAATAGCCAACACCTTTCGATTTAGCCATGTTGTTATCGACAACAGTATACGAATATCCTTTCATATTACGCCCCCGCTATACCATCTTTATCTTTATCAACCGTATTGGTTGGGTTGAAGTTCTTCGGCCCAGAAGGACGTCCACCTGTATTTTTTGCTCCACGACCAAATGCAGCAAATAGGTCGTGAACATGATTCTGCATATCACCAAGAATTGAATCGTTATGCTTGTTACCAATCCAGCTGATGACGTAGTTAGGCATCCTTGCAGGCAATGCAAATACCCTAGCAACCATACCTGTACACATCCTTGCGTAGACAAACAGGATACCTATCATTGACCAAAGGCCAGTTGTTGAATCTGCCTGTACATTTTCCATTGCTGTTTTAAAAATATAGTTAAGCGCGGTGCCAAGAGCCACAATGGCCAATGATGCAAAAATGAATCCCATTACCATCAACAGTGGTCGAATCATCACATCTATCAGGAAAATATATCCATACGTTGACCGGTCCTCATTAGTTTGGCCAATGTTAATATGGGTAGCGGCCCACAATGAAGATGCAACGATACCAGTCAGCAAAGTAACTAACCAATCAGCCATTGCAACAAACCAATAGATAAATGGAACAAATGGAAGCCAAATTGAAAGCGTTAACCCTATACAGAACAGAGCGACTAAAATCATGTATACGATCGGAGCCGCCGTTTTAATTACACCCTTAATAATATCCTTGCCGGATGTGAAGAAATTAAGTAATCCCGCCCCCATTCCGGCAGCGTTATTACCATCTGCAACACTCATTGCGACATTAACAGCACCCCAAGCAGCTAGACCACTCTCAGCAGTAAACATGGTGTAATCACCAATGGCTTTCATTTTCAACAAGGGATTTGTTACATCGCTGTATCCATCGCCAGTGCCGTAGTTTCTAGTGGCAAGCCATGAAGTAACATTAAAGTTGAAAATTTTGGTAATCAACGAATCCGCATCACCACTTTTTGCCGCTTCTTCGATGCCTTTATTGTCAATGTTCTGAGCTAAAGCATTATCAGCAGTACCTAAAGGGGGAGTGTAGGTACTGTTTTTTAGTTGTGAATGATATGCTTGGAACAGACCTTTATAATAGTCCGTAGAACCTACATCACCATCACCACTTATCCCAGATACAATAGGTTTCAGATTAGCAACGTCCTTCAACTCAGTGTTAGCAGTTGCCAGGGTATGATAATAAATACCAAGATATAGCCATCCTTTTTCCTTTATATCAGACTCCATTTTCTGGAGCATATCATTGCTTCCGGCAGCATTGTCTGCAGCTTGCTGAACTTGTTGTTGGTAATCTCTTGCTGCTGTCTGAATTGCAGTTTCAACGTCAGGCAGTTGCCCATCTCCTGAACGCATTTTAGACATATAAGCAGAGTTAAATTGCTCTGCTGTATTCTTCATCTTACTCCAAAGCGAGTCTGTAGCCTGCTGTTGAACTGCATAAACAGAATCAGCGTAACCACTGGAGAATACCGAAGTCCAACCTGTAGGCTTTTGTGGTAATTTAACAGTCCCACAAACAGCAGAACCATTGTCAACTGAAATTGAGTAACTAGAATCACCAGTATTAAACTTCATCTGGCTATTACTTTCATAATGTTGGCCTGAAGCCTCCATCTGAGCTAACCCTTGATTGACACCAAGAGCGCACAAGTTCATTTCGAACATTCCTTTAGCCACAGAAGCCATTTCTGGCATCACTGGCGTTATATAAACAGCTTTGCCGCTCGCTAGTTCCGACGCTGTTTTATCTGCAATAACATTGGCAGAACCTACACCTATGATGGACCCACACCACAGGAAGAGCAGTTGTGCAACGGACCATCCAACAGCAGTTGGAACCAAAAGGAGCCAGCCGAATGTTGTTTTAACAAAATTGAAGGCATTATTCCCATCACCCTCTATAAACTTCCCAAGCTGCCCTGCCTGATGTAGCTTTTTAATACTGATTATCGCCATATAAATCAGCGCTAATATGGCGATAACCTCATTCACCGTGAAAAATACGTTATTTAATAATCCATCACCTGACGGACTGAAAGGATTGTTTACCACTTCACCAAAAACCGTATGCAGCATCTGACGTGACAAATCACCAGACCGTTTAGCAGCCTCTGTAATACTATCAATTCCGAGATCTGCAGAATATGCCGGGGTAATGAAAAACGATAGCGGCAACAATGCGACCAATGTGTTTCTTGACTTATTCATGCGCCCCCCGACTCTGGCCAGCTTGTTCAAAATTAAATGTATTGCGCACACCGTTATCGTTAATAAAATGTCTCAATGTACCGAATTCTTCTTCAGAATGGGCCTCATTCCGTAATTGCCAACCTAAAAATTCATAAGTCATTGCTTTTACAAACGAGTAGATACAAACAGCAAACATTAAACTGAGCGTTAATGTCACCTTCAGAAGGCTTACATTGTATTCAGCATTAACAATCAATTTTACACAGCCAGCGATTAAAAACAGGGAAACAAAAACAGCAATAAATAAGCAACATAACCAATATTTCTTATACTTACCGGCTTTAGCTAGATGTTGTTCTAAGGGAATGGAACTATTTTTAACAACATCCTCAAACGATTGATTCGAAGCTGATTTTTCGGCCGGGGCTTCCAAATTTTTGATCTGCTTCTTAACGAAAGAAGCCCGCTCATTGAGCAGGCTGATAGATTCTCTTAGTGATTTCCACATAAACTGAATATCACTAATTCCGGTAATATGATAAACCGCTTTTTTCATGCGGCCAGGGGATTTTGTAACTTCTTCCCCTGTTTTATTTTCGTCTGTCATTTTCTGGATACCCCCGCGTTCACACTCTCCAGCTGTGCTGCCAGCATCGGTTTGTATGTTTGATATGCGTCGTTCGCCAGGATCTGGCCAAGCAGCACATTTTGTTTCTCCAGCTGCTGTTTGGTTTTCAGCACTAACCAGTTGTTCAGGTTGGCGATATTGATTTGCTCACGTATCAAATCTTCGGTGTTCTTGTTGGTCAGCGTCGCCTGGTAAGCAGGGTTGCTGTAACGGCGACCTACTTCGAATTCCTCAAACTCTCTGGCAGACATACGGTTAAGCTGTTTCGCTCTGTTACTGGCCGTCGCCTGGAAATAGGATTCGACTTCCGGCACTTTGCGCGCGTCTGCAAGTGCGGCATCAGTGGCCGGGTTCGGTTTGGAATTGGCGATCATTTCCATCTGAGGTTGTGCGGCCGCGTCGGTGAGCGCCTGGTATTGCTGAATCATGCCCAGGTAAATTCGCCCGCTGGCGCCTTTAACTTCCCCACGGCTCAGCTGACGGCCAGCACTGCGCAACGCGGTATTTTTCATATAGCGCAGCGCCGCATCTGTCTGCTCATCTGTAAACGTCAGATCAGGTGCCTTGCCTTCTTTGCCGGCGCCATAAAGCAACGAGCTCAGCGACGTATCTGCCCGCGGCATGTCAGAGACACTTGGGCAGAATGAAGTCCCGCCAAATGCAGCATAATCCGAACTGTCGCAGTACTGGCTGTGAACTTCAGCCGTTGACGAAGCGTCCACGTCGGTTGCGCGTGCCGGCACTTCAAAAATGGCCTTAACATCTTTCGCAGAACTGGCGCTTCCCAGCGTTCGCTGACCGCCAGCGGCCGCAGAGGATACCCCCGCAGCGCCACCGCCAATAGACTGCGCACAGATATCATCCGGAACACGGTACTTATCCTGTGCCTGCAGCAGCCGGTCATTACGCTTTTGCTCGACTTCGAACTGTCGGTTAGTTTCAGCCACCTGCTGCATTAATGCTGCCTGCCGATCGCCCTGCTGGCTGATTGCCGTACCAATGTTAATCAGCGTGGCCTGGATGTTACCTAACAGGCCATTAGCTGTGCTCAACGCCGGCATAACCTGCGTTGAGATGGGAATGCTGCTGTTAACGTTGACCGTATAGGCAAATGCTGACTGCACGCTGAAGGCCAGAATTGAAACGGCCATCACTGACCGTTTTGCTTTTCCGATTTTTATCATCTGAATCCCCTTCTCACATCAGAAATGATTTCTTTAGCGAGCTTCATCGCCATAGTTTGTGATTCTTCTTCTGAATCACGCTCACCACCCTGATTGACTACCATTTCATCTATGATACTTGATGCACTGCCCATAGGGAATCTATTTGCTAATACTTCCCTTGCTTGTTTCGTTCCCAACTCTTCATAAAGCACATCCCTGAGCGCCCTGTCTTTTGCAGATGAGTTCAATGCCCAAAGCAGTTTTGGACCTAATGTATTTTTCAGAATATGGCAAATCAGACCGCGTTTTGTTTTAAAAATACCGAGAAATGCAGTACCACTTCCGTCCGGATAAACCCCTTGCGGAAGCTGTCTGAAACGACGCAGGATATCGGCCGGGATGTTGATCTCTAATTGCTTCAGATACTCTTCATCTCCTTCCGTCAGGCGCATCATAAACAGGCTGTTCATGGTTTTAAGCACACTCGAAGGCATATGGCTCAGATACTGAGACGAGAACGCAGTACGAACGTTGAATTT
The DNA here is from genome assembly GCF_037199905.1 of Serratia sp. MMO-28. Classification (NCBI taxonomy): domain Bacteria; kingdom Pseudomonadati; phylum Pseudomonadota; class Gammaproteobacteria; order Enterobacterales; family Yersiniaceae; genus Serratia; species Serratia sp. MMO-28. The sequence continues at coordinate 49,527 of NZ_JBBCVB010000032.1, forward strand.
ACGATCTTCAAGGTCAGCTGTATTCAGCGCATTTTGAATGAAGTCGATGCCGGCAAAGTTATGACACTCATCATAAAAGGTATGTTTAACCTCTTCTGAGAGTTCCCTGATACGCGCCTGGTGATAAGCCCTGTACTGGTCCGGTAAAGCTGGAATGAAGGTTTCTGCGGACTGAGGCAGGTAGTAGTTACGCACAGCCATCTGGCGTGCAAAAAGATACATAATGCCGGATTTGAGCTTACCTGCAGGTGTCGTTCTGTCACCGAGGACGTTTTGCATATCCAGGATCGCAATGCGAGTCTCAGGGCTGAAATCATAAACCGTAATACCTGAGAAAATGGCATAGTCAGCTGCTGCAGCCTGGAAACAACGTGCAACGAAATTTACTACAGGCTCACTTCCATTGACTTTTACATCAGCGTATTGGCTACTAAAGCCTTCTGTTTGTAGTTCGCTAATGAAATCGTATATGGTCGGCACTGCGTAACGCTGGGCTACAGTTGCAGCATGAAGATATTTTTTTGCGAACAGCTTATCAACGACTTCCCACCATGTAGCATTTTCAAACCAGTCATCGCCGAGCTCCATATCCAGACCGGATTCTTTCAGAGCTTTATTAACAACTGGATCGTTATACTTAAACTTATTTGCATCGGAATGAGCTTTTGCTTTGTATACCTTTGATACAACCTTACTGACGATTTGGCCAACGCTCATTGCATCTGGCGGCTGGCCAATTGCTGGATCAATACAGAATGCGTTAAGCATCTGTTTTAAGAATACTTCCTCAAACTGCGTCAGATACCTTGAGCCTAACTGCGTATCGCAGATGTTAATACAGTGCGATTCGTCATTGTTAAGGGTGATACTGGCAATCTGGTGGCGTTTCTCTGCCGGCAGCTCAGCGCTAATCAGATCGGCGATACCTTTTGCACTGTAGCCCTTATCAATGATGGTCAGATAAGGCAGTTTTTTATCAGCCCGGTAAATCGAACTCAGGTTAAGGCGGTTGGCCAGCACGCTTTTACCTGAACCAGGAACACCGGTGATGACATCCGTAAATTTCTCCTGCAGGGGACTGGCGATTTGATAGGGGAACAGCTTGCCATCGAGCGTGATGAAGTTAATATTGCCTTTACCATGCCAGGGGCTGGCCGGACGTTCAAAAGGTAACATCCGCAAGCCTTCACTCAACGGCGGATAATGCAATGAACCAGGTGTGGCCGTCGTTAGCCCCGGAACGGATGCAATCAGTGCGCTACCAGGATTGCCATATGTCTTGGACACACCTGATACGCCCCAGCCTTCAATCGCCTTAGTTAAAGCCGCCAGGTTGCGTTTGGCTTCATCCTTAGTGTCACCCCAGGTGGCAAAGTTGATGGCCATGATAGCCGTTGGATCGGTTTCGCTCTGGGCCCCGACATAATCCATATCACGCGCGATAGTACCGAGTGAGGGAATGAAACGAAGGAAAGAGATTATCACTGATGGCCAGAACAGTGCTTTTTTGCCCCCGCCCATAAAATCATATTTTATCCGGTACGGGATTTTCCGGTTAATCGCGTTGAATAACTGCTTAAATTTGACAGGGTGAAGTGGTGGCAACTCAAGGGCAACAGAGCCGTAATATTTGCCATCGCAGTAAATCAGGCCACCATCTTCTTCCAGTTCCCCTTCCATGATCTGGATATTCAGCCGCGGCGGCAACACGGAGTCGATATTGTCTTTCCGTGGGGCGCCATAAATTCGCAGATTTTGGTCAAACGGCGTGCGAGGGTACCAGTTTTCTGATGTTGAGTTCCGGAACAGCATCTGACGCATCATTGCGCCAGCGTGTTTGACATCGAGCACATCAACCAGAAGCCCCATACCCGACTCATCATCCCCCTGAAGCATACCAATCAGGCGCCACAGCATCGCGTCATGAGTGATCTTCAAACCTTCAAGCTGAAATTCGATTGGGTTCTGACTGAAGCGAGTCTGCGGGATATCCTTCAGTACGCCGGCAGCTTTTGCCTGCTCGTTTTTAAGTTCATCCTTCGCTATCATCCCCTTCGAGGTATACAGCACGATGTAAGCGCGTTCACGGCTGTAATGGGCAGCGATTTTTTTTGCGTCATCGGCAATCAGGTCTTTAATGTCTATCTGTAGGCGCTCTATTGCTGCTACCTGCGGTTTATAAACATTATTCAGCTCTTCCTGGTTCTTGGTAAAGTCGCGCTCAAACACCACAGACAGCTTATGGCCACTGTTAATAAAGGAATTCGACAACGAGTTTGAAAGGTGCATAATGAAGTCATTAAACGACTTATCGTCAAACGATGATTTAGCGCCCTGAACCTCAATAACGGTAAGAAAATCGTTGTTCTTCGTGGTCAGTATGTACGGAGCCCTGATTTCAGGATGCTCAACGCGATCCTGCGACGTAAGCCCTACAACCGTTGTCAAATCACAGTATTTTAACGAGTCATTTGACGTAAGATTGCGTGAGATACCTTCGATCACATCCTCAAAGAAAGAAATCATTTAAAACCTCTCTTACCCTTGTAAATTTCATTCCAGTCACTTACATCCGGCAATTCGTCTGACTCTGCGACAGAAGTGACAAACTCATCGTCAAAATTCATGGGAAGTAACTGATGGTGTTTTTTTATCAGGTGCAGTAAATCGTATCCGTCATCACTGCCGGTTTCGTTTAGAACTACGTCAGTTGTGCTTAGCAATATCTGTTTAAGTTTCTGTGCCTTTTCACGGTAAGAATCGTCCGTTGACTTTTCCGCCTTTGCAATTGAACGAAACAACAGGCTGTAGAGTTTTCGGTTTGTATTTCTCTTCAGCAGAAGTCCGGTTTGAGTCTCTAGTTTCATTTTCTCCGGGTGTTCGAGCGACAGGCATACAGAGCAAAGCATTCTCTCTTTCTGTCCATCTTCTGCGAGGGAGAAAACATCTTTGCTCTTTATCCCGCACACATGGCATCTGGCAGGTTGTTCATTCCTGGTGAGCTTAAAATCTTTCATGGGGGAACTCCGGTATTGGCCCCGCAAGGCGGGGCCGAAAGGACATTACAGGGTTGCGTCAACGCCAACAGTTGAACCAACAGAAGAGATCCATGCGGTCAGGCCAACCAGACAGGCACCAACAACCATTGACCAGAAGATGAAGCTGCCACTGATATCTTTCCCGCGTTTGTTTTTGAGCCATAGAGCTACAAGACCTACGATAAAGCACACAACACCAACCACTTTACCAGCGGTAATCAGACCAGGCTGGGTACTGGCCATACCTTCAGTGAAGGTATTGATCTTTTCCCAGATTGTCGTTTCAGCTGCAGCCTCTTTGCTCAGTAATGCCAGCGGCAATATCACTAACGATTTTGCTACCGTTCCGCGCAGTTGATACGCTGCGATGGATGCAGATAATGCCTTGTCTTTGATAAATTTAACAATTTTCATAAAGTATCCTTTTTGATTACCAGTGAATGTTTAATGTGCTCTGCAACGCATCGAGCGTTTGTGTATCGAACATCAGAAGTAGTCCACATACAATTTTCACAATGGATGCCCCTCTCGTGCCCGAAGCTGACAGCTCCGTATGGCCCTCAAGGTAAGAGTCTTTCAACCCCTTAATACCCCTGTAAAAAAAGTATGCACCGAGAATTCTAACAATCCCCAGCACTGCGTTGACTGCTGCAGCTCCCATGCCAAACGTAGATTCGCTCGCATAACTGACGGGTCCGAAACTGACATCGCCAAATCCTAATGTGGCACCGCCTGAGTTCATCTGTGCTTTCAGCGTGATGAGACATACACAGAAGATGATCCCGGCAAAAATTCTGCCAACTTCAACACCTTTGGTAGAATGCCTGGCCTGCTTTCGCAGGCTCATCAGATATCCAATAACACCAATGATCCCAACGACTGCAGCGACACCTATGATTAGCCTTGTCAGCGGTTCCTGACCACCGTTAGCAACCTGAATTAATACTGATTCTAAATCCATAGTTTCGCCTTTTTAGGTCCTGATTAGCGGATAAGGCCTTTACTTGTTGTAACGATTCTATTTTCAGTATCGATACCCGTAATGGTGACTCCACCAAGTTGACTTCCGACCTTCACAGCATACGTCTGGTTTTTGTATTTTACCCAAGCAAGATCGCCAGATAAATCATTAATTGAAAAACCTTTCAACAAAGGTAATGCCTGTGACGTTGAACCGGAAATTGTTCCACTCTGATTGCCAAATGAAGGCCCATAACCAGCAGCTTTCATTTTCAGTTCCTGAACCTGATTGTTCAGGTTTTTGATTTTTTCATTAGCGCTTTGTAACTGACTGGAAAGGATCATCATTCCATTTTTAGAAGTTGATTCTATCGCGTCCAGCCGTTCCTTTTGCTGCAGCAGAATCCCGGAAATCTGCTCGCGGAAGTCACCAGAATCCTGCCCTGCTGGGGCAGCCTGCACTCGCGGACGTTGCGCTGAAGACTGGATCGCCCCATTCCCCGTCGCTGGCGCAGTGTCACTATCGGAGCCCCCAAACAACCAGACCAATAGCAGGATGCCGATGACAGCAATACCACCAATCCATGCATAGTCACTGACATTAAGCGGCTTTTTGTTCGCTTTTGCTGCTGGCGTCACTGTCGGTTTTGGCTTTTCAGCAGGCTTAGCAGACACCGGTTCCTGGGCAGGAGCTGCTTCGTTTTTATTGTCATCTTCAAACAGATTCATTATCAATCTCCTTAACGGTAATACGGGTTACTGGAGCCATACCCGTAGCCGGGGTAGCTGGGAAAGTTTTGCTGAGGGTAATTAGGAGCCGGTGGCTGTGGCATCTGCTGAGGCGGCACACTGGTGAGTGTCGGAGTAGCTTGCTGCTGCGCCTGCTCTGCAGATGCATTTTCCATATTCTCGCCACAGTCGCTTTCATACACCGGCGCGACAAACTGAATGCCTATTAGCTGATTACGGTCAACCGTAACCTGCTTAACCGGCAGGCGAGCGGCATCGTCGGCCAGGACACGCCCTGCCTGCTCACCCATCCCGCCAATAATGGTACCGGCGACCGCCTTGCCGTTCGGCGTGCCAGTTGAGCGATATGCGTTCCCGCCGTCAGTGATAATCATCTGCGAATTGCTGTCCGCATACAGCTGACCAGTTCGGCCTAATCCGTTAGCGACAGCCGGCAGAATAATGCGGCTGAACCAGCGGTTATTTACATTTGAGGAAACGGCCGCGCGCAACGAGTCGGAAGCCACGCCATACGCATCGACCTTACACTGCACTCCGTTCAGCTCCATGCCGGTGAAGTGAATTCGAATACCATCGCCGGCAAGACGGTTTTGGCCGGAATAGAATTTGGCGCCGGCCTGCGCTCCAGTCGGAACATGGGCAATAGCAATACTGTTCTGATCGTCGCTGTCCATCGCCGTATCCATTACCGCCGGCACAAGCGTGTATGCCGATACAAGCCGGGCTCCTTTATCTTTGGCCTTATTCTTCGCCCCCTGTTGTTTTTCAGCATCCGGCTTTTTGTTCTGCGGATAAACCGAATCGGTCCACCCTGAGAAGGTCCCGCCGTTCTTGTCATTTCCCTCCGCTCCCAGAGGGGTTGCAAGGGCAACACCCGTGACAACGGGTGTTCTGGCCTGATCTATTTTCTGCAGTAACGTAGCCACCGCTTTAGCCTGACGCTCACGCTCTTTCTGCTCAGCATCGTTCGCCTTACTGTTATCGCCCGACGGTTTTGCTGACGATTCCCACGAATATTTTGGTGGCGGTGCTTTGGTGCCGTAATCAACGGCCACCGGGTTACTGGCAGACAACGTGGATATGAAGCTATCCCCCGTGAGCGCCGCTTTATCTGAATTATCAACATTCCACTCATTCAGCAGCTTGTTGTATTGAGGATCATTGGCTTTATCCCTGCCTGTTTTGCCTTCCAGTCCCTGGGCCTTCACCTGCGACCCGCCCGTTGCCGGCTCATCTGATGAGCCAAACAACCAGTACCCTCCCAGAAGCGCCACAACTGCAGCGGCGCCACCGACGTAGAGCATCATTTTTCTGGTTTCTTTACCTTTATCTGTAGCCATCGTCGTTCCCCTTAATTCAGCTCAACTTCAACGTCACGCGCCTGACCGTTAACCGAAAAAGTCAGCACTGGTGTTGCCGGCAGCACGTAAACATGTGTGCCATCGATAGCAGAAAGCGTTTTTTCAAACTCATCCTGCAGCTGCATGTTACTTCTGACGTAGAGCTCATCACCGATCTGCCAGACTTTGGTACTCCCTGGCGCGTTTTTAAGTTTCAACCGCTGAGCATCTTCAGGTGGTATGCCGTCGAGTACGCTCTGCAGCTGCTTGTCATAGAGTGAGATTTTTTTCTCAGGCGTAGCGGTATAAACCGGTGTGTCAGGACTGCGTTTCGGGATACGGAGATCCAGACGATAATCAACATCAACGGTTTTTGATTTAACGGAGGGTTCAGCCCCCTTCACGTTAATAATGACCGGCGTGGCCAGCCCCTTCAGAAGCACTGTTATGTTCCCGCTGGCATAGGCATTGGTCGGCTGGATTGTGAATACCGCCGATCCTGCAATATAGCCAACACACAGTTCACCACCCGTTGCACAGGGACTCGAATTATATGGAGGGGCACCCAATACCCAGGGGTGTCCGGTAGCATCCGAAAACGTCACTGTGGTTGCCTGGTTTGGAAATACCCGGACCTGCGGAATGGATGCGCCTGCTGACAGTGATACCGTCTGGCTTGAAATTCGTGGGATCGGCGTTAGTGGTGAGGTTTTGGCCGCCGCGCTCATATCTTCCATTGCGCTGCGGGCCGACCGTACCTGACCAGGGGTAATAGGCTGGATCTGCTGCAGAACAGGTGCGGGTAACTCTTCCAGTGTCTGCGGATTAACGTGCGTAACCTGCTGCTGAGGTGGAGGCATTTGCGGCATGGGTGCGGGAGGCAGTGCAGCAGTTGGCCGCTGTTGGGGCTGTGCCTGTGGTTGTTGGCCTTGCGCCTGCTGCTGACCTTGTTCCTGCGCTGTTTGCTGTGGTGGCTGTTGCACCTGCGCCTGCTGGTTTACGGGCAATCCGGAACTGGCCTGCTGCCATTGCGCAATGTCACCACCAGGCACAGCTGGAGTCGTTTGCTGTGAGGCTCCATTACCTGTGGGTGCATCAGCTGCAGATACAGAATTTGCCGAAAACAGTGCGGCCATAAGTACGGTTAACAGTTTAATCTTCATGATTGACCTCAGTAGTTCCGGGGTTTGAGAATGGCCTGCGCTACTTGAATACCCCGTGGATCTTCGTCTTCTTTGACGCGGCGTACCTGAACCATCAAATCGTAAGGTTGTGGTCTGTAGTCCTGAGCCTGGCCAACAAGCTGAACAGTCACCGGAATGCGGTATTGCCAGGCATAGGTTTTGGTGCCACGGATAAGACCTTCCGTGATCAGGGTTCCAGGAGTTGTGGAAAGTTTTACGTTCAGACGTTTATCACTGATATCTTTCAGCAGCCCACTATCGGTCAGCGCTTTACGGAAACTAACGTACCCCTCCGCACTAAAATCGCCACGGACGCTGGTTAATTGGTTTTCGTAATTCACAAAGTTCAGTGAAAGCGATTTGATCATTGTACGGTTGGCAAAATCCATCACCTCTTCCGCCGTGTAAGCGGGTTCATCGGTTGGGTGTACTTCTGTGATCATGCCCCCATTCGTTGCAATGTATTTAATTTTTTTCTGGTGAAGCCAGTACCCCTGAAGACCAATGATGATGATTGCGACTAATATGATTACCGTCTGAATCAAAATTACTTTTAAACCATGTTTCGATACAATTTCTTGTACCGTTCGGTTACTCTCTTCGGCCAGAGCTGGAGCAAGAGCGTTGCTGTCATCATCAACGGCTGAGTTTTGATCCAACTCAGTTTGATCCATAATATTTTCACTATTTTGTGTTTTCATAGAGTTTCTCTTTTCAAAAGTTTGTGTTAGAAAATCACGCAGATCGTTAATGAACAATGAGGTATACATGAGCGAACATAATGATTACGAATCCTGTGCAGTTATCATGTGCGAACGACGAAAAGCCACCGCCGTTTTGCGCAAAATCCCACCAGAAAATCTTGAACAACTCATTAATATGTGGTCCGACATTGCACAGGGAATGATCGAGAAATTTAAGGAAGAACAGAAGGCTACTGAAGAGAAAGCCGCAGCCACAAAGCGGTTCATGGAAGAACACAATATTACAGCTGATGAAGCTCTCCAGATCTTCGAAAATCTCTTTGGTCCGTCCACGAAAAGTAAATCCACTTTTGGAAAAGTGAAGTACCGGACCGAAGTTGATGGTAAGACCGTAACCTGGACAGGAAAAGGTCGCCGACCTGCAGCGTTTGCCGAGATGAGCGACGATGAGCTCAAAAAATATGAAATCAGCTGAAGACTGGCTGCATACTGTCAGACGATTCATGAATGAAGATTCGCTTGATATGTATGTAGACTCAAAACGTGATGTTCTACCTGCCACAGAATTTATGCGTTTACTGACCGCGGCGGAACACCGCCGCGTTGAAATACGAACCGGCAAGCTATTCGATAAAATCCCGAAAGGACTCTTCCGGTAGTTACAGATGGAACGGGAATGCATCACTGTTTGCATCCTCACCACTTCCACTCGCAGCTGCCGGATTGTTTAATTGCACATTTTTAGAAGATGCGTTGGGCAGGATACCTGACGTATCTGGCAGTCGGGATGAAATCGTTGACCACGGGTCCAGCGTCGTATTAGTCAGGCTCCCCCACTTCTCATTAATCTTCGATTTAACCGTATTGCATACTTCATCCTTCACCTTATCAATGATGTCGCTGATAGACGGAAACTGTGGGATTTTAAGTGATACTGATAGCGACCCCAGGCACTGTCCGAGAGAATCAGACGTACTGGATTCGCTTTTTGCGGCGTTGTTAATCCTTTCCACTTCCTGCTTATAGGCAGCATCAGCACCAGCTTTTGCCAGTTCGTATGCTGCACAGGTCTGTGTTGCCGCAAATGAGCTCACAGAAATGCAGGAAAACCCTACTGCAACGAGTAGGGTTTTTGTTTTATGGCCGAGGCGCTGATTTTGCGACTGGTGCATGAGTCTGTTCTCTCCTTTCATCATCTTTTCTTTTTGCAGCATTTGAAGGATGAAAAAGCTGCTTCATTACTGTTTTGTTTTTTACCTCATCTGAGGCCGCTTGTAAATGCTGAGGTTGTTTTTCATTTGCAATTGTATTCTTGTAAAGCAGATTTTTACCCCCCTGATCTACATGCCCATAACCATGCAAAACAATTCCACTTTCTGCATTTTTATTGATTGCTGAAAGAGTCATATACGTTTTCCAGTTTCCATCTTTATCGATACGCTTGTTCACTTTGCCAATCACGCTATGGTACTCACCGGACTCCTTATCCTTTGCTATCCCTTGCATAAATCCTTTACGAGACTCAACAAGGAAATAATCCGGGCGTTCGCCTTTTTTATGCGGTGCGATCAGCAAAGGTGTACCCGCGGTTTTTGACTCTTGAGGGAGTTTATAGCCTGCGGGTTTTGTCATACTTTCTGGAGCTGGCTTACCATTCGGCAGGAACCAATACAGTTCTTTTTCAGGCACGGCTTCGCGGCTGAGATCAACACCGGTAATCTGCTGAATTGTTGTACGGAGCTTCTGGAAGGTTGCAGCATCATACGGAACCAGTTCAGAAGGCTTATAGGCCTGCTCATTCCCTGCTGTTGGCTGTGGATAAACAGGCTTTACTTCCCACTCATTACGTTTTGTCTGGATAGTTTCATAGCGAACGATCTTGTTGCTTTCATCACGGACAGGTGCATTCACCTCAACATCCACAAACCCCAGCTTTCTGACTGTAACAAGACGTTCTGTGTCTACACCAGCATCTTTAACCGCTCTCTCAAGGTCTTTCCCCCAGAGTGTCTTCTCTCCATGTTCATTTTTGAGGGTGACAAAGTAGTTCATGGATTCATCTTCTTTCCACTCATACTTAGCACGTCCATGCGCGACGATAACGCCTTTCTCCCAGGATTCACCTACAGCTTTATCTTCCTTTTGAGTATCAGAGGCATTCTGCTTCTTCGGCTGTACAGAGGCCGATTCTTCCCAGCGCATTCCATTCTGCTGTACTGATGAATTTGCCTTTTCGTTTGCCCCTTCCTGCTTATTTGCATTTGAATCAGCAACATTTTCTTTTGCCGTTTCTTTTGCTGTTTCATTTGCTTTTTTGAGTTCGAGCAATTTAACCCTTTGTTCTGGGTTAGTCAGTTTCACCTCAATGTTGTATTCACTGATGAGATTAAATACTCGCTCTTTGAATTCGTCACTGCCGGTGATTTCAATACCGCGATGATGTTGCTTATCCGCGGTAAGAACGGCCGCCAGGATCATCTCATCGCTCTGGCTGGCTTCAGGATTAGCCATACGCAGATGTGAGCCGTAATCGTAAAACGCATCCTGTCCATCAAGTGTATACGCCGTATAGTCTTTCTCTGCTCTGTATCCAAACCGGGCAATCAACCCTTCCAGGTCTATACGTTCTTTTGGGGGTGTTTCAGCATTATCGTTGGTTGCCCAGCGAATGCCGTTCTCCAGTTCTTCGGTTGTTTTTTTCTTCTTCTCTTCTGTCTCATTTTCCGTCGTGGTGTTATTAGCCACTGGTTCGCCTGCCGACATTCCTTCAGGCTGTTGCTGAGCAGTGCCAGTTGTTTCACCGCCAAAAGCCATCATTGCGGCATACGCCTCAAGATCACTGGCGCTATTACTCTCTTCATCATCGCCGTCTCGATCTGTTGGTGTGGCGTATTCCGGTTCAGCAGCTGCAGGGGCGCTGGCCACCGACACGGCTTCCTCCGGTTCAGCAGCTGCAGGGGCGCTGGCCACCGGCGCGGCTTCCTCCGGTTCTGCAGC